>CANGAC010000111.1 GCA_947451425.1 Bacteriovoracaceae bacterium | reverse complement strand
ATCCCATGCTGGCCTCAAGGATCCTGCCGGCATTGACGGCATAGATGTAGAGAAGCCAGTTGGAAGAGATGAGAAGGGCCGAGATAACAAGCATCACCCTCGCCCGGGGATTTTTCCAGATGTCTTTGACGAGGAAAAGCTTTCCCCGGAAGAGCATGATGAAGAAGAGTGTGACAAACGACCACATGAGACGATGGCCGAACAGGTCCCACGCTCCGACATCGCTAAAAAATTTCCAGTAAATCGGAAAGAGTCCCCACATCGTGAAGGCGAGCATCGCTGCAAAATGGGCGCGGGTGAGTTTCATCAGCGGAGGTTGTATTTTTTGCGAATCTGGTTCGCGATAAAAATGGCAATTAGACTTGAGCATACGCAGATGATGCCGACGATATTGTAATTCGTGAGAGCGCCCGTAGCCGTTGAGCCGATGATAAGTCCTGCTGTCTGAGAAGCAGCTCCTGATGCAAATTGCCTCCCGGCGTTTTCAAGACTCATGAATGTCCCGCGCTCTTCCGGTTTCACAACTCCCGACACCATCGTCATCGCCGGAATGAATCGCGCCGATCCGAACATCGTAAAGAGCGTGGTCACAGTGAGCGCAATCCCAACAGAGACCGGAGGCAAATGAGTCAGTGCCAGAATCGGAATCATCGATACGAGGGCGAGAAACCGGAACATGGTAAAGCTTCCGAGGCGATCCGTGAGTTTTCCCACGATCCTCGCCGTGATAATGGTTCCGATTCCTCCGATAAGGTACATGAAAGGGAGATTCGATTCCTTGAAGCCGACGTTTCGCACGAGATAGGGGGCAATGAAGGGGATCACGTGGAAGATCCCGAAAGCGAGAGTGCTGGTTAAGCAGAAGGCCTGGATGTAATCCGGCTTAAAGACTTTCCGGAACTTTTTCAGGTTCTCGATAAAGCTCTTTGGCCTTTCCACTTTCACTGACGGAAGAAAAAGAAACGACATGATCCAGAAAACGATTCCGACGAGGCAGATGAAGTAAAACGAATAGTGCCAGTCAAAAGTGTTGGCGATCCAGAGACCGATCGGAATCCCGATCACACTGGAAACTGAGAACGAGGACATCACCACACCCATCGCAGCTCCCCGTCGCTGGAACGGAATGAGATCCGACACCAGAGAAAGGACACACGCATTGAGGATTCCGCCGAAGGCTCCGGCGATAATCCGCGCGATCAGAAGAGTCGTGAAGTTGGTTGAGATGGCGCACATGAATGTGCCGAGAATAAATCCTGTGAAGTTAAACAGGAGAAATTTTTTCCGGTCGAAATGATCTGCATACAGCGCCCCGAAGAATCCGACGATCCCGGCGCTGAAAGTGTAGGCCGAAACCAGACTCGAAAATTCCACCGGTGAAATATCAAAGACCCGCATGAACCGCGGCCCCAGGGGCATCATGATCACGAAGTCCATAATGTGGACAATCTGAATCGCGGCCAGGATCAGAACGAAAATGCGTTCTTTCCGGAGGAGGGCCTTGAGTTCGTCATCTACTGAGTCTGTCATCTTGATTCTTCAAGCCCGGTCACATCCGTGATCTTCGAGCTGTTATCATCCTGTGTTTCGAGTGAGGCAATCGCGTGCACACAGTGATCAACCATGGAGACAGCCGCCGGGCGATGGTTCCCGGAATTTTTCACACCTCCGAAAGGAAGACGCGCCGTCGCTCCAACAGTAGACCGGTTAAGATTAATGAGGCCCGATTCAATATCACGAACACATCTCTCATAGAGGCTCTGTTCGCGGGTAAAGATCGATGCCGCGAGCCCATAGGGAGTGCAGTTCACAATCTTAATCGCTTCTTCAATGTCATCGTAAGGAACAAAGAAACAGTTCGGGCCGAAGATTTCTTCCTGAATGAATTTCCCTGAGAGATCCGGCTTCTTAGCGTAGTGAATAGAAGGAGAGACATAGTGCCCCTGGAAGCCCACATCGAGGGCACGGGGCTTCACGATTTCTTCAGCGCCTTCTCTTTTGCCGGCTTCGCAGAAATCGAAATACATTTTCATCGCCGCTTCATCAATGAGAGGTCCCATGAACGGCTCAGGCTTACAGAGCGTCGGATGCCCCACTCTGATTCTTTCTGTGACCTTCTTGAATTCATCAATGAACTGCTGCTCGATTTTTCTGTGAACAAGAATCATCGACGTTGATGTGCATCTCTGTCCCGTCGTGAGAAAGCAGGCCCTCAGGAGTTCCGGAAGGGCGTGGGAAATATTTGTATCGTGATGGATGATGGTGGAATTCTTTCCACCCAGTTCGAGAGCAACCATCTTGTCGATGTCTTTCCAGGTGTTCTCAAGAATTTTCATCCCGACCTGGCGTGATCCTGTGAAGAAGACTGCTTTCACACGCTTATCGGTGGTGATTTTTGATGCCGTCATTCCGGTGCCGTTAATGAAATTGATCACACCAGCGGGAAAGCCCGCTTCATGAAAACACTCCACCATGAGCTGGGCCGAATAAATGGTTTTCTCAGACGGCTTGAAGATCACCGAGTTCCCCGCGAGAAGGGCAGAAAGAATCTGCCCGTTAGCGAGGTGACACGGAAAATTAAACGGGCCAATCACAAAGGAGGGGCCCAGTGGCTTATACACGACGTGCCCGTCGATTTTCGGCATCACATCTTTAATCGTTTTCTGGCTGATGCGCTCCAGAGAATCAGTGATCGTGACTGTCACCTTGGAATCAAGTGCCGCAGCTTCCGTAGCCGCTTCCCAGAGTGGTTTTCCCACCTCAAGGGCGAGGGCTTCCGCAATGGCATTTTTTTTCGCGCGAACGACTTCCTGGTATTTCTTGAGACACTTGATCCGGTCTTCCAGAGAAGTCTTTCTCCATGTTTCATATCCTGAAGCGGCGGAGTTGATGACGGGTTCAATATGCTCGTAAGAAACAGTGGCGCTCCACAGAGTCACACTGAGGTCAGCGGGACAACGTTTGGTGATCGTTTCGTCGGCCTTTACGGGCATGTTCCAGCGACCGTTAAAGTAATCGCCTCTCAATTGCATATTTGTCATGGGAAATCCTTCGCGAAAGAATGGGTTCATCTTACCCTTTTTCAGGTGAATATCCCACTATAATACGGAGAGTTAACTGAAGCGGCAGCTACCTCTTTTACCTCCCATCTGCTAAAGTCTTCCCAAGGAGATTTTATGGCGAAAACTTTACCGGCTTTGTTGGATAAGATGTGGGCTGATTACGTGGCGATTAATCCTCTCGCAAAGAAAGTCTATGATCTCCTGACGACGGAAGGGGAAAAAATCCAGAACGACCACATCGCCCTCAGGACTTTCAATCATCCTCGCGTCTGTGTGGATGTGCTGGCGAAACCGTTTTTAGAATCGGGTTATTCCTATAAAGGGGATTATCATTTCCCTGAGAAAAAACTCTACGCGAAACATTACGAGCATACCGACGACACTCTTCCGAAAATTTTTATCTCAGAGCTTAAGCTGGAAGAGTTTTCTCCGGCGCTTCGTGCGCAGGTTGAATCCTACATTTCTCAGATTCCTGCGGGCCGCGAGAATGATTTTGATTTCTCCTCTCAGGGTCGTCCCTGGAAAGTGACGACGACGCAGTATCAGGCCCTCTTAAAGGAGTCTGACTATGCAGCATGGTTAGCAGCTTTCGGTTACCGTCCGAATCACTTCACGGTTCTGATTAATGTTCTGAAAAATTTCTCTGATATTCTCTTCCTGAACGAGTGGCTTAAGAAAAAAGGCTTTCACCTGAATGCAAGTGGTGGTGAAGTGAAGGGAACTCCGGAAGTATTTCTGGAGCAGTCGTCGACTCTCGCCAATAACATCGAAGTAACATTCGATGATGGGAAGCTGACAATCCCTGCCTGTTACTATGAGTTCGCCAAACGCTATCCACTGAAGACTGGGAAATTGTATCAAGGATTTGTCGCGACAAGCGCCGATAAGATTTTTGAATCAACGAATAGAGGGCAATAAGCTAGAAACTCCGGCCAATACCAAGAGTCCAAATCGTCGCTTCACGATCTACATATTTCCCGAATTCCGTCTGGAAATACCATTTATCAAACTGCCAGCGTGAATACAGAGAGGTCGCAACAGAGATTGCGGATTCAGACTGAATAGAGAACCCAGCTTGTCCCGGGTTGGTGAGACGCTGAGAATTGTAGACGACCGGGATTTTGAATCCGATTCTGGATTTTGATGAAGAAACGATAATCGATGCTCCTGGGCCGATCTTGAGTCCGTAAGCAGGAACGTTTGACTGCTGGTAACTGATCCCGCTCCCGGTTGCATCGGCCGAGACACCGCCAGAACCAAAGAACACGCCACCATCGACGTACCAGTGGTAACGGGCATTTTCATACCCAAGATCAGTGCCGAGGCAGAGACCTTTGTTGGTCACGATGAGATTGGTGGAGACACTCGGGCCTTTCAGCTGAGATTCCTGCTGCCACGACATGTACTGAAGATACCAGCTGGACGAAAACTTATAGATCTTATTCTGAAGCATGAGAATGTGCGCTGTGATCTTATCGTTGAGCTTATCGACTTTCCCTTCGCGGAATTCAAGCTCAGAAAGAATCTTCGCGAACATTAGGTAATGCTCATGATCTTTTTTGATGAGTTGTGACTGGTTATCGTAACCCAGGATGATATTGCCGTAGGCATTCATCAGGTTCCAATAAAGGACTTTCAGCGCTTCCGGATAATCGTCAGAATCAATCGTATCACCGGACTTGATCTGGGCGAGAAGACGCTTGTGGAAGCGCTCGTACTCTTTCTTAATCAGGCGCACGTTCATCTTCACATCCTGCCGGTAGAAACCCTGCTTCCGGAGTGAATAGGAAATCATGATGAGCTCTTTCCGGTTAAAATTCCGGGAAGGATTCTCTTTGAAGATCTCAGAAACCTGTGAGTAGTCTTTTCTCTTAAACGCTTCCTGGACGTCCTGTGACCAGGCCGAAGGAATCAGGAAAATGAGGAGAAGAATGATTCTCATCATAACCATAAGTGCGCCTGAAGAAGATACATCCACGAATCTTTATTGGAAGAATCGGGTGAGAAGTTTCTCGTGTTATAAACATCCGCGCGAAGCTCCACCCGCTGGATCGGGAAGTACTGAAGCCCCGGTCCCCATCTGACGAAATAGGGTTCTTTAGAAATATCGTCCTGGTAATACTCGATGTTGGTGAGGAAATACACTCCCCGCCACGGTCGAAGGTATGTCTGGAGGAAAGCGTAGCGCGAAGTTTTATCAAGAATGCTGGCGTCTGCCGTTTTCTTCGCCTGGCCGATTTCTCCCATGAGCGCTGAGCCCTCTTTGAGATTGAATCTGGCGTGAGCGGCCCAGGTCGTGAGAGTGAGATAGTTATTCCTCGCCTGCTGAACGGAAGCTCCCAGGCGGTGAATGTCAGCGACCGTTCTTTCGAACATGAAGCTTCCACCTTTCATTCTTACGTCTTCTTTCTGGCTGAGATTCCCGGCAAATCCGTGAACGAAGTATTCAGTTTTCTCACCAAGGTAATGGGCCATGACTCCGTGAACCTGATCGTTCTGAGTGGCCTGCGGGGACGTTCTTGATACAGAAGTATGCTCGATGATCCGGAGACCATAGGCCTTATCCATGAGACCGGCGTAGAGTCCGAACTTCGGTGTAAAGCGGTAACCCATGTAGTGCTCGCGGCTTCGCCATTCCGACATGTCGACCTGGCTTCCTTTGGGCTGAGGGGAGAAACCGTAGTTGATGATGGTAACGAAGCGGTCGTTCTGCCCGAATTTCAGGATGAGGCGAGCGTCCGCCTGCATGTTAATCCACTGCTTGGTCTCAGAACTTTTCGAACCGGGATTTCTCACGAGCTGGAAGCCGCGATAGTTAATTTGAGTCCGGACATGATCCTGAACTGGCTTTCTGAAAAAGAAGCCGGAAGTGTAGGCGACTTTTTCTTCGGTCCATTTCTCAGGATAAAGAGCTCCCGAAGAAATGGATGTCGCCGCAACTGCCCGACCATAGTCTGTGAGCGGTCCATTACCTGCGGGGTTGTAGTGACAGTTAAGGCACGACGTATACCCGTGTCCGATAAAGTTCGGATAGGCCCAAGTTTTCACTGAGAAAAAAATGAATGTCAGCAGGAAGAGAAACTTCATGGAATGTTCGTCACCCAGTCGACGAGCTGTTGATACTCATCGTTAGGAAGGGGACCAAGATCACGAGGCATATCAGACTGCGTGCTGCCGTAATTGAAAATCCGGAAAATCAAACGCGATCCATCCGGATCACCTTTTGAAACATAACCTTTATCGATCCAATCCTGTTCTTTGGTGTAACTCGCCCAGGGATTGTGGATCGTAGATGTATGGCAGTTCGTGCATCTCTGCTGGATGATGTAGTAAGCCGCTTCAAAATCAGGGCTACCCGTAAGAGTGACCTTGCCGTAGCGGGTTTTGTCGTAGGTATTGGAGTTGTAGTCCTGGCACCCAACGAAGAAAATCAGGAGAAGGAGAGCGACTACTCTCATTTCGCCCGGTAAGGAAGAACAGCTTCCACTTTCACATCGTCTTCCACACCAACGCCAAGATACTCGGCCTTAGCGAGGCTGAACTGAGAAGCTTTCACAGAGAAGCTTGCGATGACTTCTTCGCCGGCAACTTTGTAGGAAATGTTCACAGGTTTTTTTACACCGTTAATTTCCAGGTTCGCTGTCGCTTTACCGTTAGTCGCTTTGAGGTCTGTTAAGACCGCCTTATCATGCTTTGTCGAATTGAGATGTTTCCAGAAATGCTCGTCACGAAGATCGATACCCGTTTTGAGAGATTCGATCGTGACGGTGATTTTATCCGCGGTGAAGCTGTCACCAGACTTAAAGAGATTTCCTTTTGGCTTCTCGCTAACGGCAGTAAAGCTACCGGCAGGTGTAAGAGAAACGAAAACAGAGACTTTTGGTTTTGCAAAAGCTGCTGCAGCGGAAAGAACCAGGCACAGGCTGATGAGAAATTTCATGAAGGACCTCGTTAAATGATTGGCCCTTCTATTTTCTGAATTTTATGAGGGCTTCATCAAGCCTTATTTTGCTTTTTTGCGCTCTTCTTTGTCGTTTTCTTCTTCGTCCCGGAAGAGTCCGGGCGGAATGTCACGAATCTGATCTTATCCCCAAGGCGAAGCTTGAGTGCCGCTGCGGTAACGCCTGAAATTTTGAATCCACCAGTCTTGAGCTCTGTCACATCGCCCAGAGCGCAACGGAAAGGGGCGTCTGTGCGGGAGATGATAAACTCGGGTGACTTAGTCGGTTTATCCTCGATTTCTGCAATTTCTCCGATAGTACTTTCCTTGATGGCACGGATGTTATCCACATCTGCGATCAGCACCGGTCCCGGATCAAAAATTCCCACGAGGCCGGAAAACTTAAAGCCTTCCTGCTCGAGAATGCGTTTGGCGGGCTCCGTTTCCGGATTCACTTTCCCGATCACATGCTGGGCATCTTCAGGAAGGATATTCGCCATGATCGGATGCTTGGGAAGAAGCTCTTCAATGAAGCGCTTGTTCTTCATATACATGGCATCCGCTGTCGCAAAATCCACCTTGAAAAACTTCGCACCGACGGCGTCCCAGAAAGGGGAGTAACCCTTCTCATTCACCATCCCGCGCATCTCGGCGATGATCTGGTCTTCGAAATACTTGCGGTTTTCTGCGATGAAGAGAAAGCGTGAGAGAGAAAGAAAGCGGCCGTTCTGGGCATTCCGGAAATCCGGATGCAGAAAGAGTGAACAGATCTCTGCCGGACCATTGTGAATGAAATGGAAGTGCAGGGACGTCACATCGTTTTTCACATCCACGAGTTTTGATTCGTGATGGCTGTTTTCTATTTTATAAAAGTAATAGGGCTGGAAGCCGCCGATCTTCGAGATGATCGCAGAAACGCCTACGATTCTCCCGGTGAAAAGCTCTTCCATGACAAAAAGATAGTCCTCGCCGCCAGGGCCATCTTCACGGTGAAGAAAGCTTCTTTCTGAAGCACGGATCCGTCTTTTTAAAACTTCCGGATCCTTCGGGAGTGTCGTCAGTCCGTGCCCAGATTTCTCCAGGAGCTCCATGAGCTCATCCAGATCTTTCTGTTTGATGGGACGGATGATGAACATATTACTCCATCGCCGAAAGTGTTCTCTCGATGATCTCGCAGACTTCATCGATGTGTTTTTCTTCCGTTACCATGACCGGCATGAGGAAACGCACGCGGGTCGTGTTTCCACCGCCTGCCATGAAAGACAGAACGCCGTTTTCAAAAAGCTTGATCGTGAAGGCTTTTGTTTTGGCCTCATCACCCTTAAAGCAGGTCATCGCCACCATCGCACCGATACCGTAGGGGCCGTTCAGTTTTTCCGGGTGCTTTTTATTGATCTTTTCAAGGTTTGATTTAAAGCGTGCGTGAAGCTTTTCGATCTTTCCGTTTTCCCCAAGGTATCCGCCACTCAGCATTTCACTGACCACGTAATGGGCCGCTGAAATCTGAGAAGAAGCCCCGGTGAAAGTCTGGGACATGAGACCTGGTTTCGGCTTGTGATCGTCAGTAAAGAAGGTCGCACACACCTGAGAGTTTTTTCCGATGGAAACCACATCGACGTGTTTATCGAGACCGAAATACTGGAACGTAAAGAGTTCTCTGGTCCTGGCGAAGGTCTGAACTTCATCGACGAAGACGGAGATATTATTTTCCTTACAGACGGCGATCAGTGCTTCGAAGTATTCTTTGTTTCCGACCCATGAACCGTTTTCTCCCTGGATAAGTTCCATGCAGAATCCGGCGTGATGCCCGGGATATCTTCCGATGTATTTTTTCATCGCATTGACGGCGAGTTTAATAGAGCCTTCGTGGTCATCGGCGCAGTAGAACGGGATGTAATCCACATCGAGAGTCTTCGGAAGTCCGACACGGTAGGCACCTTTATCCGTCACCCAGGCCATCCCGAGTGTGCGACCGGCGAAACATTTTTCGAAGGCAAAGAAGCGTGAAGCTCCCGCGCGTTTCTGAAGGATCATCTTGAAGGCGTTTTCATTCGCCATCGCACCGGATGTTGTGAGGAAAACGTTTTTCACGAGAGCGCCATTCTTGCACGCCGCTTTCGAGAAAAGCTCAAGCACTTCTGCTGAGGCAGTATTCTGCTGAAGATGTCCGTTCATGACGGTGTTCTGAAGCGCCCCTTCGATCGTTGCGTTGATCACACCTGAGTGCGAGTGGCCCATGTAGTGAACGCCAATCCCCGTGATGAAATCATATTTCACGGAACCATCGGCGAGTTCAACGAGTGGACCGTTTCCGATTCCGGATCCGATGTAATTATAAAAGAGAGCTCCACCGCGATAGTCGGCGACCCTTTTCAGGAGTTGATCGTACGACTCTTTCAACTCAGGATTGGCAGGTTTCACACCCGTGATGTGGGATTTGTGATCTTTGAGTGCGTCCTGAATGAGTTTTTTTGCTTCCGCGATTCGAGGATCAGAAAATAAACCTTGGGCAACGGTCTTTGCCATACAGAGCTCCATAAAATGTCTAGTTAATGAGTTTTCGGCAGTTTAAGACGATAACTTGACCTTATCAAGGGAAAGGAATTCTGACTCATCTGCTCTGATAAAGAGTCCTTCCGTCCGGTGAAATTTGCTTCATAACCTCGTCATTTTATTGTCGGTAAAGGCGGGTTATGATAACTCTTCCTTTACTTTTTTTACCCCGAATACACGTTGGAGATCTCATGAAGGTCACGAAGTTTCACGACATCAAAAAAACAGACAAAGACACACTGGGCAAATGGCTCCATCTCATGATCCTCGGGCGCATGATCGATGAACGCGCACCCAATTATTTAAAGCAGGCCCTCGGCTGGTCATATCACGCGCCGTACGCGGGTCACGATGCGATTCAGCTGGCGATTGGCCAGGTCTTTAACAAAGACACCGATCATCTCTTTCCTTACTACCGTGACATGCTCACCGCTTTATCAGCGGGACTTACGACAGAAGAAATTCTTCTTAACGGGATTTCGAAAGCGACGGATCTCGCAAGCGGCGGCCGTCACATGTCGAATCACTTCGCAAAACCTGCGTGGAACATTCACAACGTCTCAAGCTGTACCGGGAACCACATTCTTCACGCCGTCGGTGTTGCCCGCGGTATGAAAACGTACAAGCACAAGGGTGTCGCGATTTCTTCTCAGGGTGAATCTTCTGTTTCAGAAGGTTACT
>CANGAC010000110.1 GCA_947451425.1 Bacteriovoracaceae bacterium | reverse complement strand
TTACGGCGGAGTCGGGCAGGGAGCGCAGGTCAGGGCGATTAAAGACGGCGCCCACATCATCGTCGCAACACCCGGGCGACTCCTGGATCTTCACCAGCAAAAGCTCCTGAAGTTCACGGACATCGAAATCTTTGTCATCGATGAAGCTGATCGCATGTTCGACATGGGATTCATTGACGACATCAAAGAAATCACGGGCCGCCTTCCGGCAAAGAGACAGACGCTTCTTTTTTCGGCGACGATGCCGGAAGAAATTGAATACCTCGCAGGAAAGATCTTAAAAAACCCTGAGAGTGTGGAAGCCGCACCGACAGCAACGGTTGCCGCCAACATCGAGCAGAGGGTGATCTTCTGCAAGCGCGATCACAAGTTTCAGCTCCTGAAAAAAATCATCAAAGAAGAAGTGACCGGTCTCGTTCTCGTGTTCACGAAAACCAAGAACCAGGCCGATAGTATCGTGGAGTACCTCGCCAGGAACCGCATGCCTTCGCGGGCGATCCACGGGGATAAAAACCAGAATGAGCGCGAAAGGTCCATCCGTCAGTTCGATGAAGGAAGTATCAAGGTTCTCATCGCCACGGATCTCGTTTCCCGGGGAATTGATGTTGAAGGTGTCAGCCACGTCATTAACTTTGAACTGCCGCTTGATCCGGAGGGTTACGTTCATCGGATCGGAAGAACCGCGCGGGCCGGGAAAAGCGGGAAGGCGATTTCCTTCTGCGAAGAAAGCGAGAAAGAAAAACTCATGGCGATTGAAGAACTCATCCGGATGAAAATTAAGTCGGAGAACTTCAAGGGCGTGGAAGAGGCGATCAAGCCTTTAAGTTCTGTGCCGAGGAAAGTCCAGGCCCCGACTCCCGGGAAGAGCCAGGAGAAATCGGCGTGGATTGATCACTCGAAGCGCCAGAAAGTGGGCGAAGGCGGAAAGAAGATTCACGTGAACCCCGCTTTCAAAAATAAGAAAAAGAAAAAATGAAGACGTCGTTCTACCAGTTCACCCTGCCCATGCTTCAGGAAATCTTTCTTGCGAACGATCTTCCGGCGACGGGGCCGGCGAAACTCTATAACTGGCATTACAAAAAGCGCAGGACGGAAAAATGTGAGAAGGACTTCGCCAAAGTCTCGCAGGATTTTGTGGCAGAGAATTTTTCTTTCGAGCTTCCGGAAATCGATTCCCTCCAGAAATCCACCGACCGCACGGTGAAGTTTCTCCTGAAACTGTCTGACGGAAAGAAAGTCGAAACGGTTCTCATTCCGTCCAACAAACGCTACGGGATCTGCCTGTCTTCCCAGGTCGGCTGTGCCATGAAGTGCAGCTTCTGCCACACGGGACTTCAGGGACTCGAAAGGCATCTTGAGACTCACGAGATCGTGGGACAACTTCTCGCGGTTCAGCGCTGGTTGAATGCCGAGAGACCCGATGACAATGACATCGCGACGATTGTCTTCATGGGGCAGGGGGAACCGCTGCATAATTTTGATTCCGTGAAAAATGCCTGTGAAATATTTCTGTCGCAGAACGGTCTGTCGCTGGCGGCGGATAAAATCACCATTTCTACTGCCGGGTATCTTCCGGGGCTTAAGCGCTGGAAAGCCGAAATGCCCGATGTGAATATCGCGCTCTCGCTTCACGCGATTGATAAACTGAAGCGCGATAAGCTTATTCCCATCAATCAGAAGTTTCCGGTGGAAGAAGTTCTTGAGATCGTGAACAGCATTCCGAAACAAAAAAAGCGTTTCGTCGTTTACGAGTATCTCCTTGCCCGTGGTTTTAATGACTCAAAAGAAGATGCAGAAAAACTGGGGAAGGCCCTTCAGGGGAAACGAGCGTTTGTGAACATCATTCCGTTTAATCCTTTTCCGGGAGCGGAGTATGAAAGACCTTCAAAAGAAGAGATCGACGCCTTCAAAGAACAACTTGATCAGTCCGGCGTGACCTCGCTTGTGCGATTCACGAAGGGTGATGACATTCTCGCGGCCTGCGGGCAGCTCAATTCCAGATCATGATCCTCTTATTCCTGAAAGGCGCATTACTGGGTCTCGCTCTCACCGCTCCGGTCGGACCCATCAATTTACTCTGTATCCGGAGATCGCTGAATCACGGCGCGAAGATCGGATTTTTCACGGGGCTCGGTGCGGCCACCGCTGACACATTCTTCGGGGCGGTCGCGGCCTTTGGCCTCACGCAGATCTCAGGCTTTCTTACGGAATATCAGAGAGCGCTGCAGATCTTTGGAGGATGTGTTTTTACGCTCATGGGAATTTCGCTCATCAGAAGTAAAAAGACCGAAACGGAAGGTGTTGAGATCAAGGGACTGTCTCCCTTCAAAGCATATTCCTCGAGTTTATTCCTGACTCTGCACAATCCTGCGACGATTTTTGCCTTCCTGATTGCGTTTGCGACGTTGAAGCTGGGCGAAGAGACTTCCACAATCCTCGGAGCGAGCCTCGCGACTCTGGGAGTGTTTACGGGGGCGAGTCTCTGGTGGCTGACCCTCAGCTGGGGTTCCGCTAAACTCCGCTCAAGAATTTCTCCCGCAATAATTCATAAAATCAATGTCGGCACGGGCATTCTTCTCATCATCTTCGCCGGTCTGTTATTCATTGGTGTGAAGTAATTCGCTTCAGCAAAGCTCCAGTTACAATTGAGATTCTATCGCAATCATCAGGCGTATCCTTGAATCAGGAAAAATGATCAAGGAGGATCTATGTCCCATGTCAGTGTTTCACGTTTCTTTACCATTCCTGTTCATGAACTTTTCGGCTATTTCATCGACGCCCGCTTGATCGAAAGCTGGAGTGCGCCCGAAGGGATGACTCTGCACGTGCCTCTCCTCGACGTTAAGGCCGGCGGGAAATATCGCTATGTTCACACCTCGCCTCAGGGGAATTATATCTGCGACGGGCATTTCCGGAAAATTATTCAGAACGAACTCTTAAAAATGGTGGATGACAAAATCATCGATCCGGATGGGAACTTATCCGGCAAAGACCTCCAGACCGAAGTGAAGTTTGTAAGTTTTGCTTCTGGCTCCGGGGTGGAAGTCAAGGTCACCGGCTTTCAGAATGCGCAGTTTGCGGAAGAATGTGAAAAGGGCTGGAACCAGTGCTTCGATAAACTCCAGGACCTGGTGAAAGACTCCGGGCCACACCAATTTCATTCCGAAGAAAACTGGAATAGAGTTCAGGGAGCCTAGATGTCGAACCCGATTACTAATCGCCTGATGAAGAAGATTCCGGAGATCATGGAAAAATGGATAGCTCGCGCGGATCAGGAAGTCCGTACGGCGAAGCACCAGGAGTCCCTGGCACTCAAGAATTCTCTTCCGGAATTTCTCGAGCATTTATCGACGGAACTCTCGCAGAAAATCGACCGGACCGAATCCCGGAGAATCTGGGACAGGAATGAAGGCGAACGTCTGGGGAAAAAGCACGGGAACGAGCGCGCGCAAACTCTTAACTACACGATGGAGCAGCTCATCCTCGAGTACCATATTCTCCGGCAGGTGATCTTCGACGTCATGGATGAAGAAGTGGCCCTTGATTCCAATGAACGGGAAATCATCATCTGCTGTATTGAAAAGGCGGTGAACGATGCCGCTTCCGAGTACAGTAAGACCATCCGGGATCTTCAGACAAAACTATCCCAGACTTTGGCGCACGATCTGCGGAATCCCTTGTCTGCGGCGAAACTGGGAACTCAGCTGATCCTCCGGAAGTCCCAGGATGCTCAGTTCGTGACCAGGAAAGCAGAGGATGTTTCCCGTGCCATTGACCGGGTGGATGGGATGATCCGGGATCTTCTGGACGTGAGCAGAATCAAGGCCGGTGAGGGCGCTCCGCTGAACATTCAGGAAACGGATCTCCATGAGCTGGCGGAGAATGTCTGCAAGGATATGAACACATTGTTTCCGGGCCGGTTCGTGGTCGTTTCTCCAGAGAAGTGTATCGGTCACTGGGACCAGAGTGCGCTTCAGAGAGTTCTCGAGAACCTTCTGGCGAACGCGCAGAAGTACGGCGACGAGAAATCCCTCATCACCGTCAGAATTTCCCAGGATGGGAAGAATGCCGAAGTCGATGTTCACAATGAAGGGAATCCGATCGCGAAAGAAGAGCAGGTCGTTCTCTTTGAACAGTTTAAGCGTTCACAATCTTCGGAATACCAGGAAGGTTGGGGATTGGGTCTTTCCCTGGTGAAGAGTATGGTGGAAGCTCACTCAGGAACAATTGATGTGAGAAGTGAGGAGGACACCGGGACGTCCTTCGTGTTCACAATTCCAAAGAATGATATTTCCGGGCACCCTCAGTAGAAACAGGCAGCTTCATTCACCTGAGTATCCGGGAAACAGTTCCGGGTCACCAGTTTGGCCATGCATTCGATCTGCACATTGGCCGCTTGCTCCCGGCGGAGAGTTCGCAGCTGACCATTGAGAAGAATCGTAAACCGGTAGTTTCCGCGATTATGATTCAGGTCCGTTGTTCTCAGCGGAAACGATCTGCCATTGGGACAGGTGAATCTTTCCTGGTGAGAGTTCATGTCACTCCGGTAAACGATGTCGATCGCAGAATTATAAACTTGTCTCCTCGGATCCGGCGCTCTCACAACGGGTGGGCGACCGGCGATGGCCCTCGCTGGTGCAACGACCGGACGAAGCGGGGCCGATCCATTGCGGGCCATGGCCACACTTGCGCGCTCAAGGGACGGAAGAAACGCCGAGACGTTTTCCATGTTCATCAGCTGTTCGGCCAGAGCGTTGGAGAGGAAATTGATATCACAATCTGCGGTTCCCTTAAACTTGTTGTCCCGGAAACATTCCGGAATGGCGGTCTTGATACTTGCGACTGCGGAAGTGAGAAAGTCGTTGATGGTGGTTTGTGCACTGGCGATCTGAGCACCCGTTTCTGCGGCCGAAAGTGCGGCGACACCATTGATCGAGCCGAGGTTCCGCGCCAGCTGGGCACTCATGAGAGTTAAGTTGTGAGCGGCGGAATGTCTTCCGCGGGACGTGGCGACCTGATCGGAAACCTTCTGCATGAACCAGGCGATCGCGATATCCTGATCGTTTACTTCTGACTGCGCATTACTCATTTTATCCATCATGAGATACGTGGAAATATCCTGGTTACTGAGGCGCTTGTCCGCGCGCCAGTAAGAAGCATCGAGCGAATCCGCTTTTAATTCACGCACGCGATCCTGGAGAATCGCCCGGTGAGTGTCGCCGCCGTTTTCGTTGAAGAGCTGGTTCAGTCTCGTGAGGATCGCGGGGTCTTCAGCGTTGAAGGCCTGAAGACGTGCGTGATCGGCACGGACAGCACTTTCAATGGTTTTTTTGTTCGCCCCAAGAAGACGCTTGGTCATCTTGAGGGTTGTGAGTTTGTACTGAAGGGCAAGAATCCCGCGCGAATCAGACTCGAGGAGCCTCGCCAGAGCTGTGGAGAGTTTCCCATCACAGTCCTCGAATTCAGCGTGTGCCGTGGTGAGAGTCAGAGACAGGAGAAAGGCGAGAGTGAGGAATTTCATGGTATTCCTATCGGATACTTTCCGGATTCTCTCAATGCCAAAAGTTTATGGCATTTTTTCCGCAATCGCGTCGCCGAGTTTTTTTCCGGCCTCAATGTCTGACGGGTGATGGACCCCGCCGATCACGCGATTTTCGGCAACTGCATCTGAAATCCGGAGGAAGTCAGCTGCGCGCTCCGGATGAATGCGGGAAAGAAGTCTTGCCCAGACCCGGGAGATCGTAGTGTGGCCACTAGGATATGAGTAGGAACTTTCCATCCGGATACACGGGTGGATCGCAGAATTTCTCTGATAAGGACGCGGGCGCTGGTAGAGATTCTTGGCAAACCGGCTGGACTGAGAGGCTTGCTTACCGGCATCTTCCATTTTCTTTTCCAGTGCTTTCACTTCCTGGGCAGTCAGTGGTCCCGCCGGCGCCTGGAAGAAATTCCTGAAATCCACACTTTCCTGCGAAGCCGCTTTATCGCAATCCTGTTGGGTGCGCGTGTGCTGGTAGTTCATGAGTATATCGTCATCTCTTTTTTCAAGGGCCGTGCCTTCTGCCGGAAAATCGCCGAGAAGTGAGCGGACTTCCCTTTCTGAAAGATTGGTCTGAGCAAAGAGTGAGACTGAGAAGAGAAGTGTGAAGACGAGGCAAATCCGCTGCATTGAAACCTTCCTGGGTTGGTCTCTACGATTAGATCAGAGGGAAATGTTGAATGACAAGTCAGAGAATTGTGAGGATTTTTTAATAGGGCCTCCGGAGAGTGAATCACCCTCCGGAAGCCGGGTAACTTATTGTTTCCTGCTGTAAAGATTCGACATCATTTTCTGACATCCCTCTGTGAGCGCAGGAAAGGAATCGTGAAGACAGGTACGAAAGTGCTTATGATCATCCGCAGGATCCCCGCATCCGTGAGTGGCGACTTCATCAAAGCAGGCGCGGTTTTTGGCAATCTGCGCCTGACTGATCTCACCTTGCTTACTTTCTGCGTACTCGATGCTTGCGTGGGAGTAACTCAGAGACAACGTAAAAACTGTAATCAATAAAAATTTCATTTTCATTCTCCTTTAGATAAAGCTCTTGCCGAGGTCACGGATGATGTATCCGATCGCGTACGGGACAGAGTAGGGACGGCGGGCCGTTGCCGCCGAGTCGTGAACGTAACCAAGTTTATGCAGCCACTCGTGGAAGAGGTTTCCCGCCACTTCATTGGCCGAGTAAGTGTTAAAGAACTTCGTGTTCACGTTGATGAAAGTGATCGAGCCACTGGTGTACCCCACGATCGTACTTGCTTCGTAGTAGAGCTTCACTCCCACATCAAGCGTGTTGTTCTTCGCCGGCGTCAGAGTTTCTGCGGCTTCGAGAATGTCCTGATAGATCTGCTCATTGGTGAGACCATTGTTCTGAACAAAGGCTTTCGATCCGCTGTAGGTGAAGTTCAGGACCCTCGTCCGGAAGGCTTCGGTGGCCACCACTTTTTTCACGATGGCGACGGCCTGGTTGTACTTGGCCTCATCGGCAGCGGCAAAACCTGAGAGATACCCTACGTTTGTTTTGAAACTCAGTGCCGCCGCCGGAACGGTTGAGTTTGCCTCCGGAGTTGTCACTGGTGTCGAAGTCCCGTTGTCAGTTGTCACTGTGTCTGCAGTAGATTCTTGAGATGAAGAACCACCACCCGACTTGCCACACGAGACAGTCATGAGCGTCAGCACAAGCATGAGCGCTAATAATTTTTCCATGTACCTTCCTTGGTGTTGTAAGAACTCCTCATGAGCTCTTTTGTTGCACCAAGATTGTCACAGAGTATTTTTGTTCAGAAGGTGGGCAAAAAGGTGAGGGAATTCACTTCCACATTTCTTTCATTATTCCGAGAACTGACAGAGTTTGAACTGCTTACCTGAAAAGTTCCGGTAGAAACTCGAACCATAAAGGACAAGTTTTCCGTCTTCCGAAACGTAGTGAGAACCCGCTGCCTTGAAGTTGCAGTAGCCCTTCGACGTGAGATGGCGCTTGGTTATAAATGTTGCTTCACCCTTTTCGACATCGAGTTGATACAGGCTCACGATGTCTTTTCCATTGATGATGGGAGCAAATTTTCCGGTGTTATTGAAATCCATGATGAAGAGTTTTCCGTCGCACTGGTGGACGATGTCTGTTCCCTGACCCTGGACTTCCGTCCCGATGATTTTCTTCGAAGTAAATCCATCACGGATATCTTTCGTCTGTGATTCAAAGAATTCCATCCGGCCATCGACGTTCCCCACCACCATGATTTTCTCTTCCGGAGTCTGGTAAACCAGAACACTCCCGGTGGTGGAATCAGTCCGGATGATTTCCACGGCAAGCTTCTCCGGATGCGCAGGATCTGTGAGGTCAAAGAAAATGATCTTACTCATTTTGGTCTTCGGATTTTCCACCGGTACGATCAGGGTTCTGTCGATGATCGCGAGACCTCCGGCGTGCCAGTAGTCTTTTGAACCGATGTCGAGTTTCAGGTAGAACCCATCCGCAGCAGATGCGTCTTTAGAATTCTTCCCTTTGAAGTTTTTATTGAGGGCGGAACTCGTTTCCTGAGTGTTGAAGTTGATGAAAAAAAGATTCGCTTCCTTGATGTAGCGGTCGCCGCCGGAGAGCACGAAGGTCGATGTGCCGGGGACTCTCACGATTCCCTGGATGTGATTATCAAGGCCAAAGCGGGTTTTTAAGAGCTGGCGGTAACTGCCGCGCTTGAAGACATCATTGGTCCAGGTGGAGAGGGGAACGACGGCTTCGTTAATCTGCGCGAAGGATTTCTCAACGTCCGGAAGGCATCCCGCCAGAGCCGGGAGGGTGAGAAGAGTGGTGAGAATAACGAAGGGCCATTTCATCCCCGGATTCTCTCAATTTTCACGGGATAAACCCGGTTCCGCGAAAGATTTACCCCCCGGTGATCAGATTATCGACAGTGGGTTAAGTCCCGGTTAAGATGGGTTTTTTAAAGGACATCCCAATGGAAGACGGACAGTATCTGAGTTTGGAAGATAAAAAGATCATGGAGTCTTTGAAAAAAGAACTCATGGCCCTCAAGGCAGAGCATAAGGACTTTGCCAGTAAGAAGGCCAAGCTCAGTCCCGAAGAACGGGAGACGTGGCGGAAGAATTCCGTCAGGACCAACGAAGTGTATATTGCGATCAAAGACATGCGCTTAAAAAACATTCTCGAGGCCGGGCGCTGAGTTTAACGAATGGATCCGAAATTTCAAACACCATTTGTCAGGACTCAGTTTTTTGAAGCGCTGACGAAGAGCCGGTCGGTCTGCCGTGAGACCGGTTGGGATCCTATGGAGTGGAAGGCTGATGAGGTAGCACTCTACGGTTTTGTGAAGTCTCACAGCTACGGTGAGTACATTTTCGACTGGAGCTGGGCCGAGGCCTATGAGCGCGTGGGACTTCCTTACTATCCGAAGTTTGTGTCGATGGTTCCCTTCAGTCCGGTGACAACTCCGCATTTCAGTGGGACAGGCTTTCAGAAAGCGCACGCACTCTTTGAGGAGTTCTACAGAAAGACAAATCTCTCCAGTGCACATTTTCTTTTTCTTCCTGACCATGAAGTAGATTTTTTCCGTGAGGAGAAATATCTCATGCGGGAAACGTTCCAGTACCATTTCGAAAACCAGTCCTACGGAGACTTCGAAGGGTTTCTCTCCACCCTGAAAGGGAAGCGGGCAAAAACCATCCGACAGGAGAGAGTGACTCCGCTCTCCATCCGGCGCTACACCGGCGACGAACTCACGCAGGACCACGCGAAGAGGATGTACGCGTATTACATCTCAACCATCGAGCATAAGAATTCCTTCGATTATCTGAACGAAGCTTTCTTCGAAATCCTGTTCCGGACCATGCCGGAGAATGTTCTTTTCATCGAGGCTTCAGAGAATGATCGGCCAGTGGCAGGATCTCTTTTTCTTTACGATGAGGTCATGCTTTACGGGCGCTACTGGGGAAGTCACAAATTCTTCGAGAATCTTCATTTTGAGCTTTGCTATTACCAGGGGATTGATTTTTGTCTCGAGAAAAATCTCCGCGGGTTTGAGGCCGGAGCGCAGGGTGAGCACAAGATCTCCCGCGGGTTCAAGCCTGTCGTCATTCACAGCGCGCACAAGCTCAAGGAACCGGTGTTTCAGAAGGCGGTAGGGGATTTTGTGGAGAAAGAAAAGATCGTGAACAGAATGCAGCGGGAAAAGCTCTCAGAGCTTCTCCCGTTTAAAAAATAAAATCTACTTCTTCGTACCGAATTTCGTTTCGATTCGTTTTTCGGTGGCGATGGCACGATCAATACTATTGGCCGCATTTTCTACTTTATAAGCACCACTCGCCATATCAGAACTTGCCTGGTCCATCTTCGACATGGTCGAACAACTCGCGAGTAAACCAAAAACAGCCAGGACAAAAAAGGTTTTCATAGAAGCTCCTTGTGCCCTTCTCATCGGCATTCCGGAGAGAGACCTTAAGCGGTCATCGAAATCCGATAGCCGCGTCCTCTGAGTGTCTGAATTCCCATGTTTAATTTCACAAGTTTCCGGCGCACACTTGAAACGTGAACATCAATGAGCCTTTCGGTCATATTATCACCCATGGTTTTCATGAGGGATTCCCGGGTATGAATCAGATCAGGTGAAGCGATCAGCTGCTCCACGATTAAAAATTCTTTAGACGTGAGCTGCATTTTTACTCCGTCGCGGAATATCACCCGGGCCTCCGGGACAATCTTCACGCCGAAG
>CANGAC010000109.1 GCA_947451425.1 Bacteriovoracaceae bacterium | reverse complement strand
TGAAGAAATCCGATTCAACGACTGATGCCCAGGGTATTCAGTATGAAATGAAGCACACACCGTTTGCAGACATCGAGATCAACTGGAGTGACTCCCCGGTCACTCAGGAAACGCAGCCTCTGCTGCTTTTCCTGAAAGAAAAACTCACTCCCCAGAAACTCATCCAGGTGTATTCAGAAGAGATGCTGACCAAAGAAATCAGCTGTGCTCTCAACACAGAAATCAAAGAGCCGTTTACCGATGAATGGAAGGCCATTGCGCCGGTTGTTGAAGAAGAAGAAGTAGAAGTAGAAGTCGAAGAAACACCGCCCGTTGTGGAAACCATCCCCAATCCTTAAGATCTCCTGAGAAGGAGATTCCATGAAAACATGTCTCATCACCGGGGCCAGTGGTCTCATTGGTTCAGAATTAGTCAGAGAGTTTCTCTCTCAGGGCTACCGCGTTTATGGATTCGACCTGAAAAATAATCCGGAGCTTAAGCACCCTGACTATCACTACATCAAGGTGGATATCTCAAACGAGCTTCAGGTGAAGAAGGCTTTCGGAAAAATCAAGAGACTTGATGTGCTGGTGAATAACGGAGCAAAAGCAAAACCGGAAAATACACCACTGGAAAAAATGAAACTCGGTGAATGGGAAAATTATCTGTCGATCAATCTCACCAGTGTTTTCCTGCATGCCAAATTTGCCATCCCTTTGCTGAAGAAATCTTCCGGTACGATCGTTAATATTTCTTCTACAAGACATCTGATGAGTGAGCCTCACACTGAAATTTACTCTACCTCAAAAGGCGGGATGGATGCCCTCACCCGGTCTCTTGCTATCAGTCTTTCCGGAAAGATCCGGGTGAACTCCATCAGCCCGGGCTGGATCGCAGACCCGAAGAAAATATTGCGCAAAACCGATCATGAACAACACCCGGTCAAAAGAGTCGGTTGGCCATCTGACATCTCGAAGATGGCGGTTTATCTGGCTTCCGACGCAGCGGGTTTTATCACCGGACAGGATTTTATTATCGATGGAGGCATGACGGTAAAAATGATCTACGCAGAATAGGAAAAGATGATAAATTAGGGCCTCAAACATTTATCAGGAGTTCCTATGAAACTTTATTACTCACCAGGTGCGTGTTCTCTTTCTCCCCATATCGTTGCTCTCGAACTCGGTCTATCCGTCACTCCGGTGAAAACGGATGTGCGCGCGAAAACTCTTGAGAACGGTGAGAGCTTCTACAAAATCAATCCTAAAGGCCAGGTGCCGACTCTTCAACTTGATAACGGCGAGATCCTCACTGAAGGTGTGGCGATCGTTCAGTACATGGCGAGCTTGAAGCCAGAGAAGAAAATGATCCCTGAAGGATTTGCGAAATTTCACCAGCTCGAGTGGCTGAACTTCATCAGCACTGAACTTCACAAAGGTTACTCACCACTTTTCCGTGATAACTCAGAAGAAGTGAAGGCGGCTGCCCGCACGAATCTTACAGCGAAGTTCAATCACCTTGAAGCCGCTCTCACAAAAAACACATTTCTCATGGGTGACACGTTCACTTGCGCGGATGCGTATCTCTTCACCGTTCTCGGATGGTCAGGACATGTGAAAGTAGAACTTCCGAAGTTCCTCCAGGAATACCTCGGAAGAGTTTCTGCGCGTCCGGCAGTTCAGGCAGCGTTGAAAGCTGAAGGTCTCACGAAGTAATCATGAGGCTCAATCAGGACTGGTGGAAAGAGGCGATCGTTTATCAGATCTATCCCCGGAGTTTTTATGACTCTGATGGTGACGGAATCGGTGACATCGAAGGCATCCGCCAGAAACTTGATTACCTGAAAGACCTCGGCATCAGTGCCATCTGGGTCTCTCCGGTCTATCCTTCTCCGGGAAAAGACTGCGGCTATGACATTTCCAATTACGTTGATATCGATCCGGTCTTCGGGAACCTTGAGGGTTTCCGGAGACTCTTAAAAGATGCGCATGAAAAAGGCATTAAGGTCCTGATGGATCTCGTGATCAATCACACATCCGAAGAGCATCCGTGGTTTGTGGAATCCCGCGAGGGAAATACCCACAAGCGTGACTGGTACATCTGGCATCCGGGGAAGAACGGAAAAAAACCGAACAACTGGATCGCATCTCTCGCTCTGACGAACGCCTGGTTCTGGGATGAGAAGAGAAAAGAGTACTACCTTTCCACTTTCACGAAGCATCAGCCGGAACTCAACTGGCGCCATCCGGAAGTGAAGGAAGAAATTTTCAAGGTGCTGAAGTTCTGGCTCGATCTCGGTGTAGATGGATTCCGGATGGATGTGGTTAACTGGTACATTAAAGATGATCAGTTTCGCGATAATCCGTGGAGCCTGAAACTCTTCCCGGATCTTTTCCAGAAACACATCTACGACAGGAATCGCCCTGAGACTCACGACATCTGCAGAGACATCAGAAAACTCGTTGATACCTATCCCGATGAGAGAATGCTCGTAGGGGAAATTTTCACGGACAACGCTGAAGAAGCCGCAAGCTACCACGGAAAAAATCTCGATGAGCTTCACATGGCGTTCAATTTTCATTTCATGTACCAGTTCTGGGGAGCGAAGAAATTTTACCGCTCGATCGTCCGATGGTACAAGGCCCTGCCACCTGGTGCGTGGCCCAACTTCACACTTTCCAATCACGATTACATCCGCCACGGAACGCGCTACCGCTGGGGAAAATTCACGGAAGACAGGCTTCGCCTCGCCATAACGATGCTCATGACTTTAAGAGGAACTCCGTTTCTCTATTACGGAGAGGAGATCGGCATGGAGAACACAAAAGTCCCGCGCGGACTTGCGATGGATCCGCTGGAGAGATTTCCGCTGATTCCCGGAAGAGCGCGCGCCCGGACGCCGATGCAGTGGTCGGGCGGGAAGAACGCAGGATTCTCCGAACACGAGCCATGGCTTCCGATCAATATGAAGTTCACCCGCGTGAACGTGGAAGCAGAATCAAAAGATCCGGATTCGCTTCTTGGTTACTATAAGAAGATCATTTCCCTTCGTCAGAACTCAGATGTGCTCAAGAAGGGTGACTTCAATTTTCTCCTGAAGGATCATGCTGATCTCATGGCGTATGAACGGACACATGAGGGTAAGAAAGCGATCGTGGTGATGAATTTTGCCCATCACGAAGTTTTCATTCCGGATGGTGTGGTCGAAAAAAACCGCGACTGTGACTTCGGAACGCACGAAGGCCGCAGGGGTGTCCTGCGGCCGCTCGAGGGAAGAATTTATCTTTCGTAAACTAGTAGTACCAGCCGAGAGCTTCGCGGCACTCGTAGCTTGAATTGAACTGAGCTTCCATGTAGCCAGTCTGATCAAACATCACATCGTTGTCACAGAAGTCACCGTAAACGCGGATGTCGTTGATGGCATCATTACAATCCATGGAGAAGCGGAAGTTGTGAACCGTTCTGCCATTGAGATTCAGGTCACCGTAAGCTCCACAATAGTAACCGAACGGAGTTGACCAGATGATCGGTGTACGACGGTATGTGCGGTAAACGCGGCCAGTGCGATAAGTTGTGCGAGGACCACGACGATAGTCGGGACCCGGACGGTAATCAGGACCTGGGCGATAATCAGGGCCCGGACGATAATCAGGGCCCGGACGATAGTCAGGACCCGGACGATAGTCAGGACCTGGACGGTAGTCAGGACCTGGACGGTAGTCTGGTATCCGGTCGTGTCTTCCTCCTCCTGGAGGATTATAGCGAGGTCCGCGCTGAGCGAAGACTTCAGAGGCCGAGATTAAGGTGATGAGGGCAATAAGGATGAGTTTCATTGAGACTCCTTGGTTGAGCCAGGGAGTTCTATCAGAAATAGGAAATCCGGATGAAGTTTTGTTAAACCCGTGTGCTTTTTACAGGGTCTTTTTGATTTCGAGTAATTTGAGACCCTCTACTTTCGCCGGATACTGCGAAGGAAAATCCTCACTGTGACCGGTGAGATAGAAGCCTTTCCGGATGTAGTAAGCAATCAGTTCTTTCCGGGGATGAAGAACCACTCCACGGATTTCTTTTTTTCCTGTTTCTTTCCCGAGCCGCTCGACTTCACTCATGATTCTTCCGCCGATGCGGTGATTATGGTGACCGGGTTTCACCGCCAGCATGCCGATGTAATAGCAATCTCCCTCATCACGCACCAGAATACTGGCCATGATCTGGTTGTCTCCCTCGGCGAGTAATAAGAATTCACCGGAAGCTTCAATGATCTTCCGGATTTCTTCAACGGTCGTCCGGAGTCCACCAACCAGGTCCGCCTCATGCGTCCAGCCCAAACGGGCAGAGTCCCCGCGGTAGGCAGAGTTGATAAGATTCGTGAGAACTTCGGCGTCCTGAATGACAGCTTTGCGGAAAGTGAGTGGGAGAAGCATGGAAGACAGTTTAGCAGAGATTACTGGTTCTGGATACGAGTCTGCCGGGCACGTCGGGCAGCATCCAGATCTCTCTGGCCTCTGACGTCTCTTTTTCTCTGATCCTCCGGAGTTGGGGGAAGATCAACACGTTTGGTGTGATAACCGCGTTCGGAATTATCCACTTCGACTTCCTCTCCCGTGAGCACAATCTCCAGCGTATTCCGACGGGTGAATTCCATGTTGTTTCTGGACTCAAATCCATTCGTCCGAAGGAGCTCGATGGCCTTTCCGCGATTGGGTGAGGAAATAAAATACTTCTGATTTCTCACGTTGGCGGATGAAGAATCAAAAATTGTCGTGAAACCATTGATCATCTGACCCCAAAGCTTCACGGTGTTTTTCGCCTCATCGATGTGGGCCTCTCGGAACATATTGGTGACATGATCGGAATTACAGAACACTTCATAGCCGGCCTCACCCTGAGGGCCTCGACCTGGATCGAGATGGCAGACCTGAAGAGCGACAGCACGAACCGTGCCTGACAAGAGAATCAGGATAATAGCGACAACTGGCCTTAACATAGTCTCCTTATCGGAGGATGTAGCAAAAAACTTTATTTATGAGACTTTCCTGACTCTATGCCTCTTCGCTAACCTATGTCCCTAACATTTTACGAGGAATCTCCTTCATGAAACTCCTGGTTTTGGGTCTGGTTTTTATGCTTTCTTTTGCGGAGGCAAAATCACTTTTTCAACCTCATTTAGATCATGAACAGGCGCACGAGCTCACTTGGGTTTTCAACAAGCCGGTAAAGGACTGGGGAAAAACAACTCCTGATCAGTTTGAGATCAATTGCGCGGGACCGGTTCCACAGTTTGCTGTGAAATGGAATAACGCTTCGACGTTCAAAATCATTCCGAAGAAGAATTTCGATCCAGGGCTTGCCTGCGTCGGAAAACTGCTGATGGATGATAAGGCCCCGTTTAAGTTCGAAGTTCCCAAGGCCACCGTTCTCCAGGTTCTTCCGTGGAACTTTGAGACTCTTGAAGAAGATGCGGCCTTCATCGTCAAACTGGATACTGAAGTTTCCCCGCAAACGATCGAAGCATCTTCGTATGTAGAAATCAGTGGCATGAGTGAGAAAGTGGAACTCACAGCTGTGACCGGTGAAAAGAGAGCGGAAGTTCTGAAGGCCGCTTATCTCGAGGAAAGTCCCACCTACAGTGTTCTCGTGCCAAAGAGAAACTTTCCCACATCCCGCGAGATTGCTTTTGTCATTAAAGAGAGTTTCGCCCACGCTTTCAGTAAGGAAGGGAAAATCCGTGATCCCTTCACCGCCAAGGCAACCTGTGAGCGCACGAATGCTGCTGCCCCCTGCTCGCCACTTGGGAGCATCGGTATTGAATTTACCAATGAAGTGCCGGGGAAATACTTAAAAGACATCCGCCTTACTTCCGGAAAGCATGAATGGAAACTTGATATCAGTGAAGAAACACGGGCCTCGAGCTATGTGAACTTCAAAGTGAAACTCACTGCGGATACGGAATATAAAATCACTGTCCCTAAGGGTCTCAAAGATGAGAATGACCGCGATCTTCTGAACATCTCAAAATTCCCTCTCAAGATGAAAACGGGTTCTTACCCGCCACTCGCGAAATTTCCGGGGTCCTTCGGAATTCTGGAATCCGCGATCGGTCCGGTTCTCCCCGTGACAGTGAGGAACGTTGAAAAAGAAGTTGTCCTCAAAAAAACTTCCGCTGTCATTCCGATCAGAAATCCGGTGCTCCTCATGCAGTGGAGAGCGGCGGTTGAAAAAAGAATCAATCAGGGTTGGGATGAAAAGACCGAGCTTCGTCACCTTTCTATCTTCGAAGGCTCAAAGATTCCGGTGAAGGAAGAAAAACTTTCTTACAAAGAAGGGAAAAACCAAAGTGAAGTGCTGGGACTGCCTCTGACGGGAAAAGGCCTTCATCTCGTTGAGCTTTCCTCTCCCACGATTGCCGGAAGTATTCTCACCGCGAAGAAAAATTTCTACGTTTCCACGGCCGTACTTGTAACCAATATGGCCCTTCACCTCAAGATCGGAAAAACCAACAGCATGGCGTGGGTGACATCTCTGGATAAAGGCGAAGTTGTCCCCGGTGCTGAAGTCAAACTCCACAATTGTCTCGGAGCTGTTCTTGAAAGCGGAACAACGAACAAGGATGGAATTGTCTTTTTTAGAAAAGTCACAAAAGATAACTTAAGCTGCACAAGCAAGGTGGAAAACTTCCATTCAAAGATCATGGCGATTGCGACCAAGGGTGATGATGCCACCTTCACTATGAGCGACTGGAACGAAGGGATCGAGCCCTGGAGATTCAATATCACGAGCTGGTACAATTCAGAGACCAGACGCGCGCATACTGTCTTTGACCGCCCGGTTTACAAACAGGGTGAGAAAGTCAGCATGCTTCACCTTCTTCGCTCGCAGACGGAAAGCGGTCTGGTCCTGGAGAAATCCTTTACTCACCTGAATATTTATCACATGGGGTCAGCGAAAGAGTGGAAGATTCCCCTCAAATGGAAGGACCTCGGATCTGCCAGTACGAATTTCACGATCCCTGAGGAAGCAGCACAGGGAACATACTATGTTTCTCTCGTGAATCTGAAAGGAAACAACATCAACGAAAAACTTGATGCCGGTTTCTTTCAGGTGAAAGATTTCCGGGTTCCTCTCATGCGCTCTGATCTTCATTTCAAAGACCAGAGATCGCAATTTCTACCGGGTGAAGAAATGGTCCTTCTTGGGCACCTCGAGTATCTCGCGGGCGGGAACGCCTCGGATACTCCCGTGACCCTCAGAACGGACATCAACGCCAGCTATGGAACGATGGTTCCGGATTACGATGAGTATAATTTCCGCTTCGGAAAACCCGGTGACGAGCAATCAGCGGGAGTCGTTCTCGATAAGGTCACCAAATCCACGGATAAAAATGGTGACGTAAGCTTCACTCTCTCTGATCTTCCGAAGTCCTCCTACCTCCAGCAGGTCACGACGGAAATTGAATACATGGATCCGACCGGTGTTTTCCACACCAGTGCAGCTTCTGCGGAAGTCTTTCCGTGGAAAGAGATGATCGGCCTGAAATCGGCAGGTGACAAAAAGATCGGCAAGGAATTAACGATTGATCTCGTTGTCCTTGATCTCAAGCGACGGCCGGTGAAAAAGCGTGACTGGAAAGGGATCCTTCACAGGAGTATTACGACATCTGTCAGAAAGAAGATCCTCGGGGGCTTTTACTCCTATGACAACTCCACACGGATTGAAAAAATCGGTGAAGTCTGTTCCGGTAAAACCAATGACAAGGGTCTCGCAAACTGTAAGTTTAAAGTCGATAAAGGCGGGCATTTTTACTTAGTCGTGGAAACCGATGATTCCCAGAACAATCTTCCTTTCTGGGTCTACGGGGACGCCGATGCCTGGGAGCCGCAGAACTATCATGACCGTATGGATCTTCTGACCGACAAAAAAGAATACGTTCCCGGAGATACTGCAAAAATTGAACTGAAGCTTCCGTTTGAAAGCGGAACGGTCCTTGTGACAAAAGAAACTTCCGGAGTGAGAACTGCTTGGGTGACGAAATTTGACCGAAAAAATCCTTTCCTTGATGTCCCCGTCACCAAAGAAGATTTCCCGAACACATTCCTTTCCGTTTTTGTTGTGCGTGGCCGGTTGGCGGAGGGGCAGCCTACCGGAATGGTGGATCTTTCCCGTCCTGCTTACCGCATGGGGATCACCGAAATCAGAGTCGCGAGATTTGATCACCGCTATAAGCTTGAGCTCCTGCCTGAGAAGGCGACTTATCAAGTGAGAGAAAAAGTGAAGATGAAGGTGAAGGTCACAAGCCTCGATGGAACGCCCGTGAAGAACACGAAGGTGGCGATCTCCGTTTTCGATGAAGGACTTCTTCTCATCAACAATCAGAATTCTTTTGATCCAGAGGCATCTTTCTATACGCCGTTTGGAAACCTTGTCTCTACGGCCACGGCCCAGAGTCACGTGATCGGGAAGCGGCACTTTGGTCTTAAGGCGCGCCCTCACGGCGGTGGCGGTGGGAAAGATGTAAAACCGCGGGAGCTTTTTGAAACTCTTCTTTACTGGAATCCGATGCTCGCCGTGAATGAAAAGGGCGAGGCCAGTGTGGAGTTCAAGCTCAACGACTCTCTCACTTCGTTTAAGATTTATGGCGTCGCCTACAGTGAGGAGAAATTCGGGAAGGCTGATGCCCGGGTGGTGGCCACGCAGGATGTGCTGACGTATACCGGAACGTCACCATCCATTCGGACGGGTGACGAATTCTCTGCACTCTATACGCTGAAGAACATCACGTCGGCAGAGAAGAAGCTTTCCGTGAAGCTGGAACTCAATGGCAGTAAAATTTATGAAGAGCCGATCGCTCTTCCCGGCGGTGAATCCCGGATCGTAAAAGTTCCCGTGAAGGCCTTCACCAAAACCGGTGAAGCGGTTTATCTCCTGACACTGACCGAAGGAAAGAAAATCCTCGATGTGGTAAAAACAGTTCAGAAGATTTATCCCCTCCATGTTCCGAAAGTCGCTTACAGTGACCTGAAGCAGATTGATAAATCTCTCGAGATTCCGGGTAACACAACGAATGACAGGATGGCGGGAGCGGACCTTCTCCTTTCCAGCACCCTCATGCCTTCCGTTGATAGCATGAGAAATTTCATGCGGGAGTATCCGTACAATTGCCTCGAGCAACAGCTCGCTCGTTCCGTGATCATGGAAGATGACAAGCTCTGGAAGAAAATCAATAAAGAACTCACAAGCTATATTGATAGCCGCGGCTTTCTCAAATTCTACCCTACCGGCGGTGACAAATCCGGCTACGTCGAACTCACAACGTACTTCCTCGAGATCGCCCACTGGAACAAATGGACATCATCCCGAGATAAAGAGCAGGAAGCGACACTCGGAAACCTCGTCAAGGGCGAGATCAAGGACCTCCACGAGTGGGAGTGGAAAAACATCGCTGCCCTTAAGATGCGGGCGATGGTTGTGCTGAAACTCAGAAATTCTCCTCAGTTCGAGATGCTCTGGCTCGCCGACGTCAAAGAGCCACTGGAAACCGATGACCTCATGACTCTCATGGATAAGTGGATCCTCTTTTCGGGAACTCCGAAAGCGACCGCCGCCCACAATCTCATCCAGAAGAAACTCAAGATCGACGGGTCGACCGTGACTCTCGTTTCGAATCAAAATGAATCCATGAACTGGTTTCTTCAGGGAGATGCCTCGGTCTTCGGTCGTTTCCTCCTTCTTCAGAAGATGCTGCCAATGAAGGATGAGTTCGCCGATTTCTACCAGGCCAACGAAGGGAAATTCATCCGCGGGTACCGTGGCGTCCAGAAAAATGGGTATTTCATTGATACGCCTTCCAATACTCTCGCCTATATTCTTGCGAAAAAATGGCAGACGGCACCAGTGACAGGAATAACTTCCGTCGCAGACAGGAAGAGTACCTGGAAAAATAACGAAGCCGCAAAACTCATGATCACACCTGAAGAAGTGAAAACAGCACAGATGATGAAACATGAGGGAACCGGAAATCCGTGGGTCGACATCCGCTATCTCGCTTACCCCGATCCGACGAAGGCGAGCTTTGAAGGCATCGAGCTTTCTCAGCAAGTTGAAAAAACGGAAAAGAAAACTGATTTTAAAGTCCAGGACCGGATCAGAATCACAGTGACCGTGACAACCAGATCCGATGTCACAATGCCTGGCCTGCGAGTGCCTCTTCCAAGCGGAGTCACCGTCATCGGAGCTGAATCCGAGACCCTCTCCTTTTCTTACGAAGAAAGAACCGAGCAGGAATGGAAAGGTTATCCTCAATATCTTCCGAAGGGTACGCATAAGATCACTCTCATCGTGAGACTGAATCAAGC
>CANGAC010000108.1 GCA_947451425.1 Bacteriovoracaceae bacterium | reverse complement strand
GCACGGGCTTCGGTCAGATGCTGAAGCTTTTTCTCATGGGACAGAAAGTGGTCCTTGATAAGACAGGGCTTACTCCTGAGCTCGAAAAGCGCCTGGAAGTTTTTTATCTCGAGAATAATCTCAAGCTTCAGAACGTGAACTATCAGACGGCCATCACTCTCACAGACCTGGGAGATGGGAAGCTCATCGTTTTTGAGGGAGACAAGCTTCACGACAAAGAGACAACGGAGTTCTGGAAAAATATTTTCCGCTTCATCCGGATGACTATTCCTGAGGTCATCATGGACCAGGAAGTTTTTGGTTTGTGGAACATCCGCGCAACAAACTCTGCGGATCTCAACTATCTGGATGTGAGAAGAATCAATCTCTACAATCCGACGAGCTATAAAAAATCTGTCATGATCAGAACGCACAAACATTTTGCCTTCATGAAGATGGTTGATCCGGAAAGAGCTCAGGCGAAATCCACTTCCGATGGAGTTCAGGTCGAGCTTCTCCCGAATGGAACTGTGGCGCTCGACTTCGGTCACTTCGAGGAGAATTGATGGCGCTTCATCTTATTTATTTTTTCCAGTCGTCTCAGAACCAGAATGAGTCATGGACTCCGGCCCGGTATAAAGTTGTTCACTTCTTCGGTGACAATGGCTTCATTTCTGACGAGCAGATGCGGGAAATTGCCAAATCGGATCCTCACGCAGATCTCACGGATCTTACCTTCCTTTCGCTGGATGATCTCAAGTCGTTTGCTGCCAGAGTGTCGGAAGAAGTGGGGGGAGAAAATGTCCGCCTTCTTTCCGTGCAGGATTACAATATTGGTCTTGATGGTGCCCGTGATCTGAAAGAACTGAGAGAGATTTTTGTGAAATTCGGGGAGACAATGGAAATCTCATCTCCCCAGAAGAAGAAAGGGCTCTTCGGAAAATTCTTCACTTAGTTCAAATCTCTTCGTCCAGGGGAGAACATTCATTTGTTTTCCTCCAGATTTCGTTTTTTACGCCATTGTACATGTACTCGATAAAGACTCTTCCGTTTTCAAACACCCGCTTGGCGATGCCCTCGCGGTTCTGGTTGGAATCATTCTTGATCAGGACCTCCGCTCCTCGGCAGACGCCCCGGACGCATTCTGCTTCTTTCGAAATCTCCGAAAAGTCCCGGTAGAGCTCGTTCACGCCGCCGTTGTAGATGTATCTGATTTTCGCATTCCTGTTTGTAAGGAGAGAGATCTCCCCAGAACGCGGTTGCCCGTTCTCGTTCAATAAGAAAACCGAGTCACCGATTTGAAATTTACCAATGGCGAATTGAGCCTTCTGTAATTCCCCCGGGCTGCGGAAGACTTCGTTTTCACCTCCGCTAAAGGTGTAACTGACACGGAGAAGTCCGTTGGCGAAGGCTTCTAAGATCCTGCCTTGACGGATCTGATTGCTGTCATTTCTGAGTTGAACCTCGTTCTGGGCGCAAAACTCTTCAATGCATTCGATGCTCGGGTAGACTTCGCTTGCTTCCCGGAAAATCTCGTTACTGCCCCCGTTGAAGGTGTACTGGATCTTAGCCTTTCCACTCCTGTAGAGCGAGATCACGTTGCCAATCCTCGGCTCTCCACTGTCATTCAAAAGATAAACCCGCGCGCCTTTGCAGACATCGATTCTCCCTGCGGAATAATTCATGGGGAGGCATTCGGCCACTGCAAGCTGGGAAAGCACAAGTGCGACAAAGAAGAGAGTCACTTTCATGATGAGTCCTTGAGATAAATTTCCTCATTCTTTTCCATCTTGAGAGAGGAAACAATCGTGACTGAAATTATTTCAGGCCGTCCAAATTCTTGACGGCCGTCAGGTTTCCACTCAGGGTAATATTTTTTTCAGTTTCCTCCCGTCCTTTCCACTGACTTGGTATGCTCAGCTCATTACCGGAGGCCACATGAAATTTCTCGCTATTGCTCTCGCAGCTCTTTCTCTTTCATCGTTTGCTGACACTGAATTGCCGCTGAAAAAGATCCTCGCCACTCATAGCTGCGAGATGAAGATTTCTCAGGAGCCGGTGATCTTCGCGAAAGAAAAAACCAGAACTCTCTCGAAGGGTCTAATCTTCGTAGCGGCCGAATGGAGCCCGAGTCTTCGTCGCCTGAAAGTGAACCGCACATTGAAAATCCACGCGATCAGTCCGAAATACATCATGATGGATGACCTCTCGATTGCTTCCGTCTGCGCCCTGGACGAGGCGACGAAGAAATGCGCCATCGATATGGAGTCTCTGACTATTTCGCAAATAGAGGAAAAGTCAGGCAAAAACGTGAAAATCAGCTGTCAGAAGGACGTCGTGACAGATATCTGATTTCACTGCCATGGCATTCTTATCCGGTAGGCTCCTTTAGGCTTGCCAGAAGGACCCCCCTCCCTTAAAAAAGGGACAATGAAACCCTCATTTTTCGACCTCACTCATGGAGAGCTGAAAGACCTTCTCAAAGAGAATGGTTTCTCTCCGTTTGGGGCGACTCAGATCTTTGACTGGGTTTACAAGAAATGGGTTTTCGATCCCCTTGAGTGGAGCAATGTCTCGAAGGGTGCCAAAGAATTCCTGAATACAAATTACGACATGTCTCTTTTAAAGATTGTCTGGAACGGGCTCTCAAAAGACGGCACAAGAAAATTCCTCGTCAAGATGATCGATGGTCAGACGGTGGAAACAGTTGCGATACCCGCGCGGGAGCGCCTCACTCTTTGCGTTTCTTCCCAGGTCGGTTGTGCCGTTGGATGCACATTCTGTCACACAGCTACTCAGGGTCTCAAGCGTCACTTGAAACCAGGTGAAGTCGTAGGTCAGTACATTGCGATTCAGGATTGGCTGAATAAAAATGTGGGGCCCGAAGAGAAGCTTACGAACATCGTTTACATGGGCCAGGGCGAGCCCCTTCACAACTACGAAAACATGAAGAAGGCGACACAGATCTTCATGCAGGAAAACGGACTCAATCTCGGTCAGAGAAGAATCACTCTTTCGACTTCCGGGCTTGTTCCTGCGATCGAAAAACTCGCGATTGATTTTCCTCCGGTGAACATTGCGATCTCCCTTCACTCAGCGAGAAACGACGTGAGAACAGAACTCATGCCGATCAATAAAGTTTACGATCTCGAGAGGCTCTTCACGGCGATCAAGCAGATTCCTCTTAAGGCCCATAGACGGATTACCTACGAGTACCTTCTTGCGGCAGATATGAATGACACTCAGGAAGATGTGGACGCTCTGGCGAAACTTCTCAATCCGAAAGAGTCGAAGATCAACCTTATTCCGTTCAATGAATTTCCGGGCTCAAAATACAAGCGACCTTCGGAAGCGAAGATCATGTGGTTTCTTGATCAGATGATTAAGCGTGGGTTTACTTGTACGATCCGCACGACGAAAGGAAGCGACATCCTCGCAGCGTGCGGCCAGCTGAAGAGTGAGTTCGAGAAAGTGAATCTCTGGAAAAAAGATTCAGGACCGGTCGTTATTCCGAGTATTGCCAGTAGCGCACTTCAGAATCAGACTCCTCGCTAGACTCTTCGTCTTTCACGGGTTCTTTCTTCTTGAACTTACCACCTGCCACTTCCCGTTTCACTTCCTGCTCAGTTGAAGCTTTCTCTACTTTGAAAGCGTCCCCATCTTTGAGTGATTCGTGAACGACAATGTCCTTAGCGTAAGAGCTGGTTACCCAAGCAAAAGCCGCTAAAAGGATAAGATTTTTCATCATAAACATTTCCTCATGATAGGCCCTCCATGGGCCCTTCCTTCTCATCGGATATCCAAATTAAAAATGAAGGTCTGGAGTTTCATAGGCTTGACGCACAACAAACATCGTTTAGATTTTGCAAAGTAAGACGATTTTGGATGACGAGGGCGTTTTATTAGGAGAGTTTAACTCAACTATAAGTAGAATTAATAAGTAGGTCATTTGTGAAAAACATCCTGACGCTCCTCGCCGCCTTCATGGTCATCCCGCAAGCTTTTGCGATTGAATCCTTCTTCAACCACAATGCAAGATCTCAATATAAAGAGCCTTATCGTAATTTGACACGCCAGGGTGATAACCTCGAAGCCGTTATTATTCGCGAGATCAACAAGGCCCAGAAAACGATTTATATCGCCGTCCAGGAATTCAGACTTCCTCTGATTGCCCAGGCCCTCGTCGCCAAAATGAAAGCTGGCGTCGATGTCCGCGTGGTGGTTGAGCATGATTATAACTTCGACGTTCTTCACCAGAAGCCGGCCGGCGAAGGTGAATCAGAAGAAAGCGATAACAGAAATCTTCGCGGCTTCATCGACATCAATGGTGACGGTAAACTCGACGCTAACGAACTCAATACCCGCGACGCCATTTACATCCTGACCCGCGGAAAAATCCCTGTGATCGACGATACGGTGAGTACGGCGCCGACATCTGGCTCGGGACTCATGCACCATAAATTCATGGTGGTAGATGGAAAATCTGTGGTTGTGACGACCGCGAACTTCACGATGAGCTGTATTCACGGAGATTACAATTCTCCGGAAACCAGAGGGAATCCGAACTCGATGGTTGTTGTGAGTTCTGTATCGATGGCCAACATTTTCACTGAAGAATTCATGATGATGTGGGGGAACGGGAAAAACGGAAACTTCGGTCAGAACAAGACCTATCGCGGACCAAAGACCGTCACTGTTGATGGCACAAAAATCACCATTCAGTTTTCTCCGACCTCAAAGACTCTTCCTTTCGAGCAATCAACTAACGGTCTCATTGCCTCATACATGAAGAAAGCGAAGCGCTCTTTCAAGGCCGCTCTCTTTGTTTTCTCGGAACAGCTTCTCGTGGACGCTCTTGAAGCAAGACATGATGCAGGGGTTGAAGTTGGTGTGATCATCGAATCCCGTTTCGCTTACCGCGATTACTCTGAGCTTCTGGATATGCTGGGGCTGGAGATGCTGGGAGTGAACTGTAAGCCTGAACCGGGCAATAAGCCCTGGAAGAATCCGATCCGTGAAGGTGGGATGGCCAATCTTGGCGGGGACAAGCTCCATCACAAGTATGCCGTGATCGACGGGAAATACACCCTGGTTGGTTCACATAATTGGTCGGACTCTGCCAATAACACCAATGATGAGACCTTCCTTGTTATCGAAAACACTTCTATCTCTGACTCCTATACGCAGGAATACGAGAGACTCAAATCCAACGCTACTCTCGGTGTCACCTCGAAAGCGGAACTCGACATCCAGAACAGAAAAGACAACTGCGCCCGGAAGCCATAACTTCCGGACTTTCTTTGCCTTTTTTCCTTAACATTCGTTATACTTAAGCTCTGAAATCCATTGGAAGGAGTTTCCCTTGAGCCGCGAACGTTCGAAAGGAATTGTCGGGATTTTTATCCTCGTCACAGTTCTGTTTTTCATCTTTATCGTTTTTGCTTTTTACACTGTCTCCCAATTGCGGGAATCGAGCTCATTAGGTGAAAACCTTCTCGACGCTTCAAAGAACGCGGCGATCGCCGTGATTCCGATTGAAGACGAGATCAGAGAATCGAAGAAAGTGGTGGAGATGCTTCTCACTGCTGAAGAAGACAAGGACATCAAGGCGATCATCCTTCGCATTGATTCACCCGGTGGAGCCGTAGCACCTACTCAGGAAATTTACGAAGAGGTAAGACGCATTGATAAGATCAAGCCGATCTATTCAAGCTTTGGCTCCGTCGCAGCTTCCGGCGGTTACTACATCGGAGCGGCCACCAGAAAAATCTACGCCAATTCAGGAACTCTCACCGGCTCAATTGGTGTGATCATGCAGATGGCGGATCTCTCTGAACTTTTCAAGTTTGCGAAGTTCAAGCAGGAGACGATCAAGGCCGGTCGCTATAAGGACATCGGTAATCCCGGTCGTCCGATGACGGATGAAGAACGCGACTTCCTCACGAAACTCCTCGCCGGAACTCACCAGCAGTTTAAAGACGACATCACGGCCGTTCGTGGGAAGAGACTCAAAGTTGATATCAATGAACTTGCTCAGGGTCAGATCTTCCACGGCGCGGAAGCTAAAGAAATGGGACTGGTTGATGAAGTCGCTGGTCTCTGGCAGGCTGGACGACTTATCCATAAAGAGCTGAAGCTCAAAGGTAAGTTCGGACTTCGCTACATGAAACCACAAAGAAAGCGCTTCTCGTTTACTGATCTTATGCAGGACTCAGAAGACACGCTGGCACTCATCCGCGGTAAATTAGAGGCGAAGACTGTTCCTTCGTACCTGTTCACCTTAGGTAAGTAATGAATTACGCCTTTCTCTTAGACTGGGGAAAAACCAATGGTCTCACCGTTATCGCGGTCGGGATCACTTTGGTTCTCATCTATCACTATGTGATTGAGCGGGACAAGGCAGTCAAGCTTTCGAAGAAATATAGGAATTCAATTTTCGAAGCGCAGTCACGTATTTTCCTCAATGCCACTCAGTACCTGATCGACGGGAATAAAGATCTCGCGATCAAGGAATTCCTGAACGCCGTTGACCTCAACCGTGAAACGATTGATACGTATTTCGCCCTCGGCGGTCTGTTCCGCTCGAACGGTGAGATCGAGAAAGCAATCTCCATTCATCGTTCTCTCATTGCCCGCGAAAGTATTTCGGAAAGCACGCGTCTTCAGGCCCTGAAAGAACTCGCCCTGGATTTTGACAAGGGCGGCTTCATTGATAAAGCGATCGAGACGTACAAAGATGTTCTGAAAATCAACCGTGACCAGCAGGACGTGATTCAGTCACTCTGCCGGATCTACGAAGACATTGAAGACTGGGATCAGGCCTACAATTACCGGATCATGCTTTCGAAAGTGGGACATGAGAACCAATCGGAAACGATCTCTCACATCCTCGTCCAGAAAGCACGTGCCCTTTTTGAAAGCGGCCAGTTCAAGGCTTGCGCTGAAGAGCTGGAAGATGCGTTTCGGTTTGCACCGTCAGTCTCCGCAAAAATTCTTCGCCTTCGCCTCTTCCTGGTGCTGGGCCAGATGGAAAACGCCAAGGGACTTCTTCTTGAACTTCTGAAAGAGCATCCGATGTATGCTACATTCATTTTTGGTTCCATGGAGAGCTTCAGCACGAAGCTCCCTCAGCATGAAGAGTATAAGGCCCGACTTCTCGAACTGAAGGCCTACTTCCTTGGTCTCATGGATGTCGATCTGATGAGTTCTCCTTCAGTCGTGCTATCGAAGATCCGTCTCCTGAAAGATGAAAAGAAAACCAATGATGCTTTCGAGCTTCTGGATACCTGGATGAAAAACCACGGGCACAGTGATGTGCTCCGGGTGGAATACATCAAGATTCTGATTGAAGTCGGTAAGGTGGAAGAGGCCCTCGCTCAGACGAAGAACTTACTGAACAATCTTCACTCATCACTCACCCGTCACTTCTGTAGTCAGTGTGGCTATAACTCGGATGAAATTTTCTGGCGGTGTCCTCAGTGCCATAACTGGGAAACCATCCAGTTCCGGTGGAAGGTGTGAGTATGCGCGCCTTGATGCTTATTTTTCTCTCATTCTCGGCCTTCGCTGAAACAGGTGCCACGGATGAAAAACTTGTGGGTGTGTTTTACTTCAGGCCACTTCTTGGGCACGTTCACCAGTCGGCGGTAAGAGAGTCGGCGAGTCTCACCACCATTCAGTGCGCGCATCCGATTAAAGTCTACGAGTCGTCTAAAGTCTCCACCGATCCAAACTGGGCCTATGTCGAAGTTGCAGATCACCGTGGATTTATTTTAAAAGAATATCTTTCAGAAAAACGTCCTGATTGTTTTCAGGGCCGCTATCCGAAGTTTTATGATTCCTTAAACCTTGACCTCGCCGAACTCTACTATTGGGGACGTCTCTATGATCAATATATTCAAGGTAACACTCGCGTCCATTAGCCTTCTGGCTGCGGTGGCAAGTGCGGCACCCGGAAAGCTCCAGGAAGAGAAAGAGCTCGAGCTCGTCGACTTCAAGAGCGTGAAGAAAGTCCTCCAGCAGGACGGCCTTTCGCAATCCGTGAAGCTCCAGGAAAAGAAAGTCGAGGCGATGAAAAAAGAAAAGGCAACGGTCGAGACATCCCGCTACCTTTATCCGACTCAGGATGAACTTTGGGGATTTATCTCAGAGTATTGGCTCGTGAAAAATGCCCAGCTCCTTCAGTGGGATTTTCAGAAACCGGATTATGGACTTGAGAAATCGTTCGGCTCCATTCTTGAGAGCATGGGTTTCTACCAGAAAAAGTTTAAGATTCTTCTTTTGAATAACCCGTCAATTGTCCGGGCCTCGCTTCCAGGCAGTGAAGGAGAAGTCATTCTCCTTCTTTCGGTTCCCTTTATCCGCTCGCTTGATCTCAGTAAGCTTGAAATCTCCCTTCTTCTTCTCGAGGATTTCTTCCGCCTCGAGCAGGGTTACTTTAAGAAAGCCGTTGAGACGGAAAAACTCCGCACTCTTCCCGGGACAAATTTCCAGGGCGCCAAACCGGATTTTTCTCTTATTCAGGAAGTCGTGAAAAACTATGACAAAGAGATCAATGAGAAGGGCTTCACTTTCCAGCAGCAATTTGAAGTGACCAAGAAAATGGATTCGTTCCTGAAGTCTAATCCCGAGTTGTGGAACGCCTACTTCCGGCTTCTGGGGAAAATTGACCGGATGGTGAAAACAAATCACCAGTACAAAGATTACATCCGTTTGTTCCCGTCACCAGAAATGCAGGTGAAGTGGCTCTCTCCCCCTGAGAAAGTGCTGTGACCTCGGGGAACCTTTTTAAAAATATCCGCTACTATGCCACGTACCAGTTACTCTACGTCGCTCTCGTCGTGATCCTTTCGTCGATCGGAGCATTTTTTCACTTCCTCCTGAATCATGAAATCTCCATCGTCGAATCCTGGCTTCACAACAACAGCTGGGAGATCCTCATTACTTCTAAGCTCATTTCACTCTTCTTACTCAATCGCTGGTTTTCGATGCGTTTGTATGAATTGAAATCGGTCCGCGAACTTGTCCGCGAGCTCGTGAGCTGGCCGAGGGCCGAGGCGGTTGTTGTTCCGGTTTTTATGATTCTTGGTTATCTGTCGATCGCCAAAGTCAGCATGGTTCCGCAGAATCTTGGGTACTGGTACTACCACATCGCTTCTTTCGTCGGCCTTTTCCTTTTCTTCGGAGTGGAGTTTGTCGTGATCGCTTATCTCGATGATGTTCTGAACCAGAAAGAAAAACCGAACGTTATTCTGATGGGACTGGCCTTTACCGCGATCTTTGCCGCCGCCTATCGGATGAGTGTTCCGGATTACTACGGACTTCTTCCTTTTGTGATCCTTTGCTTTTCTTCTCTTCTCTATCTCTCGGGAAGATCATTTAAGAGTTGGAGCAATGTCGTTTGCTTTCTTCTCCTGTTTGTTGCCCCTATGGGCGCTGTCTTCGGACTTGATCCGGTATGGGGAAATGATTTTTCTCCAGCAAGAGTCGTCACGAAGCTGGGAGCTCCTTTTCTCGCGGCTATTTGGATGATATCTTTTTCATATTATAAATACAGGCTTCGGCTCCTGGATTACGGCAGGAAGCTTTTTACTCTAAGGTGACATTCATGCATGGTGGATTAAACATTTGGCAGATTCTTCTCGAGTCTGGAATTGTCGTAAAATTCGTACTTTTACTCCTCCTGGTTGCCAGCGCACTTTCCTGGACTATCATCTGGCAAAAATGGAAACAGCTGAAGACAGTTTCTGAGGCCAATCAGAAATTTCACCAGTTCTTTAAAACAAGCACTTCAATTACTGATATCAATCGTGAAGCCACTGAAAATCATGAGAGCACGATGAGTCTCATGTACCGGAAGGGCTTTGAGGAATTGAACAAAGTCAGCGAGAAACTCAGTGCTGCGGGCAAGGGAAATATTGCCACTCACTTTTCCCAGCACGGCTTTCAGCCACTCGAGCGCGCACTCAAGTCCGGTTACAACACGGCCAATGAAAAAATGGATTTCCGGGTTTCTACACTCGCAAGTATCGGATCGATCACACCGTTCATCGGCCTCTTCGGAACTGTCTGGGGGATCATCGATGCCTTCTCGGGTCTTTCTACTGGTGGCGGAAGTATCGAAGCCGTGGCACCCGGGATAGCTGAGGCCCTGGTTGCGACAGCTGTAGGACTGGCTGCTGCGATTCCCGCGGTCTGGTTTTATAACTATTTTAACAATCAGATCACCCGAATTAATTCCCAGATGGAATCGTTCTCGCAGGACTTCCTGAATCTCATTGAGCGTTCAATTCTCATCAAGAAGGATTAAGAGATGGGCATGCAGATGGGTGGATCCGGAAAAAAAGGTCCCGTCTCT
>CANGAC010000107.1 GCA_947451425.1 Bacteriovoracaceae bacterium | reverse complement strand
AATTACCTGGCCTGGAAAATTGATCTCAAAGATTCTGTGTCTCACGTGAATGAATATTTTAAAAAAGAGATTTCCGAATCACTGCGAAGTATCTCTGGTCAAAAATCCTGTGAAAAAATTGTCATGACCCTTGGAAAAAATTTTTCATCACATCTCGTACATGACAACCCTGTCGAGAACTGGCTCTTACTCACTCTGAATTCAGAAGAAATTTTTCCCGATCATCTTGATTACGTAGGCGAAAGTATCTATCAGGATCCGTTTCGTTCTTACATCCCGTGGTTCGGCTTAGCGCCCAATATTCAACTGAATGGCTTCTATCTCGGGACCGATAAGCTTAGCCACTTTGCTTCTACGGGAATGATCTATTACAGGATTTTTCTGAAGGAGAAGCAGAGAGGAAGAACCGATGAAGAAGCTGAAAGAAGAGCCATCGATTGGGGAATAAGAGACGAGAAAAGTGTTCATGGATTTTGGTCGAGCGGAGTTTTCAGCTACTCTGACCTTGAGGCCAATTATCAGGGTCTGAAGTTTTACCGGCAATTCTGCGAAGGACGTCAGTCATTCCTGGAAAAAAACGAGCAGGGTGTATGGATCATGAGATCTTTTCCCGACTTAAGAAAATATGTTTCTGCTCATTGGGATGAGACATTTGAGCTTTCGTATCTGTTACCGGAAAACTGGACGCGAGTGAAACCAGTGCTACAGAACTACTGTTCACTCAGAACTTCCGCCCGGGTCCAGGCAAGACGAAAAATGTATCAGCTGAACAGAACCGTGAGCTTCTCCTGGAAATATCTGGATGAGCTCAAGGGAACCCAACTTCCCGATCCGAACAAAGAGCAATCTTTCTCCGAACTCTGTTCAGGGAAATAATTTACGATATTGTCCGTAGCCTTCTTTTTCCAGATTTTCGACAGGGATAAAACGAAGTGAAGCTGAATTAATGCAATATCGCTTTCCGCCTTTGTCTTCCGGGCCATCATCAAACACATGCCCCAGGTGGCTGTTGGCCTTTGAGCTCCTGACTTCTGTTCTTACCATGCCCAAATCCATATCCGTTTTCGAGGTGAGATTTTTAGCCTCAATTGGTTTGGTGAAACTTGGCCAACCGGTGCCGGAATCAAACTTATCTACCGAACTGAAGAGTGGTTCACCGGATACGACGTCTACATAAAGTCCCTTCCTCTTTTCATTCCAGTACGCATTCTTGAAGGGCGTTTCAGTTCCATTCTCCTGAGTGACGTGGAACTGGTTTTTATCAAGTTTTTTAATCTTATCGGCAAATTCCTTATTCTCAGCGTGAGCAAGGAATGAACAAAGGATGAGTGAAGAGAAGAAAAATTTCATAAGGCCCCCTGGTCTTTTGAGGAAATCTTCCGGAGAAGTTTCCCATTGAGGTTTTGTAAATCCGGAGTGTCATTTTTCAAAGTATCTTTGAGCCACACACTATACCGAAAGTAATTCCTGCAGGCACTGCAAAGAGTGAGGTGCAACTGCATCCGGAATGATCCTTTCTGAAGTGTGTTGATTTCCGTCACAGCATCTTTACAGTTTAGTGCTATCCAGACAGAAAGCTTTCCGGGAAAAAGGATATAAAATAGGTCGTGCCAGATTCTTGCGAAAATCTTTGTAACGAGTTTCATTTATCTCCCTCCCTTTCATGAGTGCATCGAGTGCTTAAGAAATTACGGCCCGGTTTTCCGGGGGCTTGCGATGAGCCCTTCTATGCATTTCCGCAGCTTTTCTTTCGACCGGAAAATGAGAACTCCCAGGTGACTGACCGTCACACCCAGCGCTCTTGAAATGTCTTCCGTTTCCTCTCCCTCGACCTCTTTCATGAGAAAGGCCTGAGACTGCTGGGGAGTCAGGGTTTCGAGGCATTGACGGATAAATTCGCCCGCTTCTTTCTGACTGAAAAGGACATCCGGATCAGCGGGCTTCTGTTTCCACCAGCCATCTTCGGTGAAGGACTGATCAAGATGGTCGTCGAGGTCTTCTTCAATCGTGAGAAACTTTTTATTAGCACGGTTCTGTTCCTGAATCTTATGAAAAAGAATTCCAGACAGATACGTCCTGATCGAAGAACGACCTTCGAACTGATCAATTTTTTCAAGAAACGTCAGCCATGTTTCATAGATCACATCTTCGGCTTGTTCACCGTAATATCCGCGCGAACCAAGGAGCCGGTGGAGATACGGATTGATCTCCTCAAACGTCTTCTTTAAAAACGCACCATCCCGGGCCTTGAGCTGTTGTCGAACCTTGTCATCAAGCTGCATTCCACCAGCTTAATTACGGCCTCACCCAATGACAAGTATAGCCCTGGGGATTCTTCACGAGGTAGTCCTGATGATAGTCCTCACCCATCGTGAAACTCTGAAAGGGCTCAAGTCTGGTCACGATTTCAGATTTCCATCTGCCCGAGGCAGTGGCGCGCTTAATGGCTTCACGCGCTTCTTTTTCCTGCGTTGAATCGGTAAAGAAGATAACTGATCTGTATTGCGTCCCCACATCATTCCCCTGACGATCTACCGTTGTGGGATCATGGATCTTGAAGAAATAATCGAGGATTTTCCCGTAACTTGTCTTACTGGCATCAAATTCAATTTTCACAGCTTCTGCGTGACCCGTTGAACCTGTCTTAACATCAGAGTAAGTAGGTTTAGAACTTTTTCCGCCAGCGTAACCCACGTCTGTACTTAAGACACCAGGAAGTTTTCTGATCAGATCTTCGACTCCCCAGAAACAACCTCCTGCGAGGTAAGCGGTTTGTTTATTGGACGACATATTTCCTCCCCAAGAGAAAGCACTACTGAAGATTAAAACGAAAGCTAAAAGGTATTTCATAAACGGTCTCCTTTCCTATGAGTGTAATCAATGGAAGAATTATTACAGAGGAATAAAACTTAGACTAAAATACTTCTATGCGTGCAATATTACTAAGCCTCTTCCTGCTCTCCTGTGCCAATCCCACTAAGAGCATTAAAAAAGACATCATTGAGATGAAAGCAAAACCCCATGTCTTCACCAGATATAAATCCGGTAATAAGCAAATGCAGTTCGCCTCTTCCGGTTCTGAACTCCTTCCCCCGGTTCTTTTTATCCACGGTTCTCCAGGTTCCTGGGAAGCATGGGCGGCGTTTCTTAATAACCAGGAACTGCAGAAAAAATTTCATTTGCTCTCCGTTGATCGCCCAGGATTTGGCGGATCAGATCCAGGAAATTCTGAACTCTCCTTAAAAGTGCAGGCCGATGCTGTGGCCGCTGCTCTTGCCTTTAATAAATCCGGACAAAAAGCGATTGTCGTTGGTCATTCCTATGGCGCTCCGGTTGCCGTGAAAATGGCCCTGGACCATCCAGGCATGGTGAAGAGTCTCATCCTTGTGGCGGGTTCGGTTGATCCGGACCTCGAAGAAACAAAATGGTATCAGAACGCAGCGACCTGGTGGCCATTCAGAGTCATCATTCCGACCGCCTTACGGGTGGCCAATGAAGAGATTATGGGACTCAAACCGGAACTCAAAAGCATGAAGAAAGAATGGACGAACCTGAGTTCGAGAATTGTCATCATCCAGGGTGATGCCGATGATCTTGTACAGAAAGAGAATGTCGATTTCATGAAGAAACTTGTGAGCGATAAAATCGTCAGGATAGAAATGGTTCCAGGACTGAATCACTTTGTTCCGTGGAAGCGCCCGGATCTCATTCTACAGTCCATCGCCACCGAAAGTCAGATTACTCCTTGAGGAGCTCTGGAAATTTCTTATCAGCAGTTTTCACATAGCCAGGAATATCTTTTTTCCAGTCATCTGAAACATCGTCGTCATAATTCAGGTAAAGTTTTCCATTCACCACTTTGAACTGATCTGGCTCAATCTTCACCAGATTCCCCTTCGCCACTCCATAGGCGCAATAGCCACCGTACTGAGGCGCAAACTTTTCGGGCTCTTTCAGAAACTGGTCGAGATTTTCCTGCGAGGAAAATTTCCACTTCGCCCCCTTCCAGGAAGTCACAAATCTATCAAGGCCCTTCACGGGCCTGTTCTGAGTGAAATAAGCGACTGTATCATAGCCCTTGATCGCAACATCCGTGCGGGGAGGATCGCTCAGAAAAGATCCTCCTTCGCCGTAGGTATTGATCAACGGCTGAACAGCAAAAGCGTTCAAGGAAAAGAACAGCAACACGGGAATTAAAAATTTCATATGAACTCCGTAATTTTAAAAAGCAGCTTTCTTATAGAGCTTACGAACCTTACGTTCTACTACCTGTAGGAAAACAATTAAGAACACACCAAAACAAATACTGAACCAGACCGGATAGGAACTGAGATAGGCGAGAATTTTATCAGTGGCGCTGATGAGAAAAAAGGTCCAGAGAATGGCCGAAGGAAAAATCAGGGCCAGAAACTTCAGCAGCGGGAAGCTTTTAATCCCGGCAGATGTAAACGTTACAGTTCTCATTCCGGGAATAAAACGCGCTACAATGATCGAAAAATACCCCGGTTCAAGAGGAATGAGTGCTGATTTCTTTATGCCCTTCCGGATGAAAGTTCCCAGAAGGTAAAGTCCCGCATCCCCCAGAAAAATTCCGATCATCAGAGGGAAGAATCCGCTCGCAAAAGTCACGTCGCCACGATTGATAAGAGCAGCAACGCCTACGGTTGTTGGGTCTTCCAGAAGGAAGGTGGCCAGGATCACGGCCAACGGAAAAAGGACGGGATGTCCTATGACTGTGAGGTAATCCATTTATTCACCACGGGTATGAGTCCCCGGTTCCGGTAAAGGATAAAAAGACTTGAGCCGAAAACAATCAGTGCCAGACCGAAAAGAAATCCTCCGTCACCCTGGACGCTGATACCAAGAATGAAGATGTGAGAAACGATTGCGCCGGCCATCGTTCCAGCAGCAAGAATGGCCCCGTAAATTCTCATCGCAGGTATGATCAAACAAATTCCTGCCACGAGTTCAATAACACCTGAACCAATTCTCCCTGCAGGTTCTGCTCCCAACTGGGAAAAGATCCAGCGGGACTCTTCAGCGCCAGTGAACTTAAAAAATAGAGTCTGAAACAGAATCAGCGCAGAAACCCAGGCAAGGATAGGCTCAAGTTTTTTCATCTCTTCTCCATATGTCGATTTCCGATTTCAATAATCCGTTTAAAGAGCGTCCTCAGATGTGCCTCGGTCAGTTCAGGATGGGCGGTGATGAGACGGAAGAAAGTCTGTCCACGGCGACTTGCCACGTTCACAAAGAACTCTCCTTCTTTCAGGATTTCCTGGCGAATGAGTTTTTGAGTTTTATTGTCTCCCGCCTTGAACCGGAAACAGACATTAAGCATTTCGGGTTGATGAAGGAGTTCAAGCTCCGGCATTGAGCTTACGAGTTTTGTCGCCAGAGAACTCTTCTCAAAAAGCGTATCCACTAAATTCCCAAGTCCCGCATCTCCCTGAGCTTTCCAGGTAAGCCAGACTTTCAGGGCATCATTTCTTCTTCCACATTGAAGTGAAGATGGTCCTGTATCCAGAGCACTATCATCTGAGTCATGGAAGATATAATCCTGACCGCCGCTATGATTCGATTCTTTAAGGACATCTTTTCTCGCCGTGAGAAAGAAGGAACTAATGAGTCCCGTGCCCAGCATCTTGTGCGTGTCCCACGCAAAGCTATCAGCAGAAGCGAGGCCCTTTAGAAGCGAGCGGTGTTTTTCAGAGAGAAGAACACTTCCGCCCCAGGCGCCATCAACATGGAGCCAGAGATTATTTTCTTTCGTAATCATCGAGATCTCATCAACAGGATCATACGCGCCAAGGACAGTCGTCCCAGCGGTGGCGCCGACGAAGAATGGTGTGAGGCCGGCTGCGCGGGCCCTCAGGATTTCCTGCCGAAGCTCGGCGGGGATCATTTTTCCTTTTTCATCAGCTTTCACTTTCAGGACTCTATTCGTACCAAGGCCCATGAGATTGGCCGCTTTCTCAAATGAGTAGTGCGATTCCTCAGAAACAAAAAGGCAGAGCTTCCGGTCTTCGTTCCCGCTCTTTTTACTTTCCGGAAACAGGGTATTTCTCGCTACCAGAAGTCCCACAAGATTGGCATTTGAGCCTCCTGTGACCATGATCCCTTCTCCGGTTTTCCATCCGATCAGAGCGAGCATTTTTCTGATGAGTTCGTGCTCCATCAGGGTTGCCACCGGAGCGACTTCATAAGTCGCCATTGTGGCGTTGGAAAGTGAGCTCGCCCAATCACCAGCGATGGCCTCAGTCCGAAGTCCGGAAAAAAGCTGATTCATGAATTTAGGGCTTAAGGTATTCGTTGAAAGCTGAAGGTATTTTTTTAAGTCACTCAGAATTTCTTCTGCCCCGTGAGATTCTCCGAGGGTGAGATCTATCTTCTTTCTGATTTCCGGGGACGAAGTGAGACTTCCGGTTCGCCCCAGTCTTCGCTCAGCTATTTCGCCCAGAAACAGGGCAGAAGCCATTTTCAGGAAGTCATCAGATGAATTCATTCAAGGCCCCATCAGTCTTGAGTGTGCTGATAAACCACGCCTTTTTTTCTTCGTCAAAAAAGCGGCTCGTAATAAGTGGCTTGGTATAGAGATGAAGACTGACGGAAACTGATTCATTGTCATTTCTCAGTCGATGAAAGCCTCTCTCGTCTTCAATAAACAAAGACCCGTTATCTGTAAAATGATTCTCCGTCAGAAGCTGGGGAGATTCGCCAGAGTAAATCTCTTCTTTGAGCTTACCGGCAAGGAGCCTCATCCAGCATCTACTGTCGTTATGATCATGAATGGGCGTGATTGTTCTAGGACCCCAGATCATGAGAAGAAGCTCCCATTCACCGGTTCTTTCCACCAAAATTCTTTTTCGTTCGCCAGCTTCCGCAGAAGGAATTCCTGCTGGTAACGTAAAGGAGCGAAATTTTTTCAAGGCCTGTGCCAGATCATCCATCATTCATTCCATTGAGTGAGTTTTCTGTGTTGATTATAAGAACTCAGAAATTCTGAGAAAGACATCGTTTTTTGGGTGCGTGAACCGGCCAGAGTGGCAAGAGTCCACCAGTGCCGAAGGAGATCTCTCCATGATTGAAAGAGAGAAGCCGACGGATCGTAAATGTGCCCAGGTTCAGAGAAGGCTCCGTTGAGTTCCATGATCTTTAAACCCTTGCCTCGCTTAAAACTCTCCGCCGAAGGAGCCTTGAGATCGAAGCGTCCGAAATCAAAATCCGGGACGGACCCTGAAATCTCATTCATCACTTTCAGAAGCTCTGGCGTATGAAGATGATTCCCATCAAGGAATTTTGTTCCGCGCTTGTGGTTTCCTACTGGTTCCAGAAGAAGAGATTCTCCGGATTTCAGAACGAGATTCTCGTCAAAACTTTTCCGAAGTCTCGGCCACTGCATGAGAGCTCTCGGATCAAGGCCGATCAGATCAGATAGTTTCGTTTTCCCGTCTCCGGTAACCGTAAGGAATTCTTTCGTGACGATTGAAGTGATTTCAAATTCTCTGGTCCCCGGGACTCTGGCGACCATGACTCCCGCTTCAAATTTCTCCGTCAGAAATTCCTGGATAAGAAATGGCCTGCCCAGTGCTGACTGATAGGAACCGATTTCATTTTCTGAATTCACGATACAAATGTTATCGCCGCGTTCGCCAACATCAGGCTTGAGAATCACCGGATAAGAAAACGCTCTGCTCTTCCAGTTCGTTCCTTCGGTGACAAGAATGGTGACCGGTAAAAAGCGTGCTGGGATGAGTTTTAAAATATCGCTCTTCGATTCTCCGAAGCATCCGCCATAGGGAATAAATGGATTGATTCTGGTGAAAAACAAAAGCGACTTCCCTCTTAACGCAAGAAGAGGCCAGGTGAGAAACACCGGCAGGTAGAAGAACCAGAAAGGCCAATATTCCTGGTTCAGAATTTTATGGAATCGCAGTCGCATACTCATCAGTGAAGTTTACCGTGATTTTCTTACGAAACTATTATTCTCTTTTTGACGCAAGCTTTAACGAATTATGAATCCATAAACTTAGGCTCTATTTCGCAAGTTATTACTGAAAAAAATCGGAATTCATCTTCGTCATCTCGGACTCAATTTCGGAGGGGTTCAAGTAATAAATTTTTTTCAGCCTGAGCCCTTTGGGAGAAAGGCGCTCATATAGCCAGAGTCGATAATCGATGAGGCCTCGACCTTCTCCCATGTGGATTGCCGTAAGGTCGGTCTGCCTTTCGTATCCTCGACGGAATGACATCGATACAGTGTAGTGAATCCCCAGTTTCATCAAACCGGAAGGACGCAGTTTTTCATAGTCTCTGAAATGAGCTAGCTCGTGAGTAATGATGGCACGCAATCCCGCTTCGGATGGCGGGCAATTTAGAAGCTTTTTATTAACTTCAATGAAGTATTTTTTTTTCCCTTTCAGAAGAGAGGCCTTGCTGACTGAAGCCTGAAAAAAATAGTTTTCAGATTTACAGTCGACAAATGGGAAGCTAATTCCATTTAATTCCGGATAATGATGAAGCTGAACTTCATCGACAATTTTTCTCAACTCTTCCGCCGATATCGGCACGCATGTTGACTCAGCAAGAACAAGTCTTGAAAAGAGAAGGATGAAAAGGGCGAGAGAAGAACTCATGGTCCTTTATATCTCATGGGCTTCTTAAAATAAGAAATCGGGTAAAAGATACAGGATGTTATCGATTTAGCAGATCAATTTTGGGATTCATGATTTTGAACCAAATAGAAGGCACGAGCGCCAGGAGAATCATTCCAGGATATCCACTTGGCAGTTGAGGTGCAGAGTCCTGATGTTTTAAGACGGTATAGGGCAAATGCGCTGTGGAGTGGTGATCAGAGTGTCGCTGAAGATTGAACAAAATAAGATTGGAAAACTTGTGGGCTGAATTCCATGAATGCATGGGAAGTACTCTTTCATATCTTCCCTTCTCAAGCTTTTTCCGGGACAGGCCGTAATGCTCAACATAGTTCACAAGTTCCAGAAGCAGGATCGCCACAATGGCCTGGATGAAAAACAATCCGAGTGCTTTGGAGCCTAAAAGAATGCCAATCGCGACAGTCATGAAGGTAGAAACCATCCCCCCCTTGATCACCTCCCGCCGATCGATCTTCAAAGCATGAAGAAAAGTGCCGGAGATTGTCCGGGGAAGAAACCGGTAAACTGACTCATTTTTTCTTGCACTCGCGGGATCTTCCGGTGTCGCCACTTCAAGGTGGTGACCCCTTACATGTTCCACGGAAAAATGCCCGTACCATACACTCGTCAGGAGAGCATTCGCAAAAAAGCGATGAACCTTTTCTCTTTTATGGCAGAGTTCATGTCCGACCGTGATTCCCAATCCTCCAGTATAAAGTCCGGTAGCAATTCCGGAAATCACCAGGTCTCTGGGAGTCAGGATTTGCGCCTTCGCAAGTGACATGAGTAGGACGAAAAAGTGAGTGATGACATAGACGTAAAGAGCAGGGGCCCATACCGATGTCTTCTTCCAGTTTTGTTCATGGACAGTGTCGGGATTGGATTTGTCTTCCCCGATGATTTTATCTAGAAGTGGAATCGCAACGAAGACAAATACCAGAGAACTAAAATTAAAGGGAAATGGAGCTTCGATACCGAAAACTGTGATGGCAGTAAAAATAAGGAAAGTGAAGAATTGCATCGGGTTCATGAGTCATACGCTACCAATTAATTTTACCTCTTTCAAAGACCCGAAGATCAATTTTCACGCTCTATTGAGCGTAGACGGCAATTTTTCCGCTCTCTACGATGGAAGGAAATAATAACGAGTGAGTGTTTCCCATGGGACTTCGGTTTCTGCTGGTATTCAGCGTGATTTTCCTCCAGATGAGCATTGCGAACGCTCGTCCGCATACCTTGCTGGGATTTAATAGAACACTTAAGGATACCCAGGATTCAAAGGGGAAAGTCGATGACAAGCCTTTCTCTCCGACACTTGGAGTGGGATATAACTTTAACCTCTTTAACACGGGGTTCGGTTTCTCTCCTCAACTCGGCTACATTCACACCAACCAGACAGCGAATGACAGTTTCGGGAAGCAGAAGATTCATACCATTTTCCTGAATTGGGATTTCCTCTGGGTTAGCTCACTTTCAAATAATCTCGCCTTCCGTTTTGGTATCGGGAATTTTATCAAACAAACCACTGGACCTGGTGGGACGACCACAATTCCCAATGGAACAGGAACGGATGAGGCCAGAAGGCCCGGAAAAACAGTGAACTCGTATTCGAGCACTTTTAATCTCGGTGCCGATTATAATTTTGATCTCCAGATGGTGGGGTCATGGGTCCAGGACGTTGGCGTGAGATTCGAACTTTTTACTTTCCGTCCGCTCTCCAGTGAGCACAGAAACTACGCTTTCAATTTTGGCGCAATTTTATATTT
>CANGAC010000106.1 GCA_947451425.1 Bacteriovoracaceae bacterium | reverse complement strand
GAACAAAGGTCAGATGATTACGCTGAATACGGAAAACGAACGAACATTGTTCTTCGATTTCCTTCCGCTTGACCTCGGTGAGATCCGTGGCTTTAAAACCAGATTTCACCTCTACACTGTCCCGGGCCAGGTTTTCTACGAAGCCAGCCGTAAGCTCATTCTTCGCGGTGTGGATGGACTCGTGTTTGTTGCTGATTCCCAGGTGGAAAGAATGGAAGCAAATCTTGAGTCCTATCACGGGCTCGAGAAAAATCTCGCTGATCAGGGATATGACGTCTCAAAAGTTCCTGTTGTTATGCAATGGAACAAACGTGATCTTCCCAACATCGTTCCGGTTGAAGACATGCAGATGCAATTAAATAAGAGAAAATTTCCGGCTTTCGAGGCTACCGCAGTCTCGGGAGAAGGTGTATTTGAGACTCTCAAAATGATTTCCAAATCAGTCCTCCTTAATATTAAGGGTGGACTGGAGTAATGAAGGAGTAGCCCATGGCCCTCGAAAAGAATCGTGCGTTGACCAAGAAACAACTGGAAACGCTTAAGAACAAACTGCTCGCTGAGAAGCAAGCACTGGTCTACAAAGAGAGTCTTGCTGCTGAAGACATCTCACTTGAGCTCCCCAACGAAGGCGATGAGGTTGAAGCTTCGATTTCTGACTACAATAACTCGCACCTTCTGAGATTCAGAAACCGCGAAGTTTTTTACGTGAAGAAAATCGACAACGCTCTCAAGAAATTCGCCAACAACGAGTATGGCCTTTGTGATGATTGCGGTTACTGGATCAAGTTCGAGCGCCTTCTCGCCCGTCCGACTGCTGAGATGTGTATCATCTGCAAGGAAGAGGCTGAGCGCGATGAATACAGCAACATCGTCAGCAAGCAATCCAAGTCTATGGGTCGCGTAGTTGATCTCACTGGAATGATGGCTTAGTTATGAGCGATATCAAGATTGGCGTCATTGGTGGAAGTGGCATCTATAAGTTAGATGCCATAAAAGTCAGAAAGACACATAAGGTGGAAACACCTTTCGGAGCTCCTTCTGCCGACATCATGGAATGCGAAGTGGATGGATCCGCTTTTTATTTTCTCCCTCGCCACGGCATTGGTCACCACTACACTCCAAGTGAAGTGAATTACCGGGCCAATATCTTTGCTCTGAAAAAACTCGGAGCTTCCACAGTCGTCAGTATTTCTGCTGTCGGATCTCTTCAGGAAGAATTTGCTCCGAGAGAATTCGTCATGGTTGACCAGTTCATCGACTGGACCAAGGGACTTCGTAAGAGAACATTCTTTGATGAGGGGATGGTCGGGCACGTTTCCGCTGCTGACCCGGTTGAGAAATCTCTCTCCAAAAGACTTTATGATCATTGCCAGAAGGCGGGAGTAAAATCTCATCTTGGTGGTGCATATGTATGTATTGAAGGTCCGCAGTTTTCCACACGGGCGGAATCAAAGATTTACAGAAGCTTCGGAGCTTCAGTGATCGGCATGACCAATTGTCCGGAAGCCTTCCTCGCTAAAGAAGCGGGCATGGCCTACGCCACGGTTGCGATGGTGACTGACTACGATTGCTGGAAAGAAGAACACTGTACGGTCCAGGAAATCATGGACGTCATGAAATCCAATTATGTTTCAGCACAGGCATTCATCAAGGTGGCGATTCCGGATCTCGTGAAGAATCCGGTGAAGCACACTCCGGAAAATGCGTACGCTGTGATTACGGATGAAATGTTGAGAAAGCCCCATCACCGGGAAATCCTCGACGTCATTTTGAAGTAATGTCCGAATATCTCTCCCACTATTCAGTCATGTTAAAAGAGTGTCTCGAAGCTTTGGAATTAGGTTCCAAAACTTCGGGATCACTTACATTTGCTGATCTCACCTTCGGTGCCGGCGGACATACGTTCGCTCTGTCGGACCAGATTTCTGGTTCTATTGTTTATAGTACAGACCAGGATCCAGATGCGCTCAAAAACGGAAATGAAGAGATTCTTCGTCGGGGCAAGAGTGGTTCGATCAATCTCCTCGCGATGAATTTCGAACAGTTCCCGGACTGGTGTGCGGAAAATAAAATGGAAGGAAAGTTCGCGGGGATCCTGATGGATCTCGGAGTTTCTTCCCATCAGTTTGATAAAATGGAGAGAGGGTTTAGTTTCAGGGCCGATGCTCCTCTGGATATGAGGATGAATTACGGGGACGCGAACATTCCTACTGCCGCGGATTTACTGAACACACTCCGGGAAGAAGAGATCGCTGATCTCATTTTCAAGTATGGTGAAGAGAGACTTTCCAGAAGGATTGCCTCAAAGATTGTTGAGCTCAGACAGACTGAAAAAATCACCTCCACGAAGCAGATTGAAGACATTTGCTTTCATGCTTATCCGGTGAAAGATCGTCATAAGGGCATCCATCCTGCGACGAGAACTTTTCAGGCGCTCCGGATCGCCGTGAATGCAGAATTAACGGTGCTCGAAAATACTCTACCAAAATTGTTGCCGTATCTGGCCGAGGGAGGAGTTCTTGCGGTCATCAGTTTCCATTCTCTCGAAGACCGGATCGCGAAACACACGTTCAAAGAAATAGTGGAGAAAAATATTTTTCCTGCTACAATTTTAACTAAGAAGCCACTTACAGCCACGGATGAAGAGCTGTCTCAGAATTCCCGTTCACGAAGTGCCAAGCTTCGTTTACTCCAAAGGGAATCTCAATCAGGGAGGATTGATGGCGCTAAGAAAAAAAAGCGGTACGACTTTTAACAATCGTCTGATTGAATTTCTCTTCAATGCGAAAGCACTTCCCTTTACCCTGACATTCACCATTCTTGCTGTTGCTTTCGTCGGATTCCGCATGAAGGGCATCGAGCAGGCATACGCGCTTAACAATATCGAAGCCGATATTCAGAAAGCGATCATCCGGAACAAAGAATTGAAGGCCCAGCGTGCGCGTGAAATGTCAGTGCCGCGGCTTCGTGAATTTGCTGTGAAGTACGATCTTAAGGAACCGGGCCCTGAACAGATTATTCTCATTCCTTAGGTAACATGAAAAACAGAATTTTTTTCAGCTTTCTCATTTTCAGTTTCCTCTTCGCGGTTGTCGTGAGCAAAGCCTTTTATATTCAGGTTGTGAACAAGGAAAAGCTCCTCGCTTACGCGAAGTCGCAGTTCATCCGGGAAGTGAAAGAATATCCCAATCGCGGAAACATCCTCGACCGTAACGGAAACCCGCTCGCCATTAACGTCCACGTCTACAATCTCTTCACTATTCCGAGAAACAAGAACACTGAGTTTTACAATAAACTTAAGACTCTCTCGAATGTTGTTCCGGAACTTCCGTATCAGAAACTTCGCTCGCTTGTGGGAAACCGGAAAAAATACACCTGGCTTGCGAGGAAAATTCATCTTTCTGAAAATCAGTTGAAACGAATTAAGAAGCTCGAGGGGATCTTTGTTGAATCTCACTCTGAGCGCGTTTATCCCAATAAAGAACTTCTCGCCCAGACTCTCGGGTTTGTCGGGATGGACAGTAAGGGTCTCGCGGGAATTGAAGCAAGTCTCAACAAGTCTCTTCGCGGGGAACCACAGATCGTAAAATACATCCGCGACGCCAAGGGTAGACCCATCAAGTACGAAACCAAGGCCGGCGAGAGAGTGGCACCTGATGTTCACCTCGCGATGGACAAGGATATTCAGGGCGCGCTTGAAAGTTATCTAAAAGAGGCAGTCGTTCATCACCAGGGTTTCCGCGGTGGAGCTGCTGTCATGGATGCTGAAACCGGGGAGATTCTGGCAATCTCCAATTACCCGACCTACGATCCGAATAAGGCGAACCAGTATCCAGCTGAAAGCCGGAAGCTCGCTTTTGTGACTGATCCCTGGGAACCGGGATCTATTTTTAAATCGATTACCATTGCCTCAGCTCTAGAGCACAAGGTCGCAAAACCCGAGACGAAGTTTTTCTGTGAGTACGGGAAGATCAAGATTCAGAATCACTGGGTTTCAGAAGCTGAGACTCATGAAAAATTTGAATGGCTCACCGTTGCTGATATTCTCAAGTTCAGCTCCAACGTCGGAACAACAAAGATTGCTTTCTCCCTTAAGTACCCACGCCTTCACCAGACATTTGAAAAGTTTCAGCTTGGAAAGAAGACTGGCGTCGAAGTTTCGGGAGAGTCGAAAGGCATCCTGAGCTATAAGGCCGCTGATAAAGTTAAGCCGCTCACCCTCTCCAACATAAGCTTCGGTCAGGGGATTGCGACAACGGCAATGCAGATTCTTCGCTCTTATGCTGTTATTGCTAACGGCGGATATCTTGTGAAGCCAACTTTACTTCGTTCGGATAAATCTCAGCTTATTCCGGAAAACAGAATTATTTCTGAAGAAACGGCTGAAGCCATGACGAAAATGCTCATGGGTGTGGTGAGTGAGGGAACTGGTGATGAAGCGAGAATTCCTCATTATGAAATTGCTGGCAAGACCGGGACTGCGCAAAGAGTTTCTAACGGAGGCTACGCTGGTTACGTAGCGAGTTTCATCGGCTTCCCGGTGAACGTGAACAAGAAATTTGTCGTTCTCACTTATGTTGATCACCCGACAGCGAATGGTTATTACGGAGGGGCGGTAGCTGCTCCCATTTTCAGGAAGATTACTCAGTATATCCTCTATAAGAAAAAAGATTTCGCACAGTTCGCCCGTTACGACGAGAAATCGAACAAGGTGAATCTTGATGAAGTTCACAGCACACAAGCATCGGGAACGAAAACTTTCGGTCCAGGTTTTGTTCCGGATTTCGTAGGCATGGATAAGCAAAGTGCCATTACACTCGCTGAAGAACGCGGCATGCAGGTTCAGTTGAACGGCTTCGGAGTTGTGAGAGCACAGTCAATTGTTCCCGGCACAGCTATTGCGGGAGCCACCAGCATCCGCCTGACTTTTGAAGCTCCGACTTATGTTGAATGATAAGTCACTCAGTAAAATTCTTGGGACAACTCTTCCGCAGTTAACGATCAAAGACATTCATTGGAAGGTTCAGGATTGTGACCGCGAAGCGATCCTTTTCTATCGGATCGGGAACACTGCAGAGGCCATGCAAAGTTTCAAAGAGAGAATTGCTTCGGCCCATTTCGCCTGGCTCATCACTAACATTTCTCATCCTGATTTACCGTCGAATTCTACCGTAATTGATGAAGCCAGATGGCCTTCCATTCAAAAAGACATTCTCGATATTCTTTATCCTCTTCCCCCTCTGAAGATGATTGGAATAACCGGAACCAATGGAAAAACCACAACGACCGATCTTGTTCTCCAGGTCGCTCATCTCGCTGGTAAGAAAGGTTTATCAGTGGGAACTCTCGGTGTTCGGGAATACCAGAAGCAGATTCTTGATTTTGGACTTACTTCACCATCTCTCATCGATCTTCGGAAATTTATTGCTCTCTATGGGAAAGACAAAGATTTCTGCGTCATGGAAGCAAGTTCTCATGCGCTTATGCAGAGTAGACTTTACGGCATTGATTTTGATGGCGCAGGTTGGCTGTCATTTTCTCAGGATCACCTCGACTATCACAAGACGATGGATTCTTATTTTGAAGCCAAGTCGATCATTTACAAGCACCTAAAACAAACAGCGAAGCTGTTTGTTCCGGCGACGCAAACGGATCTCATTCAAAAGCTCAAGAAGGTTTCGCCACAGACTGAAGCTGCTCCAAAGATCGCTTCAAACCTTCCGATTTTCTTCAGCACCTCTTTTAACAGGGACAATCTGGAAGTGGCGTGTGCGATTGTGGAAAATGTTTTTGCTTTAAAACTGAGTGTTGATTTCAATTTACTCACATCTCCGGACGGACGATTTTATATCCAGAAGTATAAATCCAGTTATCTCGTCGTGGATTTCGCTCATACTCCCGATGCTCTTCTCAATATTTGTCGTGGCATCAAAACGAGCTTCCCCGGGTATAAATTGAAAGTGCTCTTCGGTTGCGGTGGTGACCGCGATCGCACGAAGCGTCCACTGATGGGAGCTGTCGTGGACGAATGGGCGGATGATGTCTATGTCACGAGTGATAATCCGCGCTCTGAAGATCCCGCGCAGATCATCGATGATATTTTAAAAGGATTTACCCGTAGAAATCCGAGAAAGATTGTCGACCGGAGAGAAGCAGTCAGGATCGCATTTTCAGAAATTGGCGAAAAAGAAGTGCTTCTTTTGGCCGGAAAAGGCCATGAAGACTATATACTCATACACGGAATCAAACACCCTTACAGTGACATCCGGGAAGTCGACGACTTCGTGAGAAGGAATTCGCCATGATCAGTCTCAAACATTTTACGAAATGCCCCTCAGTACTCAAACAACCTTCGCGTCCGAATGGTTCCATGCCCTTTTGTACGGACACGAGAAGATACAAGCACCCTTCTGTCTTCGTTGCGATTCCCGGAGCAAAAGTAAATCCTTTGGACGTGATCTCGGCACTTCTTGATCAGGGATGCCCGATTGTTGTTTATCAGAAAAATCCTGAAAATGAAGAGAAAGCAAAAGCTCTGTCGGCGAAGTACAAGAATACGGAATTTATTCCGGTGACTGACTCTGTGACGTTTCTTCAGGAGTACTCTCATCACCATATTGTGGAATGGAAATCACTTAATCCTAAGAACACTGTATTCGCCATTTCCGGATCTAACGGGAAGACCACACACAAGGAAATGCTTTCGCACATCCTCACGACTGTTTTTCCGGGTAAGGTGACCTTCACGGAAAAAAATAACAATAATCACCTCGGTGTACCGTTAACATTATTTCAGGTTTCTCCAGAGATGAATTTCGTCGTTCTGGAACTTGGAAGTAACCATCCCGGAGAAATTAAAGTTCTCTGTGACATCGCTGTACCGAATGCGGGTCTTACCACTAACATCGGTGCGACTCATCTTGAGTTCTTCGGAACTGAGAAAGAAGTTTTTGTGGAAGAGGGCCTTCTTTACCATGTGGTTAAGGCGAACACGAAGGGAGAGGGATTTTATCTCATCAATAAAGATGATCCGTTTCTTAAAACGTTTCAGAAAACTCCGGGCTCTGTTGCTTACGGTGAATCCCCTGAAGCCGAAGCCAGAATTAGTTTCCTCGAAAACGGTGCGAGCGTTCAGTACAAAGGGAAAACTCTCACGGCAACCAATGACAACATCACTGGCCGTCACAATAAGCTCAATCTCATCACCTGTCTTTTCATCGCCACTCACTTTCATCCAGAGAGAGAAGCAAAACTCATAGAAGCGGCGTCGACGTTTAAACCTACAGCCAATCGTTCGCAGTGGATGAGTTATGAAGGAAAAGATGTTTTTCTGGATGCGTACAACGCGAATCCGTCGTCTGTGAAAGCAGCTCTTCTGGGATTCAAAGATAGTCTGAAATCTAAGGGTATCAGTCTCAATGATGCCTGTGTCGTTTTGGGTGACATGTATGAACTTGGCGATAACACCCCTGTTTATCACGAAGAAATCGGTCGCTATGTAAAAGAGCTGGGCTTTGCTCATGCCTATTTCGTGGGTCGTTTCTCAGATTTTTATAAGAAGGGCTTTCCCGAGGGGAATTCACGGGAAGGAAGTTCGCAGTTCAAGGATGAGTATCGCAATCAATGCTTGAAGCAATATGCGATTCACTTCATCAAAGGCTCTCGTGGCGTCCAGCTCGAGACCCTGTTGGATCTGAAGGTCAGCGCTCACTAATGCTGTGACCAAAATCACGAATTAAAGCCCCGCGCTCTTTACAATTGGAGTCTCACTTCGATATAACTTAAGTTTATCTTTTTTGAAGGGATAAACATGCTGTATCATTGGCTTTACCCACTGAGTCAATCTAGTCATCTATTTAATATCTTTAAGTACATCACTTTCAGATCTTTCCTGGCCTTTATTGTGGCCACTGCCGTTTCTATTTTATGGGGCAAACGTTTCATCGCTTATATGAAACTTCGCCAGTTTGGTCAGATCATCCGTGAAGATGGCCCGGAAACGCACAAGAAGAAAAAAGGCACTCCAACTTTCGGTGGTGTCTTCATCCTGGGAAGTGCCGTATTCGCATGTGCGATCTGCGGGAACTTTGTTTCATTCCCTTTTCTCATCACCTTGTTTGTCACGATTTCTTATTTCTTTCTCGGGGGTCTTGATGACTATCTGAAAGTCCTGAAGAAAAACACCAAGGGTGTGAGTGCGCGCCAGAAACTTGCCTGGCAATTCTCAACGGCTCTTCTTGCGGCTTATGTGATGATTCAGTTCAATGTCACGGATTCGCATTTGTATTTTCCGTTTCTCAAAGAACCGCTGATTGATCTCGGTTGGTGGTATGTTCCGTTTGCTGCGTTCGTGATCGTTGGGTCATCGAATGCGCTGAACCTCACTGATGGTCTGGACGGTCTTGCGATCGGGCCCACGATCATCTCGGCGGCAACTCTCGGGATGCTGGCCTACGTTTCCGGTCACATCGAAATGTCAGAATATCTTTTCATTCCTCACGTTCCTGATGTCGGTGAGCTCCTCGTTCTCTCAGGTGCTCTAATCGGCGCAGGTGTGGGATTTCTCTGGTACAACGCTTATCCTGCAGAAATTTTCATGGGTGACGTTGGCTCACTTTCTCTCGGTGGTTGCCTCGGCACCATCGCTGTTCTCACAAAAAACGAATTCCTGTTTGTTCTCATCGGCGGGATTTTTGTGATTGAAGCAGTTTCTGTGATTCTTCAGGTGGCATCTTTCAAGACCCGCGGAAAGCGGATCTTCAAAATGGCCCCGATTCACCATCACTTTGAATTATTAGGCTGGCCTGAAACTAAGGTCATCGTGCGCTTCTGGATCATTAGTTTGATCTTCGCGATCCTCGCACTTGCTACATTGAAATTGAGATAAGGAGTTCCCATGGAACAGTATAAAGGCAAAAGAGTTCTCGTTGTTGGTCTGGGTAAGACTGGCTTCGCCCTCATTCATCTATTCACGCAACTCGGTTGCGATATCAAAGTAACGGATATCAAGCCGATCTTCGATCTGAATAAGCAGGTTAAGCGCCTGAAAAAAATCGTTCCGACTCCTGCGATGACTCTCGGTGAGCACAAGGATGAAGACTTCATTGAAGCAGACGTCATTGTCTATTCTTCTAACGTTGACCCTAACCTTCCGCAGATTCGTGTCGCTCGTGAGCACGGCCGCAAAGTCTATTCAGACTTCGCGTTTGCTTATGAAAACTGCAAGAAGCCGGTTGTTGCCGTTTGCGGATCTCACGGACGTACCATCACGGCGCACATGATTGGTTTCACTCTGAAGGTTGATAAGAAGAACGTTTTTGTTGGTGGAACATCTGATGAGCCATTCATCAACTTCCTCTCACTTCCTAACCGTGACGAAATTGATTACTGCGTGGTGGAAGTTTCTCCGCAGCAGCTTCAGACAATCGATAACTTCAAGCCAGTCCTCGCTGTTTACCCGAACCTTGAAGAAAAAAATCTTCTCGGACGTTTCAAGTCTTCAGCTGAATACCTTGATACGGCACTTAAAGTTGCCCGTAATCTTGGACCAGAAAATTATCTCGTCGTGAATTTCGATAAGCTCGCTTCGAACTCAGTTCTTCGTTCGGCGCAAGCGCAGACTTTCTGGTATTCACGTAAGTCGTTCGTCACGATGGGTGTGATCTCTGAAATCCAGGGAACGCATTTCCATGACAAGCGCATTCACTCGAATATCCACTATCACTCTGAGTTCAAAGTAACGGATATGAGAATCGTTGGTGTTAATAACCGCGAAAATATGATGGCTGCTATTACGGCGTGTAAGGCACTTAAAGTTTCAGATGCTTCAATCCAGCACTGTATTGAGAAATTCCCTGGTATTCCTCACCGTCTCGAATTCGTTGTTGAGAAAAACGGCGTCCGTTTCTACAACGATTCGAAGTCTGAGACGATGGATGAGCTCAAAATATCACTCGAAGCATTCAAGGATCCCGTCATTCTGATCGCTGGTGGTAAGGAAATCGAAGGCATTCCTTTCGATAAGTATGGAAACATCATCAGAGAGAAAGTTCGCGTGCTTGTTCTCGTGGGCGAAGTAAAAGAAACGATGAACCGGGTTCTGGGTGACGTGACTCAGACGTACCTCGTGGGTTCTTTCGATGAAGCCGTTCTCCTTGCCTATCAGAAATCAAGAACGGGAGACACTGTTCTCCTTTGTCCGGGGAATGATTCTTCGGATGTGTTCCGGGATTTCGAAGAGAAAGGGAACTACTACAAGAAACTCATTTTCCAGTTATAGATCTTTAAAAAAGGCCCGCGCCTCGGCGGCAGCCAACGCGGGCATTTTTTTTTACCAAAAATTAAATCTCGCGTTACACTAAAAGAAACCCTACTTTTGGTGACTTATGAGCGATCAAAATAACAGACTAGAAAAGTTAACTACCTACTTCATGATCAACGTCT
>CANGAC010000105.1 GCA_947451425.1 Bacteriovoracaceae bacterium | reverse complement strand
TTACGGCCTCCTCGCCCTGCTGATTGTGTCCTGTGGAAAGAGCGACTCCTCACCTGAGACTCATGTCTCGATACCAGAAAAACTCAACTGGAAGGGCCTGGGCCTTTCCAGCGATATCTCTGAAGATGATATGACCAATATCCCGAATCTCCTTCCGACCATGTACTACACGCCGAAAGAAGCCGATGCTTCCTGCAAGGGCGGATACGGAAGAAGAAAATTCAACGGGAACGAGAAAACAAAACTGCTTGATCCTGAAGGAAACACCATCGCCACAGTCTGCAGCCGCTACGCCAGTATGCTTCTGATGGAAGGCTCGGGAATTCTCAAAGACCGGGGCCAGGGTGAAATCGCCGTGAACTACGGCGGAAAAATCAGAAACCAGCCGCGCTACCATTACCTGAATCGTTGCAAGTTCGGTGAAGGGATAAGAAAAGATCTCTGTCTCCTTCCGTATCATACGATTGCCGCCGACAATAAGGTGCACCAGATTGATGAGATTATTTTTGTGCCGGAAGCAAGGGGCCTCGCCCTCCCGGATGGAACAACTCATGACGGATTTTTCATCGTCCGCGATACCGGTGGTGCCTTCAACGGCATCGGCTCTCAGCGGGTGGATATGTTTGTCGGAACTGACCCGGACTTCAGTAACGCTTTCCAGAGAGCAGGCTTTCATCACAAGCGCCCGATGACGGCCTTCAAGGTGATCGGATCATCGGCCGAAGCCGTGAAAGAAAAGCTTCGCGCGCAGTTCGGAGAAATTTACTAAGCTTTATTCGAGGTAAACGATTTCCGAGGTGGCCTTAAGAAGAAGGGGCCTCGGCACCCAGACGTTTCCTGCCTCACACCCGAGCCTTCTATCATACTGCCCGCAATCGGGGCCCCAGGAATTTCTTACGAGATACTCGCACTGGCGATTCGCGGGATTATACCTGCGGGCAACGACCGTTGAGATATGCCCGTCTTTTCCGGATTTCCCGGCCTGGGAAATGTCCTGAAGAATCGTTGAACTGTAAGTGAGCCCGAATATTTTACGGCGGTCAAAAAGTGCATCCATCACACTTGGAAGCGGAGAATACGCTCTCACGACCCAGGGCCTTCTCGGCAGAACCGGTTTGTGTTTACAGTTTACCTTCGCCAGCATCTCGTGGACGCTGTTGATGTCGGAGTAATAGAGAATGACCTGCGCTTCCGAGAGAGAGATGTGCGGGAAGAGCCTCTGGATCGTCGCGAGATTATTTCTGGTGCAACTTCTGGTCTGGTCAAATTCCCTCTTCAGAAGTGTGATCGCGTGAAGCTTGTTATACGTCTGCCGATCCGGATCATCCGACGGAAGTTCTGATTCCAGACATAGGTCATGATTGATCGCGGAGGAAAGCGCCTGAGCTCCCCAACCCGAGCCAGATTCCCCGGTGACCCGCCCTTCCCATCTCGCCCGAAGGCTCGTGAAGAGTCCGGTGTTGTTATACGTAAGAGCAACTGCGACTGCCGATAATTTTTTTCCGATGTTGTAGCCTACGAGATCGGCCGCAACGTACGACGTACACCATCCCATGCTTCCCTGAGTTCTCACGGCACCAAGGCCCGCGTTGTTCCGGAGATCAACATTCGTGCAACCCGGAACCTGGGCGTAGGCGGAAAGGGAAAGGGATAAGAGGATGAGTAGGCGGACCATCATGAGAGGAGTTTAAGGGAATTTCGGCGAGGAGAGGCACAGGCCGGTAGAATTCACCGGCCTGTCAAAAGTGTGGTCAGCTTAAAAGCGGCAGGCGCGGATATAAACGAGTCCCACCGGGGCTTCCGTATTGATCGTGGCCGCGAGGGACTTCCCGGTCTTCGTCTTCACCTGAAGGATGGTCATGTAACCGCCATTACTCTGAAGGTTAAACACAACATTTTTTCCCTGTACCGTTGGAGTGAGAACCGGTGTGGAATCCGGGGCCCTCTGGAAGCCGTCGATCACCACAAGTTTTTTGGCGAGTGCCAGTTTCTTCTCAGTGGTGATGAGATTGTCCGAATCTTTGATATCGAGAAGAAGGCAGTCTGTAATATTCAGACGAGGAGGAGTCCCACCGCCAATCCGGTAGCCCGGGTATTGAACCGTATAGGCAGGAGTGGAAGACTCTTCGAGTTGAAGATCAATCGTCTGGAGATCATCGAGATCGTTAGTTTCAGCGAGTGCCAGAGAAGAAGAAAGAATAAGAAGAAGCGATAGAAGTGTTTTCATACACCGTCCTTTTGTTCTTCCCGTTATAGCCAGAACCTCTTCATAGAAGAACCCTATCGGATAAAACCCTCATATAGGTCTTTAGCTATGGAAAACCTCTGCCATTAGGCATCTGGCTCCCCCACCGCCCACATCTTCAATAGTTGTGAGTTCTGAGTGAAGAAAACTCCCTTCCCGCTCGAGAATCTCTTTCTGAGAAGGCGTGAGAATATGAAAGGCCCGGGTCGAACAGACCCAGAATTTTTTCCCGGTCTTATTCTGAAGAAAAAGCATATTCCCCGCCAGGTTTTCCATCTGATCAAAAGAAATATCAACGATGGTTTTCCCTGTCTCCTGGAGAACTCCGCTCACCATTTTCCGGTCACTCTCAGGAAGCGAGGAAAGATTCACGATCATCGTTCTCTCACCCGCCGCCATCATGACGTTCGTGTGATAGATGTCTTTCCCTCCCCGATCGAGCGAATGGAAGGAAACAATTCTGTAACCGGAAAGTTCCGAAAATTCTCTCAGGACTTCCGGAGAGGTCCGCGGGGACAGGCAGGCATACGCAATTTTGTTCCGGTGATCACAGACTAAACTTCCTGTTCCTTCGAGAAACTGGTTTCGTTCAATGTATGGGGTCAGATCAATGGTTTCTGTCGCGCGGATTTTTCTTAAGACATCTCTCCTCACTTCTTTCCGGCGATTCGGTGCCTGCATGGGAAAGAGGAACACTTTCCCATCCGGAAGCTGGCAGAACCAGTTATTCGGAAAAAGAGCGTCGGGTGTCTGAGCTCCCGCTTTCTCTTCGAACTTCAGAACTTCAATTCCGGAAGCCGTAAGCTTTTCCACAAAAAGATCAAACTCCGCCTGCGCCTTGTGGAGGATCACCGATGGAGAATCTCCCGAGGATTTCTGGAAACTATTGGAAGCGAGCGTCTCCGGATTGGAGCAGAAGGTAAGTGGCCTGATCATGACAACGGTATGGGCGAAAAGCGGAATGGTTTTTTTACTCATGGAAAACCTTAACACAAGTAAGGAACTCAAACATTCTTAAACTCAGCTTCATGTTCAGGAAATCGGAGACCACGTATGATTTCCCTATGAGAAACCTGATTTTCATCACCCTCCTTCTCCCTTCTTTCGCTTTCGGACAACAGCCGATGAATTGCGCCACACCCATGGACTGCTATGAACTGAAGAAAGAAAAACAGGACGCCGAATTCCGCGAGCGCGAACTCCGGCTTCAGGAGGCCCAGCTCAAGGAGCTTCAGGCACAGAGGGCCGTGATGGAAGAGGATCTACGGATGAAGCAGGAAGAACAGATCCAGAAAGAAGAAGAGGAACTGAATAAGGAAGAAAACACAGGAGAAGATTATGCATTACCAGGAAACCAGGAATGATCTGGCGATCGATATCATGCTGATGCTCGGGACATTCGGTGCCCTCTTTATCTTCGGGGTGTGTGCCTTGCCCATGGTCCAGATGTAATCAGATCATATTGTGATTGAAATTCGTATCTCCCACGATCCCTTTCCGCTCGAGCGAGAGATAATTGAAGACATCTTTGACTTCAGGAATCTGACGGATAAGGGCTTCCGCCCAGGCGCGATCATCTTTTGTTTCCACGTGTCCATTGAGATTCACAAAGCCTGATTCCACGACAACATCAATTCCTGTCGCATCGATCGTCGGATCACTCCGTAGTCTTTGCTCCACGAGAATACGAAGCTCATTGTCATTCATTTCATCCATAAAAATCCTCCGGCCCACATTCTTGGCCGGGCGGAAGTGGTGGTCAAGATGCACCTCTCGCTGCGAAACGCGGTAGCAGAATGAAACCACTTTTCAAAAAGAATCTCACACGCTTTACATCAGGAATCACGTCTCGCTAGTCTTCTTTTTAACAGGAGATTTTATGAAAGCTTTCATGGTGATGATGTTTCTTATGCTGAGTTTCGTTGTCCACGCGCAGAGAGAGTTTCCGTCGCGCTGTGAGTATTCCCAATACGGGAATGATCCGGAATGCCGGCGCTCACACCCATCTTACTGTGAGTATTCTCAGTACGGAGATTATGGAGCGTGTCTTGGTTCAGGCCCGTCGTATTGTCAGTACTCTCAGTACGGTGACGTCGCTGCCTGCGCCGGAACGGGACCGTCTTACTGCGAGTATTCTCAGTACGGAAATGTGAGAGCGTGCCGAGGAACAGGTCCATCCTATTGCCAGTATTCACAATACGGTGACGTTCTCGCGTGTCGCGGATCACATCCGTCGTATTGTCAGTATTCACAATATAGTCAGCTTGGTGCATGTCGAGGATTTGGATCGGTTGGGTTTTAGGCAAAAAAAAATGCCATGCTGTGGGTACAGCATGGCAGATTGAAAAAAACGAATTACCAGCGCTTAGAGCCACCGTCACGGCTTCCGCCATCACGTGGTTCCATCGGTTTTGCTTCCGATACGTTCATGTTGCGGCCTTCGAATTCAGAACCATTGAGGGCCTGGATGGCCTTCGCAGCTTCAGAAGAAGAAGACATCTCAACAAAGCCGAAGCCTTTTGAGCGATTAGTGTCACGATCCATGATCACTTTAGCGGAACTAACAGTACCGTATTGAGCAAACTTTGATGAAAGTGTTTCGTTGTTAACAGAGTAACCGAGGTTACCGACATAAATTTTCTGACTCATATGAGCCTCCAATGGAAATTTGCCACTAAGATGTGACAAAACTGTGTTTTGTTTATTTTTGAAGAAGAAATTTTTTAGGAATTGTATAAAAAGGTCTTAGGATAAAGGATCTGAGATAAGAACTAATAGCGGTTTAGTTGAAAACAGATAATTCAAGTGTAGACGTGATACCTGCGAAAGAACAGCTTTAAATTGTGCTTAAGAGATTTGAATCGGAATTGAACTGCAATATTGGTGACTTAAATCAGGAAACGCACGGCTTTTTTTGCCGGCGTTTCCCCGCTTCTGATTATTTATCGGAAAAAGTCAGGACGTCTTTTCTCACCGGAACGAAATCATTCTCGCCCATGCCAAGGATCGTGATCGCCACAGTAACGTTACCTTTTTTGTTTGCCTTGAGCATGTCGATGTCTGCTCCGCCTTCATCCTGTCTCATGCTGTAGCTGCCGTTGATGGTCCACGAAGAAGGATCGGGCTTCCCGACAGATTCCCAGTAGAACCACTTGCTCGCAGTCACCATGTCATCAGTCTCGAGATATTCGCAAACCTCCGAACTCATCGCTGTTTCTTCCTTGCCCCAGGCATAGAAACCAACCGTCTGCCCTTTTGCGTTTTTCATCATCTTCACATTCGGGTAGCCGTCTTTTTTTGCGTCCGCAATCGAATCCACCAGAGATTTGAGGCCCTCAGCATCGCACGGTGCGAGCTTTTTTGGGGCCGCAAAAGCATTGAAAGACATGACAGCGAGTAGACCAATTATAAGTGGTTTCATGGGTATCCTTTGATGGCCGCAGTTATACATGGATTTAAAAAAATTCGTGAGGGCCCTGTAAAAAAGACAATAAGCGGGCCAGAATTAAGTCCATGATTCTTAAAGCTCAGCACATTCTCGTCGCCCAGGAATATGAAGCGAAAGACGTTTTAAAAAAGCTCACTCAGGGAGAGAGCTTTGAAAAACTCGCTTCGGATTTCTCGATTTGCCCTTCCGCACGCCAGGGAGGAAATCTGGGTGAGTTTCCCAAAGGCAGAATGGTTCCCGCCTTTGAAAAAGCCCTGATGTCGTTAAAAGAGAATGAGATTTCCGGAATCGTACGGACCCAGTTCGGGTATCACATCATCAAAAGACTCTGAGTTTTATGATGCGTGCTCTATGGCGTGAGGGAAACGCAAAAGAAACGACTTCAGTTTAAATTGGGCCAGGAGCAGATTGGCGTTCAGCAACTTTGTTTGACACGGCTTAATCATTATCATTTCCCTATGATGAAAACTCTTATTCTTCTTTTTATTTTTCTTTTTTCTTTTTCCTCCATAAGCGCCGTTTTCAAGGTGCAGCCCGGGAAACTTCACAAGAAAGGAAAAGTGGTGGTGAATATTCTTCCGGATAAAGAGAAGTACATGGTGGAGATGGAATACAGTGTGAAGAAAAAAGATCTCGTCCCGGTTCCGCAGAAACTCCTGGAAGGAACGAAGGTGATGGAGTTTCCGCAGAAGTTCCGGACCGTCGCGGGCTACAAGGAACTCGAAAAGAAAAAGCACATGGACATTCCCAAGGCCGATCTCAATTTCATCAAGCGCGCCGACATTGGCGACTTAAAAGATGCCTATTTCTTTGAAGTGAAACCCACGAATAAAAAAAGTAAGATCGATATTGTTTATCACCCTTCACTTCCCGCCACCGGCTGGCTTCAAGTCGATATCACCTTCTTAAGCAATCTTCCGGTCCTTGACGGGTACGTCGTCAAGGCCCGTCTAAACCGCTGAGCTTTAATTCCAACGTATTCTGTTTAAAACTCCAACGATCATTATTTAATGTCAGTTTTTTTGAAACTCTTTTCCCTGACATTAAACCTCGCTGCCCTGAGGATGCCCTCTCACACATTCACTCCAGGAGTACGTCTTTGGAAACAAGAAAGCTTTCTGAGCTCAAGGCATCTAACCCCTATCTTCGTCTCGGAACAGACGTCACTGATCTCGAAAAGTCCATCAGCACCGTGGGACTCATCGCTCCCCTGGTGATCTCAAATGATAACTTGATCCTCGCCGGCGCCCGCCGCTATCAGGCCCTCATGAATCTCGGTTACACCGAAGCAGAAGTGATGGTCGTCGATAAAGGACCACTGGAGATGGAACTGATCTCCATTGATGAAAATCTTGTGAGAAAAGATCTCTCGAAAATGGAGATTGAAGTCCATCTTCGCCGAGCGAAGGAAATTTACACGGAACTTCATCCGGAACCTGAACCAGCTCCGGTGGTCGAAGGCGAACCGGTGGTTGAAGTACTTCCGGCGCAGGGCTTTCTCACGATGGTCTCGGAAAAGACGGGACTGTCTCCCAAGCAGATTCACGAAGCGATCAACCGCGATGAGATGGCCTCGAAGTCCGTGAAGGAGGCCAGGAAAAATGGCGAACTCTCCGTCAGCCAGACCAATGAGATCGTCCGCATGAGTAAGAAAGACCAGGAAGAAGCAATTGAGCACATCAAGGAGCTTCCGGTTAAAGACATCAAGAAATTCGTGAAACTCGCGAAAGCTCAGGGCGTGGACCGCGCGATTGCATCCACCCCGGTGGATCCCCGTCAGAAAGAATTTCTCGAGATCGATTCCTCTCTGAAGAAAGTGATTAAAAAACTAAAACAGTTCGAACTCGAAGGCATCACTTCTGTGGACCTTCCGGATGTCACGCAGGATCTTCTCGTAGAACTCATGGCGATCACCGGCCCGGGTGTGGGCAGTAACAAAAGTTACGGTGACGAACGCTCCGAAAGCCTCCAGTAAAGAATATCTTCTTTCAGGGTCTGTGCTAAAATAACCAAAAGGCACAGACTCATGAAAAGAAGAACCAGTAAAAGTAAATATTTCTACCTCGCTCTCTTCGCTGCGTTCCTCTGGTATCAGGGACCGTCCATCATGAATTCCCTGATGAAAGAAGGCACGCGGATTGCCCCGACTTCTTATCCTGTTCTGTACCCTGCCGGGAAAGGCAGCGTGTCCCTTTCTGAAGGGAAGAAAGTTGTCATCTTCTGGGCGAGCTGGTGCGGCCCCTGCAAGATCGACATGAAACGGTTCAAGCACTCTGTTGAAGACCGGACGATCGCCGCTGAAAATATCTTTGCGATCAACCCGTTTGAAACTCCGGAAGAAGTCCTGAAATTCCTGGAAACGAACCCCTATCCCTTTACCTTCCTGGACGCAAAACCCCTGGCGCAGGAGCTTAAAATCACAGTCACACCGACCGAGGTCTTCGTCGAAAACGGGACGGTCGCCCGGATGAGCATCGGGATGAGCATTATCGGGATCCTCAGGGCCGAATCCTTCCTTTAATACAGGGTTGGCCAATCCGCTTGAAAAAGAGCTTCGCCCGGGGGTAGATAACCCCCATGAAAACATTCATTCTCACCACCCTTTCACTCCTCTCTTTCACGGCACTTGCCGGATGGGAAAACCCCGCGGTTCAGTGCCCGGAAAAAATCTTTCCTCAGGGATTCCCGTGTCCGGATTTAACTCTCGTGAGAAACATCTGGGACGAATTTCCGATATCGATGACAGAAGCAGAAGTCGCGGAATGGAAAATGAACCGCGCAGCTGATCTCAAACTTTGCCGGTACAGAGAAATGCTCCGTCGTGAAAGTGTGACACCAGGAAGTTTCACTCCGGTTCAGGTTCAGATCGCGTGGATGGTGAGTAACGGCGGAACAAATCCGGAAGGGAAACTCCGGAGTGTTGTCTCGGCTTCAGAAAAATTCGGCATTCCTCCGCACATCCTGATCGGCGCCATCACCCAGGAATCACTTCTTGCGAGCCTCGGGATTTCTCCCGATGGAGGAAACTATTCCTGCGGGATCGCTCAGCTCAATATTTCCGAATGGTGCCAGGGCATGAAGAGTCTCACCCAGGCCGAACGCGATAACCTCAAATGGCCTGCGGTTGATTGCGGATCCGTTTCTGGTTCAAACATCGAACCGTTTTATGAAATCGCTTTCAAGAAACTTGGTGATCGTCCGGATTATCAGATCAATGCCTCTGACTTTGAAGGAATCACCCAGGAAGAAACGGGACTTGGGACAAAAACATTTCTCGCAGCTCAATCGTTTATAAAAAACTGCCAGAACGATGACCTCGGTGTGCGCTTCAAGGCCGCGGTCCTGAAAAATCTTTTTCTGAATTATGTTCCTTCTCCTCTCCAGAGCCGCGAACGCCTGACTCCGGAATCATCCAGGCCTTCGGACTGCAGAGTTCAGAACACCACTCCTTACTATCCCCTTCACACCGGTTGGTTACTCGCAGTTGCGGCCTACAACGCTGGTCCACGAGTGACCGGCATCGTGGAACATTACTATCAGGTCGCAAGAAATGAGTTTCCCGCGATGACTCCGAAAGATCTCGTCGAAGCTCTTCACTGGGGCGGAAAAGTGAAGGCCGGAACATCTGTTGTGAGCTTCACCGGACAGAATGGAAAGACCATGACCCAGAGCTGGTACAAGTCCTGTGTCGTTCAGAGGCATGTCGCCCGCGTGGTCCAGCACGTGACTCTTCCGGGACAAACGATCCTGAAATCCCTCGAGCAGGTTCCCTGTGCCAATGGGGAAGTTCCTGAATACCGGAGAATCTCTTCGGGGATCCACCAGTTGTAAGACTCAGTTAGGGCCCATTTGAGAGGAAGTTCGCTATGATTTCCTCTCAATCTTATGAGGTCCATCATGCGTTCAGTACTCCTGATCCTTATCCTTGTTGTTTCCTGCGGGAAGCACACTTCGAGTCACAAGACGGTTGAAGTTCGCAACGAACCCATCAAGCCGCCACCGACTCAGGAAACAACTCCTGAACCCACAGAAACTCCGGATGATGTGAACGCTGCCGACTTAGTAAAGATCAACGATCTTCTTCCGACGATGTACTACATTCCGCAGGAAGCGCGCACGAACTGCAAAGGGAAATACGGCGGCACAGATTACAACGGATCAGAGAGATCACAAATCCTCGCAACCGATGGAAGTGTCATCGCAACTGTCTGCACACGTTTTTATCGCGTTCTCCTGATGGAAGGATCGGCCGTTCTTTCCAACCACTTTTCTGGTGATGTTGCCGTGAACGTCGCAGGAACTGTGAACGGCATCCGCCGCTTCCACATTCTCGATCGCTGCACGTACGGCGAAGGTGTGAAGCGCGACCTTTGCCTTCTTCCGTACCATACTCTTGCGACGGACAATAAAGTTCACGCCATTGGTGACATCATTTTCGTTCCGAAGGCGGTGGGACTTCTTCTTCCGGATGGAACAAAACACGAAGGTTACTTCATCGTGAGAGACACCGGCGGTGCTTTCGAGGGTGTTGGTGCCCAGCGGGTAGATATGTTCACGGGCCTCGATCCGGATTATTCCAATGTCTTCCAGAGGGCCGGTTTTCATCATAAGGCACCCATGAATGCCTTCAAGATCAAAGGCCAGTCGGCGGAAGTCATTAAAGACAAGCTCCGCGCCCGTTTCGGAGAACTTTACTAAGGCATTTTCTTTTCAGTTTACGGGGCCCATCTTCCGATAGGCCCCCTATGAATCGGATCCTTTTCATCCTCATCTTAATCCTTGGAAGCCCCGCCGTTTTTGCGGACGCGCGCTCGCTCA
>CANGAC010000104.1 GCA_947451425.1 Bacteriovoracaceae bacterium | reverse complement strand
TCTGCCTGCTGGGGCCCATTATTGGCGATGAGTTGTCTCACGAGTTTTTTCCCACTGTAGCTGGCGATGACTTCTGTCCCGATCGCATCCCGCGAGCTATCAGTTCCCTGGACCCGGAGAGTGATGCTGTTGTTCTTGTTCAGGATCGTATTTCGATAAAGCTGAACCGAAGAAAATTTATTGGCCTCAGTTCCCGGATCAGCGTTACGAAGAAGAAGTTCCTGTCGTCCGTCCTGATCAATGTCCATCGTGACTACGGCGTAACCGTCGTTGATTTCATCCACGTTTTCCAGGTACGCGACTTCAGTGAAAGTTCCGTCACCATTATTTCTGAAAAGTTTGTTCCGTTGGAACCCTGAGAATGAAGGGTGAACGCCCTTTACAACTTTCCCGCTCTGCACATCGCCCTCAAAGCCCATCAGGATGTTCATGATGACAGACCTTGGCTGATTGTGTGCGCCCTTGATGGAATCGCCTGCTGAGCGCAGGGACATGGCCCAGAGCCCTTCCACATCATTGCCGGTTTGATTCCCCGACCATAGGCCATTGACGACGTAGATGTCATCGAAGCCGTCATTATTATAGTCAAAAAAGGTGAGTCCTCCGGTGGCAGCACCGGGCCAGCCGATGCCCGCTACTTTCGTCACGTCGGTGAACTTTCCATTCCCTTCGTTCCTGAAAAGGCGAAGGCCCGGAAGTTTTTCATTCGTTTGAACGGCCCAGTTGTTAGAGCAGCTCATGAGGAAGCGGGTGTCAGCGACTGACTCGACATTTGTCTGAGCGATGTCGATTCTTCCGTCATTGTTATAATCTCCGATGGCAACACTCATGCCGAAGCCGTGATTCCCAATCCCGATTTTGTCTGCGACCTGCTCGAAGCCTGCACCGGTATTCTTATACATCGGTGAAAGGTTGTTACGATCATCAATCACGATGATGTCGGTTGTCCCATTTTGATCATAGTCAAATCCCAGAGCCGAATGCGGAAAGAGCTGTGCTGCAGGTCCGGTTTCTGCGCGGATGAGATTTTTGGTTACGTTCAGGAATTCCTCGCCCTTCTTATTGTAGAAAAGCCCGTGAGGGACCGTATTGTTTCGGGAAGGAGTATTTTCGGCGAGGATCGTTGTGAAATCCTGTTTACCGGGGTATCCCACGTACACGTCGAGGAAGCTGTCACGGTTGTAATCGCCGACCGCAGCCGGCATCGGATAAATTTTATCGACCGAGGCACCACGGAGCAGGGGCTCAAAAGTGAATGAACCTTTTCCGTTATTTCTGTAGAACACGAGCTCATCATCTTTCTTATCGTCGGCCACGAAGCGCACGAGGATTGCATCCTGATCGCCATCGTTATCGAAATCAGCAAAGACTGAAGTTTTGACAAAAGTACCTTCTGGGAAACCGGGGCCCGTGCCTTTTTCGAAATGAACTTTTCCGTCTTTCGATTTCTGTCCGACCAGACTCTCGGAATTCGATCCCGTGCCGAAGTAAAGATCCGGAATACTGTCGTTGTTAAAATCAGTGACTGTCACTGAGTAACCACCGCGCCTCATAGCCTCGCGCCTCAGGTAAACCGGAACATCGGCAAGACCGGATTCTTTGGTCTCTTCCCGGAACGCAGGAGCACGAGCGGAAGTCACACTCTGGGCATCAACGAGTCTGAGAGAATTCATCTTCCAGCTCCCGTCATTCGTCACGTCGGCGACGGCATGAAAAGTATCACTCTGACGTCGACCTGAATGATTGATCCCTGTGAGGCGAAGCTCAAGTTTTACTCTGAGCTTTTTGTAACGGTAATTCTCGTTTCTCCAGGCCTTGTCGACGAAGTATTCAAAGGCATCGAGATTGACGTGAGAGATTTCCTGAAAGCTTGAGACATAGTCAGACAGGAGGGTAAAGTCTCCCAGGCCTAGACCAGAGTTTTTCCAGCTCTTGAGTGTCAGTTGATCTCCCAGATTTTTTGCCTCAACGTCTTTTCCGATGAAAGAATCAAAACGCGCGCCCGTCAGAAAATAAGTTTTGAGAATTGGCAGATCTTTTTTATGAAGAGAGGCGACAAAGGGATTGAAGAGATTCGACTGCACTTCACCAAAGAGAAATTCATCTGCCTGGCAGAGTTGTCTTGCTTCGAGACCTCTGGAGTGGTCGAGGGAGATTCTGCCCTTAAGTTCTCTCAGGGAGTCTGCATTCGCCAGTAGGAAAGAGGGAGTGAGAATTGAGAGTCCGGCAAGACACGCTAAAAATTTCATAGCTTTCATATTTAATCTCCGTGGATGTCCTTATATTTTAAGGGCAAAAGGCAATTTCATGTTAGGCAAAATTGTTAACGGAGGTTTTGAACTTCAGGGACTTAGATGAATCGGAATCTTAAGATTTCAGGCAAAAAAAAGCCCCTCCGAAGAGGGGCTTAGTTTTACTTAACTTTCCAGTAGTACTCAATCACGAGGCGTTTTTCGAACGCGAACGGGATGTCTTCAGCGAGTGGCTTAGAAACCATCTTCGCTTTCTCTTTCTCAGCTACAGCTTCCTTAGTGAGGAACGCAGGAACCGCAGAAATTCTTGGACGTGTTTTCGCCTGGAGGTAGTTACCAGAACGAGCACCAGTGTCTGTGATTTCGATGACGTCATTAGGAGAAACTTTGAAGCCAGGAACGTTAACAGTCTTACCGTTAACTTTAATGTGCTTGTGAGAAACCATCTGACGAGCAGCTGGGATTGAAGGTGCCCAGTTACAACGGAAAACCACGTTATCAAGACGAGATTCAAGATTGATGATCATGACATCAACCCATGACTGAGTCTTAACTTTCTTAGCGTTCTTTACGTAGTTCCGGAGTTGAGACTCACGGAGACCGTAGTTGAACATAACTTTTTGCTTCTCGATCAAACGAACCGTGTAATCTGAAAGCTTCTTACGGGCCATACCGTGTTGACCTGGACCATAAGCTTTTCTTGCGAGAGCGCCGGCCTTGCCGAGTCCCGGAAGTTCAACACCTAAGCGGCGCTGAATTTTGAAGCGCGAGCGCCCCATGTCGATTTTTGCCATAAGTTTCTCCTTTGGCGGTTGCAGGAAACAAATTAATAAAAGTACTTCCCCAGTGGAGCCTGCATCCTCGCAAAGAAAAAGTGTGGGGTAGTTATAAGAGATGAACGCGGGGATGGCAAGGAAAGTCAGCTATTTAACGCAAAGCCTCGCCAAACCCCGGTGAAAAAACTATTTCTGACAGGTGATTTCGACCGTTTCTTCGACCGCTTCTTCCGTTTCCATCGCTTCCGAGAGCCAAACGTCCGAGTATTTCAGCTCGCCCGTGATGGTCTTGCGCTTACCGGTCATGAGTTCTTCGATCTGGGACAGGGAGATGGTGATGCCGTAATCATTGTCACATTCGTTGGAGAATCCGAGGATCAGCTGCCCATCCCGGAGTTCCATCCCCATGAGGCCCTGGTCGCCATTGGCGAGGGTACTGCCCGGGCGGGTCGATGTGAGACCTGTGAGTTTGAATTTCTGGGCCATTTCGGACTTCGCCTTCGAGGTGCACTTAAGCTCTTTGGGCATACCAGTTGCGGCAAAAGCAGACGTGGAAAGGAGAAGAATAGCTGCGAGAAATTTCATGGGAGATCCTTTGTTTCCCTCTCTATAGAATGAGTGGGCATCGGGATCAACTTGAGATTACTTACCCTGTAATTTAGGAAGGAGGTTGGCCATCTCGATCGCCGCCATGCCTGCATCCCAACCCTTATTTCCGGCCTTGGTTCCGGCACGTTCAATCGCCTGTTCGATCGTATCGGTCGTGAGAACCCCGAAGATCACCGGCACTCCGGTTTTCAGAGCTGCGTGCGAGATACCTTTGGCAGTTTCATTACAGACGTAATCATAGTGAGACGTGGAGCCGCGGATGACAGCTCCGAGGCAGATCACGGCATCGTATTTTTTTGATTCCGCGAGCGTCAGGGCCGCGAGAGGAAGTTCGAAAGCACCCGGAACCCAGACCTCATCAATCGAGGCAGGATTCATGTCGTGTCTAGTAAGAGCGTCGATCGCCCCGCCCAGGAGCTTGGAGGTGATAAATTCATTGAATCTCGCCGTCACGATGGCGACTTTGAGTTTCGATGCTGAGAGGTGACCTTCGTATTTCATAACAACCTACTGTTTAGGAAAACTCTGGGTCAACAGATGCCCCAGTTTCACTTTTTTTGTAAAGAGGTACTGCGCGTTCTGGTGATGGGCATCCATCTCGAGGGGGAAGCGCTCAATCTGATTCACACCGAGTTTCTGAAGGCCCTCGATTTTCTGCGGATTGTTGGTCATGAGCTTCAGCGACTTCACATGAAAGTAAGTAAGAATCTGGGAAGCCATCGTGTAGTCACGAAGGTCCACCGGGAAACCAAGATGGAGATTGGCCTCGGCCGTATCCATGCCTTTATCCTGGAGCTGATACGCTTTTACTTTATTGAAGAGTCCGATGCCTCTTCCTTCCTGGCGAAGATAAATCACCATGCCGTTACCGGCTTCTTCAATGAGTTTCATCGAGCGCTCGAGCTGGTCACCGCAGTCGCAGCGGAATGATCCGAAGATATCACCGGTGAAGCACTCGGAATGAACCCGGATGAGAGGGGCGTCGGTGAGTTCGCCTTTTACGATCGCGATGTGTTCCTGCTTCAGGATTTCTGAACGGAAGACATACATCTGAAATTCACCATACTTGGTGGGAAGCGGAACAGACTCAACATGAGAAATCAAATTCTCATGAGTTCTTCTGTACGTAATGAGGTCAGCAATCGAGACGATTTTTAATTGATGAGTTTCAGCGATTTCACAAAGCTCAGGAAGTCTCGCCATCGTCCCATCCGGATTCATGATCTCGCAGATCACTCCTACCGGAGAAAATCCCGAGAGGCGGGAGAGGTCCACCGAAGCTTCTGTGTGACCCGGGCGTTCGAGCACGCCGCCGTCTTTCGCGATCAGCGGAAAGATATGTCCGGGACGGACAAAATCCTGAGCAACAGTTGCTGTCTCAGTCATGAGTTTAATTGAGTGCGAGCGATCAGCCGCAGAAATGCCGGTCGAGATATTTTCCCGTGCATCGATCGTCACAGTGAAAGCTGTTCCAAGGGAAGCAGTGTTGGTTTGTACCTGAAGCGGGAGATCGAGTTTTTTTGCCACCGTCGTTGAAACGGGAGTGCAGATGAGCCCGCGGCCAATGTTCGCCATGAAATTAATCGCTTCAGGAGTGACCATATCAGCGGCCATGACGAAGTCGCCTTCGTTCTCGCGGTCTTCATCATCGACCACGATAATGATCTTGCCGGCCCGAAGGTCAGCGAGAGCACTTTCAATAGAATCTAAAGGCCTCAGTTCAGTCTTCATATTTTGCATGAAAAAAATTTTCCGCCCATTCTTTCTTCTTCGTGTTGTCTTGATCAAAGCGAAGGAAGTTCTCGATATATTTGGCAACGATATCTACCTCGATATTGAGGAAGTCACCAATCTTTTTGGAACCGAGTGTAGTCTTTTCCAGGGTGTGTGGAATAATGGCCACCGTAAGGTGGCCCGCTTCCAGCCGAGCTATGGTTAAACTGATGCCGTCGAGAGCGATGGATCCCTCAAGGATCATGTACTTTCGGAGGTTTGCCGGAAATTCGACGGTGACTTCCCAATTATCACCCGTCTTCTCAATGTTCTTTATTTTCCCGAGGGCGTTGACGTGTCCCTGAACCATGTGGCCGCCCATCCGGTCGGTGGGGCGAAGGGAAAGCTCGAGATTCACCTTATCGCCGTTTTTGAGACTCCCGATGGAAGTCTTCTCAAGCGTCATGTGAATCGCCTGAACGCGGAAGGTGTTCCCGGAAATTTTCGTCGCCGTGAGACACACTCCATTGGTCGCAACGGAATCATCAATCGCGATTTCCTTGATCAGATTCGGAGCTTCGATCACGAATTCCTTGCCCTCAGTGTTTGAAGTAATGGACTTGATCGTTCCTAATTCCTGGATGAGTCCGGTAAACATCAGCTGATCCTCCCGGAGAGGAAGAGGTCCTCGCCGAACATTTTTGTGGTGATATTTTTGAGTTTTGGTCTATCGTTCAGGCTCTTAAGTCCGAAGTTTCCGAGGTTCGATGGACCCTCACCGAGAAAGCTCGGATTGAGAAATAAACTCACTCTCTGAATCAGATTTTCTTTCATCATTTCTCCCGCAAGGCACGGGCCCCCTTCGAGGAGAACATGGATGATTTTTCTCGCGTAGAGTTCTTCCATCGCGTGCTTTAAATCTCTCACTTTCACGATCTGAGTTGAAGGAAGATCGACCCTTGTATCACTTTTGGTGAAGACTAGAGTTTTCTCTCTCAATTCATCCGTGAAGAGGTGACTCTCTGTGGGGAGATTTCCCGAAGCCGTGAAGACAATACGGAAAGGTTGCTCTCCCTGAAAATCAGGAAGGCGGACGTTAAGTTTCGGATTATCAGCGCGGAGAGTTCCCGCTCCCACCATGACGGCCTGGTGAGTGCTTCTCATCTTATGAACTTCATTCCTCGCAGTCTCACCGGTGATCCACTGGGATTCTCCACTCGGCATCGCAATTTTTCCATCGAGAGTGGAGGCCATCTTCAGATGAACGAAGGGAAGCTTTGTTCTTTGCGCATGAAAGAAGACTTCATTGAGTTCTGCACCGATTTCCTCGTGAATGCCGTAGATGACTTCGATCCCGGCGTCCCGAAGAAGGGTCATGCCCTTGCCATTCACTTCAGGATTCGGATCAAGGTTAGCGATCACCACCTTGGTAATACCCTCGGTGATGAGGCGCTGAGCACAGGGAGGAGTTTTTTTGTTGGTATGACAACACGGCTCGAGGTTCACGTAGATCGTGGCTCCGCGGACGGATTCTGTGGCGTTCTTGATGGCATCAGCTTCAGCGTGCGCTTCACCGGACTTCCGGTGGAAACCTTCGCCGATCACGCGGCCATCTTTCACGATAACTGCACCGACCATCGGATTGGGCCAGGTGGTTCCCAGACCTTTCCGAGCTAATTCAAAAGTTCTGAGGATAAAAGCGCTCACGCTTCCTCCAGATCCTGAAAGAGCATCTTCGCCGGGTCTTTTTTCCATTCTTCTACGTAGAGCTCAAGGGAATAAGCGGGAGTGACACCCATCCATTCCTTGATCGTTGTGTGATTGATGTTCATGTTGAGCCACTTCATGATGCAGGACTGGCGCAGCGACTTCGCGGTCATCTCGCACTTCAGTTCTTTCCTGATTTCTTCAAAGAAAAGCTCGATCCCACGAGGAGAAAGTCCGCCCGAAAGAATGCGGTAGGGATTGGCATTGAAGAGGAGCTCATCAATTTCCAGTTCCTGAGCTTTGAGCATTTCCTGGTAGGCCGTTTTATAGGCGAGGAAATCATTCTTAAAAATATCGGGCAGGGGAATGGAGTAAGGATCGCGCTTGGGATGGTCCACCATCACGCGGTAACCATTCTTATCTTTCAGAACATTTCCAAGGTGAAGTTTCGCCATGTCGGAAACCTTGAGGCCCGCTCCGTAAATGAGATGAAACACAATCTGGTTTCTCATGCTCACGAGCTTCGCGATTCCTTCCGTCTCCTCAATCCGGCGACAGAGAATCTGATAGGTCTTGATCACATCCGGGAGGAGCGTCGGCGTGGGGTTATCGAGAACCTTGGGAGAGACCGCCATTTTTTTCAGCGGATTTTCGGGGAAGATATTCTGGACCATGAGAAAATCAAAAAATAATCGCAGGGCCTGGACTCTTCTCCTGACGGAATTACTTGATCCGTATTTATTCCCGAGGTACTGGGAATACTCATTCACCTGAGTGGTTGTGAAGGATTTCATTTTCAGGTGCTTTTGCTTATCGATCAGAAAAGTATTGAAGCACTGAAGATCGGCTTTATAGTTTTTCACCGTATTGAAGCTCTTTCCCTGACGTTCCAGAAGCTTCAAAAACTCTTGTTGTTTATCAATCAAGTTCCATTCCATAAATGTCTTCCTGTTGGCTGCGTATATTACGAAAAAACCTTTTCACTGTACAGCAAAACGAATACCTTATGGTTTCCGCGGAGGCATAATGATCACAGTTTCTAACTTATCCAAATCTTATGGAGGCCAGGTCCTCTATACCAACGGCTCAATTTTCATCGGTCCCGGTGAGAAAGTGGGACTCGTGGGTCCTAACGGCGCTGGAAAAACATCCCTGTTCCGCATTATTTCCGGCGAAGAGCGCGCGGACACGGGATCGATCGATTACGCGAAATCCTTACGCATCTGTTATTTCTCCCAGAAAGTGGGAGAGATGAAGGGCCGCTCGGCGATTGAAGAAGTGATCCACGGAAACGAACGCCTCGGATTTTTAAAAACCGAAATCGGAAAAATTGAAAAGGCCCTCGAAGACGGAGAGTACTCCGACGAAATGCTGGAGAAGCTCGGCGACTATCAGACGGAATTTGAAAAACTCGGTGGCTACGATATTGAACATCAGGCCGCGGCCGTTCTCACGGGTCTGGGTATTATGCCGGATGAGCATCAACGTCCGGTGGAAGCTTTCTCCGGTGGCTGGAAAATGCGGATTGCGCTCGCGAAAGTTCTCGCTCAGAGGCCAGAATTTATTCTGATGGATGAGCCGACCAACTATCTTGATGTCGAAAGTATCATCTGGCTCGAAGAATGGCTGAGAGCTTTTAAAGGCTCCGTCCTGATGACGAGTCACGATCGCGAATTCATGAATGGTCTTGTGAAAAAAATCGTTGAAGTAAATCACAAGGCGATTACCGTTTACTCCGGGAATTATGATTTCTACGAAAAAGAGCGCGAGATCCGCCGTGAGCAGCTTGTTGCTTCGAGTGAAAGACAAGAGGCGATGCTGAAAAAAGAAGAAGAGTTCATCGCCAAATTTGCTGCCCGGGCCAGTCACGCGGCCCAGGTTCAGTCGCGGGTAAAAAAACTCGATAAGATTGACCGGATTGAAGTCATGCCGGAAGATCAGGCGATTAATTTTGAATTCCCCGCACCTCCGCGTTCGGGAAATGATGTCGTGAAAATCGAAAACCTCGGCAAAGTCTGGTCCACACCGGAAGGAAAAGAGAAACGCGTTTTCTCGAATGTCTCCGGGCTCGTGAAGCGCCTCGAGCGCGTGGCTGTGGTAGGTGTGAACGGTGCTGGTAAATCGACCCTTTTAAAATGTATCGCCAACCTCACGGAACCTACTGAAGGCAGTGTCACTCTGGGATCCAATGTTTCTGTGGGGTACTTCAGTCAGTACTCGATGGATGTCTTAAATCCCCAGAACACCGCCTTTGAAGAAGTCAGAAACCGCGTGAAAGATAAGTCTGACGGCTATATGAGAAACCTTCTCGCCGCGTTCCTTTTCCGCGGGGACGACGTGGATAAGAAAGTCTCTGTTCTCTCCGGGGGTGAGAAATCACGTCTGATCCTTGCGACTATCCTCACGAACCCCTGTAATCTCCTGATTCTCGATGAGCCTACCAACCATCTCGACATCCGTTCGCGGGAAGTCCTGATTGAGGCCCTGAAGGCCTACGAAGGAACCATCCTCATCGTTTCCCACGACAGGCACTTTCTGAAACAGCTTACGACGAGAGTTGCTGAAGTCAGTAAAGGGGGAGTAAGATTTTATCCAGGTAGTTACCAGGAATATCTTACGACAGTCGGAGACCATTAAATGGCAAAACAGATCAAGCTCGCACCCGACCAGGTTCTCTTACGTGAGGGCGAGCATTCTCACAGCATGTTCTGGGTTCAGACCGGGCAACTTGTTGTGACGAAGAAAAGAGGAACAGAAGACGTTCTTCTTGGTCATGTTTATTCCGGAGAACTCGTGGGAGAAATCTCATTCCTTGATAACGAGGCCCGCTCAGCCACAGTGAAAGCTGTTTCCGAATGTGACGTCATCGAAATCCCACAGGAAACTCTCGATAAGGTCTTCAGCACTCAGCCGAAATGGATGGAGATCTTAGTTAAGACGATGGCCGAACGTCTCCGTAAGGCCAACGCCAGAATTAAGGTTTAAGGAAGAATAACGGTTGCGGAAGAAGGCTGACCGTTCATATCGCGATCACCTGTGATGGCGAGGGATCCTCTCGTAAAATACGCCTCATCGAGACGGTACTTCGCAAGATTGATGGTCACAGTCTGACCAACGATCGCTTCACAAGCATCAAATCCACCAATGGTTTTTTCTACGAGCTCGGCTGAACACTGAACCGGATACGTCTCAAGACAGGCACCCATTTTGAGAGTGAAAGTGTGTTTCTTACAGCCTCCGCCGTAAGACACGTCCACGAGAATGTTTTTCTTAGAGGCATCAAGTTTGGCAGAGTGAACTGTTGCTGCAAAAGTTGAGAAACTCGAAAGAGCAAATACCAAAGCGATAAATTTCATAGGAACTCCTGAGGTTATGGTTACCCTTAGCTACCAAAATCCCTGGGGTAACGCAGAGTGCCAATGTAAAACTTCCACAGCAATTGCCACAGCGAAGGAAATCCCTTAAAAGGGTGCATTGTAATTTTTTTGCTTGATTTTCTTCGAGGGGATCAGGATAG
>CANGAC010000103.1 GCA_947451425.1 Bacteriovoracaceae bacterium | reverse complement strand
GACATGGAGTTGAGTGACTGGAAAAATTGATAGCGCTCTCTGCAAGGTGTCTTTGCCTGATAGAGCATGCGGTTCACGTGTCGCAGGATATTTCGTTTTGACCTTCTCTCTTCACGATAGAACTTCATCACGCTTTTTAATTCCCCCAGGCGAAAGCTCGTCTGAACCATCCGCTCAATGAGCCTCACCGCATCCGGGATGGCATCGCCGGTGATGTCGTGGATAAATCCGTCGAGCCGGATGACTCTTCCTTCGTGAAAGTTTTCTTCGTTGTGACGGGGAATTTTTCTGAACTCAGATTCTTTTTCCAGTGTTTCTTCAGGAATAAATCTTCTTCGGATAAGTTCTTCGTGAATATCAGATTCCATCTCCTCGTGATAGAGCTGAGGATCCGAAGAGAAGCGGACATCTTTGACCATGAGAAGCTTTTCCCCAACCGGAAGCATCTGAAGATAGCGGAAGCCCTTTTTCTGTTCAACAGAAGCATCCATGGTCACCGGAACCTGAAGTCTGTGGGGATGGCGAAGAGAAACTAAGAGACCCGTGGTTTTCTGATACCCCAGAGCTTTATAGTAGCCCCGGGGAAGGGTATCGATTACGAACGAGCCTTCTTTCAGCGCCTCTTCGGGAGTGATGTCCTGATTGAGAAAAACAGTGTTGGACCCCAGCTTCGCCCTGGCGATTTCGTGAAAGGTATTTGGCTCAAGAGTAAAAAGTCGGTTCGGGATTTTCCGGCGGTATCGGGGAAAACTCACTTCAAATTCAGGCCAGTTTTTAGATGAGAGCTGAGAGAGCCAGTGAAGGGCATTCGTCTCAACATCGGTTGCGTGAAAAGAAACGGGGAGTTTTTCTCCCAGCTGCGAGGAAGATTCGTAGAGGCGAAAGTTCACATGGGGAAGGCACTCCTTCATCCTTAAGGCAAGAAGAGTTCCCCAGAGTCCGCCACCGATGATGATGACTGGTTTTTCATCCATATAAAAACCTCGAAATATTGTCTAAAAAGGGAAAAGAGAGGCGCCGGAGTTGATCCCGGCGGTTTGTAATATAGATAGCGAAGATGACTTTTGAATTTAATAATTTCTTACAGTATATTGATTTAAACTCTAGACCTGGAGCAACTTATGCACCCCTTCGAATCCCATATCCGTAATGTTCCTGATTTTCCGAAACCGGGAGTCATCTTCAAGGACATCACTCCTCTTTTGACGGAACGTTTCTCTGAAGTGATCGAAGCGATGTCACAGGGAATCGACTGGTCACAAGTTGATCACGTGGTAGGAATCGAATCCCGGGGATTCATTTTAGGTGCGGCGATGGCCCAGCTGAAAGGAAAGGGTTTCATCCCGATGAGAAAGAAAGGAAAACTTCCTCCGCCGATCATTGCTGAATCTTATGCTCTTGAATACGGCACAGACACGCTTGAGATGATTGTGAACACAAAAGCAGCGAAGATTGTTCTCGTGGATGATGTTCTCGCGACCGGCGGAACACTCAAGGCCGCGCTGAAACTCTGTGAGAGAAACCATCTTCACGTTGTGAGCATGAGTCTTCTGATTAACCTGACCTTTTTGAATAAGTTTAAGGAAGAGGGACTTCCCGTCGTATCTGTTCTCAATTACTGACCGTTTTCCATGGCCCAAAATTCAAAATAGTTTACACTGGTATTCATGTGGATCATTTTGGGCCTTCTCTTTTCTCTCAGCGCTTCGGCACTCTCCTCGTTTGAGGAATTAAAAAACGTCAAAATTCTCAAAGTCCTCCCAAAGAATGTGGTCCTGGTTGACCGCGGGCTGGAAGACGGACTCCTTCGGAATGACCATGTGAAATTTTCCCACGAAGCCGAAGGCTACAGCTCGCGTGCGATCTGTCTCGTTTCCAAGGCCACCACTTCCTACTGGAAACTCTACCGGATTCCCAAAAGCGAAGTATTCTCCAAAGACCTCACATATAAAATCTCAGGTCTCGCTGACAGAGAAATTCCGTTTCAGAACGCCAAGCTTCGCGACGAAGAGTTTTCTTTTCCTGAAGAGAAAGTGAGAACGGATCCCGGGCCCAATCCTTTTGAAGTGAAACGTGATCTCCCCCAGAAACTGACTGAACGTGATCTCCTTGATGCTGCCGGTCCGCGAGAGGAAAAACTTTTCATCGAGCGCGCGATCATGCGAGACCAGTTGAGACAGGATCTCTCGGACTACCGGTTCTCGGTTTATGCCTCACCGTTTACCAAGCAGTCCATTAACGACAGTGAAAGTCTTCGGTATGGATTCCGAGGGGGAAACTTCGGATCTAAGTATCGCCTGATCACTCAGTTTGAGCAGCAGCAGTCAAAGCTTCGCGATCCCCAGAATGACAAAACTGTTTCCACCAGAACGACAAATGGAAACATTCAGTTCTCTGTCTATCGCCTGAAGCCGTGGCTCTCGTCACTTTCCGTCATCAATTACAACTCCACCCGCTTCAGTTCCCTCGGAACTCCGAGAGCGCACTGGCAGTACGGGGTCCTGGGATTCACCTGGCACATTCTTGAATCGAAAACCTGGGAGTACGTGGATCTTTCCTACATCCCACTCTACGACACCAGAACGACAGACATCATTACTCCGACGGGCGAGAGAAAAACAGATAAGACCAGCGGTCTACGTCATGGATTCCGCCTGGGCTTCCGCACTCGCTTCAATGAAAAAGTCTCTGTGGAAAACCTGTTATGGGCAAGACCCTATCAGGACCTGGCGACCTGGAAAGTCGACGGCGGAAACCTGAACATGGTGAACGACTTCAAGCTCATCTTCAATGTGATGAACAATCTTTTCTTTGATTACAACCTGATTTTCCAGAAAGACAAACTCTGGAGAACTCTCTCAGGACTTCCGGAAAACAACACCATCAACGCACTCAACATGCGCTACGATTTCGATCTCTAATTCCTGGTAAAATGCGCGAGATATTCAGTGTTGCCGGACTTCCCTTCAATCGGCGAGAGAATCGTCCTGTGATGTTTCCAGTGATGAGTTTCGGCTGAGGCGATGACTTCGTTCAGGATTTCTTCGCGCACCTTTGGATCTTTCACCACTCCATCTTTCGGGAGTCGATCCAGCCCTGCTTCAAATTGTGGTTTGATGAGGGCAATGAGAAACCCCTGAGGCTTGATGAGTTTTTCCAGCGAAGAGAGAACTTTGGTAATGGAGATGAAAGAGAGATCCATGACCGCGCCGTCAGCAAGATCCGGAAGAGATTCCACATCCTTGATGTTTGTTCCTTCCCGATTGATAACCCGGGAATCATTTTTGATTTTTTCGGCGAGCTGATCGCGACCGACATCAATCGCGTAAACTTTCTTAGCTCCGTTCTGAAGGAGGATCTCCGTAAACCCACCGGTGCTGGCACCAACATCAAGGCAGATGAGACCATTCACATCGATGGAAAATTCTTCGAGGGCTTTTTTTAATTTGAAGGCTCCGCGCCCGACGTAGAGATCTCCTGAAACCTGAATGTCAGCATCAGGCCTAACCGCTTCACTGACCTTGGTGATCACCTGGCCATTTACAGTGACGTCTCCTTTTTCAATGAGACTCTTCGCCTGAGAGCGGCTCGAAACGATGCCCAGATCGGCCATGACCTTATCGAGGCGCTCTTTCACAGAGAGACTTCCCCGTCGAAACAGAAGGTGATTTCTCCCGAATAATAAATCCGGTTATCCACAGTGACGGTCTGTTTTCCGCCAAGCGTGTGGAGATGAATGTCGCCCTTCCAGCCGAACCAGTGAGAGAGGGCCAGGCCAGTGGCGGTGAGGCCCGTTCCGCAGGAATGCGTTTCATCTTCCACTCCCCTCTCATAGGTGCGCACATAGGCACTCTGTGATTCAGTCAGCAGTTCTACGAAACTGACGTTCGTGCCTTTAGGGAATTTTTTATGGAAACGGTAAACCGGAGCGACTTTCTTGATATCGATTTTCCGGATTTCGTTTCCCAGGAAAACCAGATGAGGTACACCGGTATTAACGTAATACTTTTTTTCGAATTCATTGAAGTCTGAGAGATCAACCGCGTTCTGATCTTTGATGCCGCTCATTTCAATAGCAAATGTCCCGTTCTTGTCCAGCACTTCGTAAGTGTTGTTCATCGTTTTGATGACGTAAGAATTTTTTCGGGGCTGAGCTTTCCGATCAAGCCAGGCCGCAAGACATCGGAGACCATTTCCGCACATCTCCGCTTCGCCACCATCGGCATTGAAAATTCTCATTGTGGCATCCACACCAGAAGCTTGTCCTGTCAGCAGGAGCCCGTCTGCACCGATTCCAAAATGTCTGTTACAAAGATGCTCAATGGTCTCTGTCGGAAATTTTAATCCGGGGGAATCTTCCACAATGATAAAGTCGTTTCCGTTTCCCGAGAGCTTGGAGAATTGCTGTTTCATGGGGCTAGTTTAGTCATCTTCTCAGTGAGTGTCATCACCGTGGATAATGCGTCCGAAAATATCCCTGACACGACGTCTCACCCGATCCACCCGACTTTCCCGAGGAGCTGCAGGAGTCGAAGGTGAAACGACGACAGCCACCGGTGCAGGAGGGGCTTCCTCTACGACAACCGGAGCATCGTCCCAGATTGAATCGAGTTTCTTCGTTGATGTGAAGCGCTTAAAGAAATCTGCTGTTTTGGGAATCTCTTTTTCCATCTGGGTTCTGGTTTCTGCGCACCCATGATAGTTGGCAAAGAGTTCGGCAAATCCTTCTTCGATATTATCAGTGCAATAAGCGCCACAGATCACATTCAGAAAATTTCTGGTCTCCGGTTCCGCTGCCAGGAGATCGGCCCACACTGCTGAACGGGAAATTCCGTGAAGATCAAGAATGGAATCGAGACTATGTCCGTGCTCATGAAGAAACATGTCTGCTGATCCGTGATTATCGTAGAGATGATTGATCACGACTCTTGTTGGTGTCTTCGAATAGCCTCTCGCTGTAGATCCTCCACCGCCCGGAACATGATCCCACGACCTGCCATCAAAGGTATTCACGTCGGAAGCGCTCCACGTCGGATCAACGGTCACACCCGTGCCTTCCATAATATGAATTTTATTTCCGGCCTTGATGAGTTCCTGATGGAGCGAAGCGGGAAATTTCTCGAACTCATTTTTAAACTGTTCGATGAAACTCAAAGTGAGTGCTGTTTGTGGAATGATTTTATTCGCATCAAAAAAGACCTGATAATCGCTGAGCGTTTTTCCTTCCGGAACTACATTCGAAGTCGGAGCACATCTCAATCTCTGAACTGCGAAGGCAGAAGTCGAAAGAGTGAGGATAAAGGCTGGAAGAAGAAATCTTGAAAGCATGTGGCCCCCAGAGGTACTAGAATTTTAGTCCTCTCAGAGAAGAAGTGGGAAAAATGGAAAAGATTATAGGGAGAATCAGTTCGGAAGGAGATTTTAAGTCTCGTAATTATAAAAGCTTACGCCCTGAAACAGAGGTTTCATCCTTGGCAGAGAGGGGCCTTAATAGTAAATTAGGGGTCTTCTTCGTGGGATTATAGCTCAATTGGTTAGAGCTCCCGGCTCATAACCGGGTGGTTGCAGGTTCAAGTCCTGCTGGTCCCACCACTAATTTCTATAATAATCTATTTTAACTTTATTGGATTCAGACGCGTAAGCTTCAAGCGATTCAACGGCGTTTCGGAAAACCTTTTTGATGTTTTCAAAATAATCATCAGTGGTGAAAGACTGAAAATCGAGGCGAAGTAAGGTATTTCTCGCGAGTGTCTGGATGCTTTCCCGCTGGACTGGATCGAAGGCCACGGTCTCTGCCTGTTCATCGCGGATAATGTAGTCGTGCATCTTATCTTCGAATTCCAGATAGGAACTCACGAAAGTCTTGAGATCTTTTGCCATCGATACTTTCCACTCCGCTGCCAGATCTGCTTCAGAGAGAATGGCCGTCCGCATGTGAAAGAGTTCATTTTCAGCGAGCGTATTGATGTAGCCTCCGAAGGCCAACGGGAAAACGCCCTTTTTAAAAGCATAGCTCTCGTAATTTTTCAGCTGCCGGAAGAGAGGTTCAAATTCTGCCATGGCCGCAGGACAATTTTCTTTCTCGCTTTTTTCGAGTTTGATGTAGGAGAAGGATTGCTTCTCCACACTTTCTTCGTACTGATTAATAGCGAGATTCGTACAGATTTTTTCAGCCGTAAAATTGTCCATAAATTGAGAGAGGGTTCCCACCATCCCTACCGAGCTATTTCCCATGAGATCAGAGCCAAAGCGGCTGAGCTTTTTAAGATCATCTGAGACTTTCCCGGCATTACCTACGAGAAAGTCAGGAGCAAGAATGAATCTGAACGTGTAATCAAGTTCCGTGACTTTAAAATCAATTCTCGGAAGAAGAGTGTCCTCAGAGGAACGGCGAAATCGTTCCAGGGCAGCTGGCATATCACTCAGCATGATCTCCTGATCCACCAGTTTATTCGAGAGATTCTGTGACTTCGCTTTTCCAGCTCCGGGAGGCTGGCAGGAAACAACTAGGAAAGTAGTGAAGAGAATGAGAAACCTTTGCATGGGATAAGTTTAAGGGAAAGGCCCTCTGGCAGGGGGATGACTGTAAATTATTCACTCAAGGGATTCCACTGAGTTAGTAGAATTCCTTGATAATCCGGATGCTGGATGAGGAATCCCATCCTCTGGCATAGCTATAGATCGTTCCGAAACCGGTCTGGATCTTCCAGTGATCTTCAAGGATCAGATCGACCTGAGGGGTGATCCGCCAGTATTCGAAGTTTCGTCCAAAGCCCAGGAGGTTCTGCTCCAGCCCGAATTCGATGTCCTTCACTTTGCTATAAACTCGGAATAATGTGGCATTTAAAACAACACGATGATCAGTGCCTGCATGATTGTAACGAAGCTGATCACCCAGCATGATGAGAGCTGAATACACATCATTGAATCGGTGTCCAAAGATGTAGAGGGGTGTTGTTTCTGAATAAGTGGATTTCTGAACATATCTTTGATGAATGAGCTGGAGACCGTGGATGGATTCTTTATGATCAAAGAGATGGCCAAGCGTCCACTGAACTACACCCTTGATGGCTTCAGGTTCCCCGCCCGTGCCAGGAATTTCCAGCTCCGCGGCCAGATTATCCATGAAGACGTATTCAATTTCCGGCGACTCATGCGAGTGAGAAAGCTCAGGTTCTTTTTCCTGAGTCAGGATCATGTTGGTCTCCCACTGTCCTTTCTTTGATCCCAGTGGACGAACGAGATCGAAAACCATGGGCTCAGGAATATGGGAAATCGACTGGTAATCCTCATAGAGGATATCATCTGCCAGAACAGAAAATGAGAGGAAGAAAAGAAACAATTTCAACATCAGGAAATTATCCAGTTCACAGGTTCAATGCCGGAAGATTTTAAGTATTGATTGGTTTTGGAAAAAGGACAAGAGCCAAAGAAACCGCGATAGGAAGAAAGCGGAGATGGGTGCGGAGAAAGGATCAGGTGATGCCTCTCCGGATTAACTTTCGACGCTTTTTTCTGGGAGGGAAGTCCCCAGAGGATAAATACGAGATTCTCTTTTTTTTCTGAAAGCACTTCAATCACCCGGTCAGTAAAGGTTTCCCAACCTTTTCCCTGATGACTCCCGGGCTCTCCCTTTCGGACAGTAAGGACAGTGTTGAGAAGAAGTACGCCGCTCTTTGCCCACTCTTCCAGATTACCATGGGAAGGGATAGGCAATCTCAGATCAGAAGAAAGCTCCTTGTAGATATTAGCGAGTGAAGGAGGAACCTTAGTTCCCTTTTTCACAGAAAAAGCGAGACCATGGGCCTGGCCTTCTCCATGGTAGGGATCTTGGCCGAGGATAACGACTTTTACTTTCTCGAAAGGAGTAAGTTTGAAGGCCGAAAATACAACTTCCTCAGGAGGATAGACTTCCTCTTTTGCTCTCTGGTTTTTTACGAAACTCTGCAGCTCCTTGAAGTAAGGCTTCGCTGATTCTTCTTCAAGGAATTTTTCCCAGGTGTATTTCATAAAAAAAAAAGGGGCCCGAAGGCCCCTCTGCAAATTAAAGCTTGATACGGAATCCACCGTGTTTCTTTTTCTTTTTCTTCTCAACAGGAGCTGCCGGAGCTGCAGTCGTTGCAACTTTAGCATTTCTCACGTCTTCCAGATACTTCTCCTGCATGTCGATTTCAGTCTTCATGAGGTTAAGATAATCTTTTTTCGCCTGAAGCTCTTGCTCAGTAGTTGTGATTTTTTCTTCTTTCGCAGCAGTAGGAATTCCATTTGCCATGGCCTTTCTGTCTGCATCGTAAGTCTCTTTTACTGTTTCAAGATATGAATCAAGGCAGTAACGGCGATCAAGATTTTTTTTCTGCTTGAGGCAATCCTGAGGATTGGTCGTTGCAGAAAGAGCGAATGATAATGCGAGAAGACTTGAAGCGATAAAGAATTTCATCGAATACTCCTGAAAATAAATGGGTAGGGAAATCATAGGGAAAATGACGTGAGTCGGGAAGCCTTGTAAGGAGATGTATGAGCGTCGTTTCAAGGCTTAAGTGCTCAGGAATAACGCCTTGATCTTATGAAGATCTCATGTTCCATGGCCGGGAGGGTTACTGCTTGAATGGGTCAGTCTCTTACTCTCAAGCAGTAGCTTGTTTAAACACATGGAGGTTTCATGAAAAAGTTAATCTGGACATCACTGGTAGTGGCGGCTTTTGCGCTTCCTGCCCTCGCTAACACAGCAACATCATCTTCAACATCAGCGCCTGATTCTACATCAATGGGAACTGGAACAAGCTCAAGCTCGACGATGGGTTCTGATGCGAGCACTGGTACAGGTTCGGGAATGAGAACCGGTACATCCACATCGACTGAAGATGCTCAAATGGAGCAGGACCGCAAAGGCACATCTTCGAGTTCAAGCATGGGCTCAGGCTCAACAATGGATTCATCCGATTCATCATCTCAGATGGATTCTGGAAAAGGATCTACTGCTGACGACGAAGAAATCGAAGAGTAATTCTCAGGGGAACAGGAAGCCTAGCGCCTCCTGTTCCCTTTCTTTTCCGCACGTCTCTCGGCCCTGATCTGACGTCTTTCTTGTCTCTTGTCATCAGTCAGACCTGTCTTTGGTCGTTTCTTTGCCAGGAATCTGTCCTTCCGCTGCTCTTTCCAGAAGCGACGGACGTCCTGCTTTTGCATGAAACGATTGTCTCTCAGGCGCTCACGCATGGCACGCCGGTTAAATTTTTTCGCCTTCCTCTCAAACTTGAAACCCTGATTGGGTTTCACGATCTCCGGGACAAAAGTCTGAACATATGGGGAAGAAACTTCAACTTCACCTTCCATCACATCAAGTTCGGCATCATCATCCGTTGAGGAGACTTCGTATTCAGTCCCGCGAACAGCAAACGCCACACCATTGGCTTCTACTTTCTGCTGAACTTCTTCATTTTCATCTCGGGTGACCTGAATGCGGATGAGACCTCGGACGAGTTCCACGAGTGATTCGGTCTTCTCCGTTTCACCAGCTTCTTCAACCATGTGCTTCGAAATCAGAATTTCAGAACCAGAGGCAACACTCATCTGGATTTTGGGATAGAGAATCAGAACGACATGCGCCTTTTCCGTATGGATCCGGTCACCGACTTCAAGGAGGGTTCCCGTTGTGAGAAGGACTTTCTCCGTTCCCCGAACGAGGTAGGCATCCTGGCTTACTTTCAGGGAAAGAATTTCTCCGACTTCAGCAAAAGAAAAACTCATCAGAAAAAAACTCAGAACCAGGAATCGCACTAACATTTTTACCTCAATGAAAAAGCTCAAAAAAACGTGGATAAGATTTTGCAACAGAGTCCGGCTGATCAATAGTCCCACCATTGTGATGACGAAGAAAGAGGGCAGCGGTCATCACGATCCGGTGATCATCCGGGAGTGTGAGATGCTTTTCGCCGATGATTCTGGAGTGGCCTTCGATGGTGAGAACTTCACCCTTCACTTCATATTTTCTTTCAAAGGCCTGAAGCAATCGGCACATCTCTTCCAGGCGGTTACTCTCTTTGTGGATGAGATTAGAAAGTCCGGTAAGTTCGTGTTTTCCATTCAAGTGTGCGGCCAGAAAAACCATGGCGGGAAATAAATCAAGACAATCGCTCATGCTGAGACGAATCTGTTTGTCGTGAGCATAAGGCCCTACACTTATCCCCTCATCGGAGATTTTTACATGGGCGAAGTCCTGGAGTACCTGAAGGAATTTTGCGTCCGCCTGATAGGAATCAAATCGCAGGCCTGGGAAAAATATTTCCTGATTTATCGCCGCAAATGCCAGAGGATAACTGGCGCTGCTCCAGTCGGCCGGGATCTCATATGAAGAATGGGAATGAATCGCCATCTTCAGGGGAGCATTCATCTTCCAGTAACTTTCCGAACTCTCCAGATTTACCGGGACAACGTTTCCTTCTTCCAGGATGATATCAAATGCAGTGGCAAACTGGGTCGTGCGCTGGCAATCAATCGTAAGTTTTTTGTTCAGATAGAGCGGCCCCTGAACCTGAAGGAGGTCATGATCAAGAGCTGCTGAGACACTCAGGTCTTTGCAGGCGGAAAGAAATTCATCCCAGGGCCGGTCTTTGAGTCGCTTTCCAAGTTTCAATGTGTGTTTATTTTTCCCCAGCGTGAGAAGGGCCGCCAGGAAGCG
>CANGAC010000102.1 GCA_947451425.1 Bacteriovoracaceae bacterium | reverse complement strand
ATGTCTTTTTCAAGGTTCACGAGGGATTCAGAGGGCTGGGGAGTCGGTTCCGGGTGCTCAATTTCGATTCCTACGAAGTCTTCTACAGCGGGTTTTCTGCCTTGGGCCCAGGTCATACCGGATACCAGAAGGCCTACAATCATAAGAGTGCGAAAGTGCATATGGGGGGATCTCCTTCAGTGCTTATCGTCCGGAGGGCGTGAAATCTTTAATACCTAAAGAAATCGTCCGCCTGACCGATAAAGGAGTGTGCCATTGTCGGCCCATTTGAGGGTGATCGCATGAAAATGTTTTTTGTTTTTCTGGTTGTGACTTCTGCCGTCGGCTTCTATTGCTGGAAGGTAGAGAAGGTCCATCTCGGATTTAAAGGGCAGTGGGAAGAGCAGCTTCAGTTTGAGAAGAAGGCCCTGGCCCTCGCAAAAGAAAATCGTCTCCTTCGCACGAAGGTTTCTGACCTTGAGTACAAACTCTCTGAAGTGGAATCGAAGAGCAAATTCTTCGCGGCCCAGGCCCAGGGAGCAGGAAGAAAAATCGCCAGCGTCCCTCAGATGAATGCGGATGATCTGGTGAATTTTGATGTCTACAAATGGTCTCCGGAAAAACTCCTCGCCATCGGTGAGAAAGAACTCCATTTCAAGAACTACGAAAAAGCCGCTCAGTTTTACAACGAGCTGATTGATCGTTTTCCGAAACACAAAATTGTCGATGACCGCGTTCTTTTTGGTGCGGGTGTTGCCGCATTTGAAACGGGGAAACGTTTTGACTGGTCAGAAAAACATCTGTCCCGACTGGTCTCGACTCATCCTAAATCTGAATTCTATCGAGGAGCGAAGCTCTGGCTTGCTCTGTCTCAATATCAACAGGGCGAGCACAAGAAATTCCTCGCGACTGTTGAAGAGTTCCGCCTGAAATATCGTAACACTGAAGAATGGAAACTTTTAAGCAGGTACTATGAAGACATACATTACAAAGTCAAAAAGTAGTCTTTTCCTTCTCGCTTTTCTCGCTTTTCCCCTGTGGGCGAAGCCGGTAGCACAAGTCACGGAGATTAACGGCTCCGTTTTTGTCGTTAAAGCAGATGGGAAAACCACGTCTCTGAAAATCGACGATCACCTCGAGGATAAATCCGAAGTGATGGTGGAAGAGGGTGGCTCGATTACACTGAATGATTACTACGATGCCACTTATCACCTGATCGGGGGAACGCATCTCAAGTTCTTCGATCGCTCAGTCCAGTTGAAGCGCGGGAAGACCTGGATTCAGTGTATGAACGGCCGCTTTCCTCTCGCTCTCACAACGGCGAACGGTCACGCGAATTACTGGAAGGGTGAGTTCATCGCGACGTTCGATCAGGCCACCAGCCGCTCGCAGTTTCTTGTCGTGAATGGCGACGTGGAAGTATCAAACGTCCTTGATCGTAACTTGAAATACACAGTTCCAGCCGGCACGTTCACTCTCGTGGATCCGGAAAAAGAAGAAGGCGTGCCTCGTGCTCCGACGAAAGTCGGACTCAGTTCACTCAACGTTGCTCTCGGAGAATTCAAACAGCTCCCGGAAAAACTAAAAGAAGTTGTTCCTACAAGGGGAATTGCTTCGGTTGAAGAAACGCCGAAAAAAGGCGAGATCATTTTCATCAAAACCAATCGCCTTCCTGCCTCTGTGAGTGGAAGTGCCCACAAATATTTTGCGAAAAGAGCTAAACTCATGGCCCCTTCTCACGCTCCGATCCGTTATATTGGGACGAGCTGGAAACCAGTTTCAGGCGTCCGGATGCCTGCTTCCTACGCTCCACGGGCCGCCATGCCCATTCCCGTGGCCCCTAAGAAGTTAGATCCTGAGTTTGAGGACTCCCTTAAGAGAAAGTCCTTCGAACAGCCTAAGTACCCGAAAGAGCTCAATAGCCTGATCGAAGATTTAAAGAGTTACTAGCGTTTAGGTCGGATATATTAATGACACCTTAATTTGCTGTCAAGCCACCGATATCCAATGGTTTTTTCGTTTCTGTCACAACATTTGTAAGAATTAAGAAATCTTGAGTTCATCTTTTACCTGTAGGAGCCTTAATATACCCGCATGGAAAAGAACAGAATGCATGTGACAATCATCGACGACAACAAAGACCTCCTCGAAGTGCTATCGAGCTCACTTTCGGACTCGTTCACTCTGGAAACATTCACTGAGCCGGATAAGGGCCTTGAATTCATCCGTAACAATCACACGGACGCAATTCTTCTCGATCTCCATATTCCTGGCAAAGATGGTTTCCAGGTTTATGAAGAAGTAAAAAGAGCGAAGTCTAATCTTCCGGTCCTCTTTCTCACTGGTGACTCAGACATGGGTTCCCGGGTAAAGGGTCTTGAGATTGGTGCCGACGACTTTCTTATTAAACCCGTTCAAACTGAAGAGCTCGTTGCGAGAATTCGCAACCGCGTCTCTCTCTCGAAGAGAAATCTCCAGAATAATAAGGTTATTAAGTTCAAGGATTTGGTCATCGACCTCGATGGTCATCAAGTCATTCTTAACAACCAGGCCGTCCGTTTGACGCCTAAAGAGTATCAACTTCTTTTGGTTCTCTCGCAGAATCCGAATCGTGTGATCCACAAAGACGACCTGATCCATATGCTCTGGAAAGATGTGCATGTTGAAGTGAACAACCTCGACACTCACTTCTCGAACCTCCGCCGTAAGCTCAAACCGTTTTCGACTCACATTAAAACGCTTAAGAACCTCGGCTACGTTCTGCGCATATAGTTCGCTTTCCCCGATACAATCACTAACCATTTCAGCTATCCTTTTGCTAAATCAAAAGGATGGCTTTTATGTTTTATACTGAAGATTCAGCTCTGACGTATGATGATGTTTTGATAGTCCCAAACTACTCAGAAGTCCTCCCCACCGAAGTCGATCTTAAAACCTGTTTTTCCCGCAACATTACGATGAATATCCCGATTGTCTCGAGTGCCATGGATACTGTCACAGAATCCCGCACAGCGATCGTGATGGCCCAGGAGGGCGGCATTGGGGTCATCCACAAGAACCTCACTCCGGAAGAGCAGGCCTTCGAAGTGGAGAAAGTGAAAAAATACGAGTCAGGAATGATCCTCGATCCTTTCACGGTGACTCCAGAGCAATCGATCTCCGCACTTTTTGATCTCATGAAAAAATATAAGATCTCCGGTTTTCCTGTTGTGGATAATGACAAGAAGCTGGTGGGAATGATTACCAACCGCGATCTCCGGTTTGTTTCCGACACTTCTAAAAAAGTAAAAGACGTGATGACGTCGAAAAATCTCGTGACCGCTCCGGAAGGAACGAACTTCGAGAAGGCCAAAGAAATTCTCCAGCAGCATCGGGTGGAAAAACTTCCGGTGGTGAATGAAAAGGGACAACTCCGCGGGCTCATCACCATTAAAGATATCGAGAAGACCATCGCCTATCCGCTTTCTAATAAAGATCAATTCGGACGCCTCCGCGTGGCCGCAGCTGTCGGAGTGGGGGATAAGGAACTCAGTCGCGCTACGGCCCTTATCAAGGCCGGTGTGGACGCTCTTGTTGTCGACACTGCCCACGGACACTCGAAGGGTGTTATCGAAATGGTGAAGGCGATCAAGAAAATGAATAAAGAAGTGGATGTCGTTGCCGGCAACGTAGCTACGGCTAAAGCGTGTGAAGACCTCATCGCCGCAGGTGTCGACGGCATCAAGGTCGGAATTGGCCCAGGTTCAATTTGTACCACCCGCGTGATCGCAGGAATCGGTGTCCCTCAGATGCAGGCGATCTTCGATTGTAAAAAGCCCTGTGAAAAAGCTGGGATTCCTTTCATCGCTGACGGAGGGATTAAATTCTCCGGTGATATCGTGAAGGCCCTCGCTGGAGGTGCTTCGACCGTCATGATCGGATCATTGTTCGCGGGAACTGATGAAGCTCCGGGTGAAATGGTTCTCTATCAGGGCCGCGCCTATAAAATGTACCGTGGCATGGGATCTCTGGGTGCGATGGAGAAAGGATCGAAAGATCGCTACGGGCAAAGTGCCGTGGAAGAAGTTTCCAAGCTCGTTCCGGAGGGGATTGAAGGACAGGTTCCTTATCGCGGATCCCTTGGCACAAATCTTTTTCATCTCGTGGGCGGGATCCGCGCGGGCATGGGATATGTGGGTGCACCCGACATGAAGCAATTAAAAGAGCGTGCGAAATTTATCAAGATCACTTCGGCTTCCCTGAAGGAATCTCATCCGCACGACGTGATCATTACCAAAGAAGCTCCTAACTACCGTCAGGTTTAAGATGAAAAGTTCCGTCTGGATTGTTGATTTCGGCTCTCAGTACACCATGCTCATCACGAGAAAATTCCGGGAGCTTGGTTTTACTTCTGAGATTATAACGGTCGAAGAAGGTCTTCAGCGTATCAAGACAACAAAGCCCAAGGCACTCGTTCTTTCCGGTGGCCCACAGAGCGTCTTCGAGGACACTACCGACTATTCATCATTCTTCTCTGATGAGAATTTGCCTGTATTAGGCATTTGCTACGGCATGCAGATCATGGGGCAGTTTTTTCAGGGGAAAGTGGAGAAAGGTGTTCAGGGCGAGTATGGACTCGCAAAACTCAGAACGGTTCCAGGATTTCTGATTCCGGGATGTCCCGCAGAGAGTGATGTGTGGATGAGTCACTCCGATCACGTAAGTGTTCTCCCGAAAGATTTTAAACTGATCTTCCAGAGTGAGAATGGTCTTACTGCCGGAATTAAGCACGAATATCGTCCCGTCCTCGGGCTTCAGTTTCACCCTGAGGTTAATCACACAGTTCATGGAAAAGAGATTCTCAGTTTCTTTTTAAATAATATTGCAGGTCTTAAGCAGGACTGGTCTTCCAGAACCATGCTTGAGACTTCGCTTGAAGAAGCACGTGCCGTCAAAGGTAAGAAGGTTCTCTGCGCTTTTTCCGGTGGCGTGGATTCGCTGGTGGCGGCCACTCTTTGTGAAACAGTACTGAAAGATGATCTCTATTGTTTCTTCGTGGATAATGGACTTCTTCGCCCGCAGGATTACCACACCATCAACTTGCTTCAGGAAAAAACCAATCTCAATATTGAGATCATTGATGCCAAAGAGATGTTCCTGAAAGCTCTTCATGGCCAGAAAGATCCGGAACAGAAAAGAAAGACGATTGGTAAGACTTTCATTGAAGTCTTTGAAAAGAAAGTTCACGAATTTGAGGCTTCTCATGGAATCAAGTTCGAATATCTCCTTCAGGGAACACTTTACCCGGATGTGATCGAATCACTCTCTCCCCACCAGAAGGGCGGAAAATCCGTTACGATTAAATCTCATCATAACGTCGGGGGCCTTCCGGAAAGAATGCACCTGAAGCTTTTAGAGCCGCTTCGGTATCTTTTTAAGGACGAAGTCCGTTCGATGGGCATGGAACTGGGTCTACAGCGTGACTGGGTCTATCGGCATCCTTTCCCGGGGCCGGGCATCGGTGTCAGAGTTCTGGGCGAACTTTCTGCTGATTCCATCCGGAAGGTTCAGGAGTCGGATCAGATTCTTTTCGAAGAACTAAAAGAACACAAACTTTACGATTCCACCTGGCAGGCGTTTACAGTTCTTCTTCCCGTGAAAACGGTAGGAGTTAAAGGTGATGGACGAGCGTACGAAGAAGTCATTGCTCTCAGAATGGTGAACTCGCAGGATGGGATGACGGCTTCCGTGACTGAACTTCCCTGGAGCTTTCTCAATAAAGTTTCGTCACGTATTTGTAATGAAGTGAAAGGCATCACGCGTGTCGTGTATGATATCACGTCGAAACCACCGGGAACTATTGAATGGGAATAGTCTCAGGACAATTCTTCCGGGATTTCTGAAAAAATCTGATCATCCTGAGGTCAAGCATCCCGGGAACCACTCCTTCCGGTTTTCCCCCGTCGAGAGACACTCCCTTCATTTCGCCTTTGCCGTGGATCGCCTGTAACATCTCCGCATTCAGCTCCCTGGCCAGACCGAGGTTACAGGAAGTGACGGCTATTTTGTCCCTCAGATTTTCGGACGAGAACGACACTTCCGTAGGAGTAACGGTTAGCTTGAAGCGGGCATGAGAATCTTTTAGTTCGAAAGTGTTTGCGTAGACGTTTGTAAGAAACAGGAAAATATAAATCATAGTTCACAGGCCCGCGGCTGCTCAGGTCTTGAGGAGATGAGATCGCGGCAGGGTCCGGGGAGAGTTTGATTCTGGTTCAACATGACGTGGAGATGCCGGAACAATTCATTCGAATGGCAGTCGCTTTTACGCGAATCGTACATCGAACGAGTTGGGGAACCCAGGAGCATTTGGAGCGAGCAAAAAGTTCTCAGTGGAGTTGCGGATGCTTTCGCTGCTACCCAGTCAGCATAGTCTTCTTCCGTGTACAACTGATCCCCTGCAAATTTAGGATTACCAGGCAATTCTCCGTGCATCGAACTAAGACAGGCGCGCAAAGCGAGGAACCGATTTTTTGATTCTGAGCTCGCACCTTCTTCCGCCATAAGGGCAGAAATTCTATGTCCCAGTTCATGGTACAGAACTCCGGGGCCGGCAAGGGCCAGATCGAACTCTGAAATCCTCACGCGTTTATCATCATTATGATAAACGGAACCTCTTCCTCTTCCATTCCCACAGCTTACATCCGAGCGAAATTTTAGATTTGTAATTTGCGACGCAAGACCAGTTCCCGGATCCCGGGAGACCTCAAAAGGATTTCTCGTTTGAGGATCCTCCTCGAAAATGATGTCTTCGCGGCGAATGTTGCCCGAAATGTGTCTCCGCGTGGATTCTGAAAGAAGTGGATAGAAACGAGTTTCAAAGTCATTTAGAGTCCTGGTGACCGTCGCCGGAAATTGTTCCCGCGACTGACTCGCCCTGATCGTTTCCTGCAGATGGGAATAAACCCGACAGCTCTGAAGAATGCCATTAAGTTTTTCCTGCCAGTTCGTTTCTTGGTACGCGCGGATTCGAGCACTCACAGCATTCCGGATGTTTTCTTCTTCCGGTCTGAATACATTCGCTCTCATCGCCTTCATCTGGGCCGCGCCGAAAAGGTTACTGATAACCCTGGGACTCAATCTTCTGTTCTGAGAATAATCCTGCTTCACGCGCTGATACTGCGCCAGGGCCACCGGATTGTTTTGAGAGTCATAGATCATTCGGTCGAGGATATACGTTACGAGCTCTTTTTGCTTCGGGGACATGCCACTCAGGGTGAGTTTTGATGTTCCCATGTATCTGAGAGTGCTTAAGCCGTCTTCAATGGAATGTGCGGTCCAGAAAAAGTTCGAAAGTTTTTTGTACGTTTCTACATCCGGAGACATGTCATCAACGTAAATACCTTCCTGACCAAAAAATTTGAAACCAACGTTTGGTTCCATGAACCGAAAAAAAGTCTCTAAATCTCCACCCTGAAATGTTTGGTCGGAAATCAGTTCCTGAGCAAGTGCTGCAGGATTTAATGTGGTCAGAAGGCCATTTACTCTTTCTGCACTACTCAGAGTTTGTTCTGAGAAATTCCGGAAGTTTTCTTCAAGCTGCGGAGACATTCTTTCGTGCCCGGCTTCGAATGAGGCTTGAATTGTTTCCAGAGATAAAGTCTGAAGTTCTGTCGAGCAAACCTGGGCGAAACACTGGCGCTCAAGCTCGATGGGATTGCAATCCGGTGCCGCAACCTGGGCATAGATGAGCTTCGTAAAAAGAAGGAAAAAATAGAGCATAAGATCCCCTAACTATTTTAGCCGGGAACCTGAGGCATTCGGGTGAAAGGCAAAATTTACCTGTGGGGGAAATGGGTTCTCCCCACAGGACCTTAACGCAGATTAAAAAAGAATGTCAGAGAAGTCCCCGCGCATACAATCTGAGTTGTCGGCGTCATTGTTCTCACAGAAAACCACATCCGTCAGATTCACCGTCGTCACATCGATATCAGCAGCTTCTGAAGTTTGCGCAGAGACTGAGGGCGACTGACTGAGAATGATGTTCTTGAAAGATGACTTCGTGAGATCGTATTTCACGGTGACGAGTTCTTTGGTCACAGTTCCGTCTTCTGCCGTGATTGTTCCATTTACCAGCATGGTCACAATATCGCCGGCCTTGTTGATGGACTGGGCGTCACTGGCTTCGAGGTCTGCAAGGTCTTCAGTCAGAGATGGCTTCTGCTCGTAGAAAATAACATTTTCCTGGAACGCCTGAAGGCCCGCGGCCACACACGCCGGCGTTAATTCCGGTGCGAAGTTTTCGCGGGAGAGGACGATCATTTTTTCCGCTTCAATTTTCAGGATGCTCTGGATGGCCGTCTGAGTGTAGGCACACTTTGATCCGTCTTCGAGAACGACCGAAGAGGTTGTGACGGTCGACTTACTCATGCCGACGTTAACCGTCTCGAGCGTCACTTTTTTCGCCTGCAGAAGAGCAGCAAACTGCGCCTTAGTCAGTGACTGGGCAGATACCACTGATGTTCCGAGGGCAAGAATTCCAACTAATAGCACTTTCATACAGTCTCCTTAAGTTCGGTCGGGATACTATTCAAAAAATCATGTCTCTACTTCCGTTTATCAAGGTGGAGGGAATCTTTACAGACCCCAAAATGGCACCAGCAAAGACCCTCTGGAACTCCGGGTGAAAGCATGATATTTCTTCCTCATTCAGAGAGGTTAAGTATGCAAAAAATCGCCGTAGTGACTGGTGGATCTTCAGGAATCGGGCTCGCCATCGTTAAATCCCTTTCATCTTCCGGCATCAAGGCCGTGTCCTGGGACATCCGCCCACCGACTGAAGACGTGCCTTTCGTAGAGTGCGACGTCACATCTGAAGAAAAAGTTAAGGCTGCTTTCGCTCAAACCGTGAAGACTTTCGGTGAGCCTACAATCCTCGTAAACAATTGCGGTCTTCAGTTCATGTCGCCGGTTGAAGACTTTCCTCTCGAAAAATGGAATCAGCTGATCTCAATCATGCTGACCGGAACTTTCCTCTGTTCAAAAACAGTCATCCCAACCATGAAAAAGCATAACTGGGGACGCATCGTAAATATCTCGAGCATCCACGGAAAAGTGGCGAGCCCGTTCAAGGCCGCTTACGTTTCAGCAAAACACGGAGTGATTGGTCTTGCGAAAGTCATGGCGATTGAACTCGCTGAACACAATGTGACTGTGAATACAATTTGTCCGGGATTTGTGGACACTCCGCTCATGCGTGCACAGCTGGCAAAACAAGCCGAGCTCAATAACATGACCGAAGATCAGGTTGCTTCCGAGATCATGCTGAAGCCTGCTTATATCAAGAAGTTTACTTCGACCGAGCAGATTGCAGAGATGACGAAGTTCTTCCTTTCGGAGAATGCGAATACGATCACCGGCGAGGCATTCAGTATGACCGGCGGCTGGGGCATGGGTCAGTAATTTGATTGAAAATGGCTGATTTCGTCGTCAGCTTCGTTATCCTTTCCCTGCGACGTACTACTCGTACGTCTCAGTCAGGATATCCTCGCTTCCTTGAACTCAGCTCATTTTGAATCAAATAAAATTGCGTCTGGAATTAGATTTCGCTGCAGTCGAAGCGCTGATCTTCAAAATCCCCAACAACACCATAGTGAGTGAATTCCACATCATTTCCTGGATTGATGAAATCGTGAAACGTGTAGAGAGTGATGGAGTCGTGAATAAATTGCGAAGTCACTTTCCCCTGAAAAGATTCTTCTGTCGGGAAACTTCCATTCCAGCGATACATCACCAGATAATCGCCGTTCTCAATCCGGATGGTCGTGACGGATTTTCCCTGATGGCGTTCACAGGTGAAGCCTTTCGCGAAAGCTCCCGCAGAGAGTAAAAAAAGTGAAAGAAGAATAAGATGTTTCATGAGACCTCCATATAGGAGGAATCTAGCTCCATTGCCCTAAGTCTATAAGGCAATGGAAGGTATGAATGGTATAGGGATTAAGCTATGTCCTAGAAACTTCCGAACATGGAACCCAGCATGATGACAGCTGTTGTTGCTACAACCGGGACCGCAACCGCAACCATGAAGATATCAAGATAGGACTGCTTGTGGGTAAGACCGCAGATCGCAAGAAGTGAGATCACGGCACCATTGTGGGGAAGTGTATCAAAACCACCGGATGAGAGTGAGGCCACGCGGTGGAGGAGTTCCGGGGAAATATTCATCTGGTTAGCGAGTTCGAGATAGCGTGCTCCAAGGACTTCCAGACCGATACTCATACCACCCGAAGCTGAACCAGTGATACCGGCAAGGGCGTTGATGGCAACGGCTTCAGAGATGAGCGGGTTAGAAGGGAAGATACCGAGTACGGCTTCCTTAAGTATCGCAAATGACCCAAGAGACGCAATCACGGCGCCATAACCAACTTCTGAAGCCGTGTTAAAGATGGGAAGAAGCGAGCCCATGGTTCCGCTGTTGATGGAATCGATCATCTTGTTGTTGTACCGGCGAAGTGTCCCAAGGATGAAGAGGATCGCGATGACGAGAGAAATAATAATCGCCCAGAGGCCCTTGATCCCTTTAATTGAAGCGGTTCCAAAGACCGGCATCGAAAGATATTCCGTGTCCCATTTCGGAATGAGAATTTCAGAGAAGAGGTAGTTCATCCCGATCACGATAAAGAGCGGTGCCATCGCGAGCCAGAAATTCGGGAGGTTCTCACTTGAGAGTGCCTGGTAAGATTCAACTGCTTCGGCCTTTGAAGATTTCGCATGCCACGTCATCCACATAAGACCCAGACCACCCATGATAATACTGGCGATAATTCCCAGACCTGGGGCCGCAAAAGTCGTAGTTCCGAAATATGGCATAGGGATAGCATTCTGAATCGCGGGAGTTCCGGGGAGTGCGGTCATCGTGAAGGTAAATGATCCAACGGCAATCGCACCGGGAATAAATCGTTT
>CANGAC010000101.1 GCA_947451425.1 Bacteriovoracaceae bacterium | reverse complement strand
TTTCCATGATCACAGCAGACCTTTGCCAAGAGCTGAAGCGATAATCCTCAACTCGATGACAAACCCCTGCTTTGACTGGATTGCGATAAATATACTTATAAACGTTGAGTATATAAGACTCATCCTCGATGAGACATCCTTTGTATCTCCCACCGAAAATTTTATTGATACGACCAGTTTCCTTGCGAATCTGCGTGCTCAAGCTCTTCATGAGGAAGTACATGATTCGATCAATATCTTCCTTCGGAGACATGAGCAGTAAATGAAAATGATTATCCATGATGACGAAAGCGGCGATCTTCAATTCATACTCTATCTGGAGCTTTCTCAAATTCAGAGTGAATATCCTCCAGAAATTATCGAGCGAGACAAAGAAGTCTTCCCGATTATTCGAGCGTGAAGTGAGATGATAGTAATGCTCGTGAGAGCGGATGATGGGCTTTCGTGGCATGAAATTTACATAGAATGCTCCAGAAAAAATGTCGAAACTTCGATGATCATCACACTCATAAAGTTCATTTTTGAAAGTGTGCTGGCACCTGACTCCACTGAACCATCGAATTATTATCTTAAAGTTTATTTTTTCTCTCTGTTTCGAGATAGATCACTCATCATTTTTTCGACACTAGCTGACTGAAATTTCGACAGAAAATTCTCACTTTAATTTAGTTAGTCATCAATCTTTCGACAGTGCTTTTTCAAGGGCTCCTTCACAAAACTTTGGGCACGCATATTCAGGGGATTAGAATACCAGACCAAAGGGCCCTAAAACCTTAAGTTTAGGAATTCGAGCGAAACCATCTGGTCGGGAATTTCCTCAACCTTTTGCCTAGTACTTCCGATCAGTTAGTGGGTTTTCTCGCATGGATTTTGCGAGGAAGCAAAACTATTTCAAGGAAGAGTTACATGACTGATTGATGCGTATTAATACTAACATCTCTGCATTGCAAGCTCATCGCTCGATGAGTGAGCATAGCAAACACGTCGAGAGTGCTTCGGGCAAACTTGCTCAAGGTACGCGCGTGAGAAATGCCAGCGACGACGCTGCATCACTCGCGATCGGTGCCAAAAACAAATCAGAAATCAGATCAAATTACCAAGCGATGAGAAACGCTAACGACGCAATCTCTGAGTTCCAGATTGCGGAAGGAACATTGAACGAAGTGGGCAGCATGCTTACTCGTTTGAAGGAACTCTCTATCCAGGCAGCGAACGGTCACCTCCAGGACAGCGACAGATCAAATCTCAACCATGAATACATGGAACTCCGTTCTGAGATCGAGCGCATGACTCAGTCGGCGGAGTTCATGGGTGATAACCTCTTCCGCAGCACCAAGCAGCGCTCGTTCCAGATCGGGACGAATGCTGACTCTCTCTCGACGATGAACATTGACCGCTCAAGCATGATCGTCAGTGAGTTCAATCTTCAAATCGTCGACTCCTCTATCCCAACGGCCGAGGAAGCGCGATTGAACCTGAACTACATCGATACAGCGATCCAGAACCTTTCGAAGACCAGAGCGAACCTGGGCTCGTATCAGAACCGTTTACAATCGACCGTCAGCAACCTTGATACAGGTAGATTGAATGAGTCAGCCGCTCAGTCTACGCGCATGGATGCTGACTTCGCCTTCGAAACTTCTGAGAAGATCAGAAACGAAATTAAAGTCTCTGCTGCCGGATCTGCCCTTCTCCAGTCACACGAGTTCTCTGCTCTTGCTCTGAAACTTCTCAAGTAATCATACCCAACAATTTCCTTCATGATTCGTAATGTCTTGGCGTTGCTATTGCAATTCCCCTTTCGTTATCAATTCATACCAAGGAGTTTCGTTTGGACACCTCATATATTCCCTCCTCACAATCAAGACAGACACCCGGGGTTCCCCAGCTGGACCGGGAGCACGGCTATTTCGCCAGTGCGACCGTGACAAATTCTCTGGAGGATATTGTTGCCTTCTGCAAAGACCAGGAGAACGTGGAAAAAGTCCTCAAGGACATCCCCGCGAAAGTTGAAAATTTCCTCGGACTAAAGCTTGAGACAGATGCATCAGAAAAAGATGGCCATCGCATCATCTGGAAAAACTCGGGAAAAAATCCGGGAAAACTGATCTTTCTCCTTTCTCCCGCGATGAACAAAGGAACCGTCATCACCGCAGAAGCGGTGTTCGATAAGATTCACTTCCGTGAAGACGGACCTTCCACTCTGATGAACATTTTCCTGAAGCGCATGAAGCAGCTCATGGAGACCGGCGAGATCGCCACGACGAAAGGCCAGCCAAGTGGCCGCGAAGAAATCTCACAACACAAACACTAACGAAGGAATAACTATGAAAGCACTCTGCTGGGAAGGTAAGCATCACATTGCCGTAAAACACGTTCATGATCCGCACATCCTCAATCCTCACGACGCCATCATTAAGGTCACCTCTTCTGCGATTTGTGGATCGGATCTTCACCTTTATAACGGGGTCATTCCGACGATGGAGAAAGGAGACATCATGGGGCATGAAACGATGGGAATCGTTGTGGAGACTGGCCCTCTGGTCCGCGATGTAAAAGTTGGCGACCGGATAGTGATCCCTTTCGACATCGGTTGCGGACACTGTCAGCACTGTGAAGACCAGGAATTTTCTGCGTGCGATAACACCAATCCGAATTTCATGATTCCGGAAAAACTTTACGGCTACTCGGGTTCGGGACTCTTTGGTTACTCCCACATGTACGGAGGATACGCCGGCGGACAAGCCGAATACATCCGCGTCCCTTTCGTTGATACCAATCACCTTCTGGTTCCGGAAAGTCTCACTGATGATCAGGTCCTGTTTCTCTCAGATATCTTTCCGACCGGCTACATGGCCGCGGAAAATTGTCACATCAAACGCGGTGATACTGTCGCCGTCTGGGGCGCTGGTCCTGTAGGTCTTCTCGCGATGAAGAGTGCCTTCCTCCTCGGTGCGGGGCGAGTGATCGCGATTGATCACATCAAAACCCGCCTTGATAAGGCCCGCTCCTTTGGCTGCGAGACCATCAATTTTGAAGAAGACGATGCGATCACTGATCAGCTGCGCTTTCTCACCGGAGGTCGCGGTCCCGACTCGTGCATCGATGCCGTAGGACTCGAGGCCCACGGGCACACAGTACTTAACGCCATCGATACCGTGAAACAAAAAGTCAAAATCGGAACAGACCGCCCGGATGCTCTTCGCCAGGCGATCCAGGCCTGTAAAAAAGCCGGGACAGTTTCCATTCCGGGAGTCTACGGAGGATTTCTCGACAAATTCCCTTTCGGTGCCGCTTTCGGAAAAGGTCTGACACTCAAGATGGGACAGACGCACACGCAAAGATACATGAAGCCTCTTCTTGAAAGAATCGAGAAAGGAGAAATCGATCCCTCGTTTGTGATCAGTCACCGGATCCGGATCGATGACGGTCCTGAGGCGTACAAACAGTTCAATGAAAACAAGGACGATTTCACGAAGGTCGTCCTGAAATTCCACTAAGGAGAATGATATGAATCAATTAGCATTAATCACCGGAGCCTCGAGCGGGATTGGGCTCGAGCTCGCGAAAATCTTTGCCAAAAACGGCTACGATCTCATCGTCAATTCAGAAAACGACGAGATCTTTGAAGCCGGCGAGGCCCTGCGAGGTCTTGGTGTGGAAGTAACGGAGATCCAGGCGGATCTTTCCACCCTCGAAGGCGCAGAATCTCTCTTTGACCAGGTTCAGAATTTCGGAAGAACAATTGACGTTGTCGCTCTGAACGCAGGCGTCGGCGTGGGCGGAGAATTCATCTCAACGAACTGGGATGAGGAACTGCGCATGATGAACCTCAACATCGTGAACACCGCCTTCCTCGCGAAAAAATTCGTGAAAGGATTCTCTGCCAGAGATGAAGGAAAACTTCTCATCACTTCATCCATCGCCGGAGAATTGCCTGGACCTTATTACGCGATCTACGCCGCAACGAAAGCCTTTCTTCAGTCGTTCTCGCAAGCGCTTCACTATGAGATGAAAGACATGGGAAGAAATGTGACGATCACCGCCCTTCAGCCGGGGGCAACAGAAACAGAGTTCTTCGCCCGTGGACACATGCTCGATACACCTGCTGGTGAAGCAGCGAAAGCAGACCCGGCGATTGTGGCGCAGGATGGATTCGATGCTCTCATGGCAGGAAAAGACAGCGTCGTTTCAGGTCTCAAGAATAAGATTCAAACGGCAGCTGGGAAACTCATGAGTGAACAGATGGGTGCCGCGAACCACGCCAAGCAATTGAAACCGAATAATCTGGAAAAGCATCACTAGAAAGAAGCGGGAGGCAGGAAACTGCCTCCTGTACTTATTTTTTCCGAAACTCCTTCAGAATAAACTCCGCCAGTGGATCCTTCAAAAATTTCTTCTGAATCCCCAGCGAGTACTTCTGTTTCTCCGGAAGGTACCCAATGAAGTGGAGACCCTTCGCCGCAACCCACGCCCGAACTGTTTCTTCTCCTAGTGCCACGACACCGGACCCATTTCTTCCCAGCTCTTTGATCAGTGCCGTGTCCGGGGCTTCGATCGAGATCTCGAGCTTCAAATCATTCCGCATGAAAAAGTTTTCCACCGCCTGACGGAGCGGGTGGCCCACTCCCGGGAGAATCATCGGCACATGATCGAGGGACGCAGGAAATTTCTTCGCAAGGGTTCGGAATCTTTTTTCTCCCCAGAAGCCGACTCTTTCCTCTCCCACTGTGAGGTAGAGAACGGTGCCTCCCGTGTGAGAAAGCTCGTGATCGAAGACCACGACGTCGAGCTTCCCCGCCAGTAAAAGATCGAGGAGTACCGGAGCTTCCCCTTCGTGAACCCGGATCTTCAGATCCGTTGTGCTCTTCAATCGGTCGAGGGTCTTGGCGATGATCGCCTTCGGCACACCTTCCTGTGCCCCGAACGACAGTTCCCGCTGAAGTGCTAATTCCCCGCGCTCGAGAACTCCCAGGAGTTCGTTGCCACGGGAGAAAATATCTTTGGCGTACTTATACACCACTTTCCCGCGCTCCGTGAGGATGAGACTTCTTGAGCGCCGCTCGAAGAGCTGGCCCATCCGTCCTTCGAGTTCTTTGAGCTGCGAACTCAGCGTCGGCTGCCCGATGCGCAGTTCGGCTGCGGCCTTCGAGACGGAACCGAACTCGACGATGTTGTAGAAATAAAAGAGGTGATGATAGTTCAACCAATTCATTGTTTTATCCAATACATTTGTGGTTTTTTATCTATTTTTCCAAAAACCTCCTGAGTTGTAAACTTTCTCAAAAGGAGCCTCTCATGCAACACCTCATCCTCTACGTCATCCTCTTCGTCCTCGCCTTCTTCCACCGGGACCTCCGGAAAAAGGTCGAGCCCGATCTCCACGCGAACCAACAAGAACACATCACCTCTTTCGCTCACTAAGGAATAACCCATGAAAAAAACTCACCTCGTGACACTCATCCCCGGAGACGGCATTGGCCCGGAGGTCATCGCTGCAACTCAGAAAATCATCGCCGCCGCTGGAGCCTCCATCGAGTGGGAAACCCGCCACGCCGGTGCCAGTGTCTTCAAGCAAGGCATTCCTTCGGGAGTCCCGCAGGAAACCATCGACTCCATCAACCGCACGAAGTGTGTGCTGAAGGGCCCCCTCGAAACTCCGGTGGGCTTCGGAGAAAAGTCCGCCAACGTGACTCTCCGGAAACTCTTCGAAACCTTCGCGAACATCCGTCCCGTCTCCGAGTACAAAGGTGTGGCAACTCCCTACTCTGGGAGGAACCTCGACATCGTCATGGTCCGGGAAAACGTCGAGGATCTTTACGCCGGAATCGAGCACATGCAGACGCCGGAAGTTGCCCAGTGCCTGAAGATCATCACGCGCCCGGGATGCGAGAAGATCATCCGCTACGCCTTCGAGTACGCGCGGACCCAGAAGAAAAAGAAAATTCACTGCGCGACGAAAGCGAACATCATGAAGTTCACCGAGGGCCTCTTTAAGAAGGTCTTCGAGGAAGTGTCGAAGGACTACCCGGAGATCGAAGCCCAGCACATCATCGTCGACAACTGCGCTCACCAGCTCGTGAAAAAACCTGAGCAGTTTGAAGTCATCGTCACGACGAACATGAACGGCGATATTCTGAGTGATCTCACCTCCGCCCTGATCGGAGGCCTCGGGTTCGCGCCATCGGCCAACATCGGCGAGCACGCGGCGATCTTCGAAGCCGTGCACGGATCGGCGCCGAAGTACGCCGGAAAAGATCAGATCAATCCCACCGCTGCCATCCTCTCCGGAGTGATGATGTTAAAGCACCTCGGGGAGTTCGAAGCGGCGGCGAAGATTGAAGCCGCGGTTCGGCTCACCTGGGAGAATGAAAAAACCCAGACCCGGGACATCGCCGGAGACACCCGCGCGATCGGCACAAATGCCTTCACTGAAGAAGTCATCCGGAACCTCGGGAGAGCGACCGTGCGGGCCGAAGCCACGAAGGAAACCGTCGACGTGAGAAAAGTTTTAACGAAGCTCACCGGCACTCCGAAGACACACACCCAGGTCCAGGGGGCGGACATCTTCCTCGAGTTCAACGGCACTCCCGGGGATCTTGGTGGAATCCTCGAGCACGTCGCGGATAACACGGCGATGCGCCTGAAGATGATTTCCAACCGCGGGACCAAAGTTTTCCCGGGAGAGACGCACACGAGCTGCGTCAACCACTGGCGCTGCCGCTTCATCAACCGGAACGGAAAAGAGATCTCGGACCGCCAGATCTACGACCTTCTGTTCCGGATCACCGAGCTAAAACTGAAATGGGTCCACGTCGAAAAACTTCAGGACTTTGACGGAAAACCCGCTTACTCGAAAGCCCAAGGAGAAGACGCATGATTAACACAGTAACCTGGTACACGGGGTGGTTCCTCGTTCTCTTCTACTTCGCCCTTCAGGCAGGTCTGCGATGAACGCAGACCTCCTTCTTTCTAACCTCACGAATCCCACGCTCCTCTTCTTCGTCCTGGGGATCGTCGCGACTGTGGTGAAGAGTGACCTCGAGGTACCGGCGCAGACGGTGAAGTTCATCTCGTTGTATCTGCTTTTTTCGATCGGCTTTAACGGAGGCCAGGAGCTCGCCCATCAAGGTATCACCGCAGAGATTCTGCGGTCGCTGGCCTTCGGCGTGGGGATCGCACTGGTGATCCCGCTCTATGTTTTCTTTCTCCTGAAAAATAAACTCGGCGCAGAGAACGCCGGCGCCGTCGCCGCGACCTACGGTTCGGTGAGTGCGGTGACCTTCGTCGCCGCCACCGCCTTCCTCGAATCCAAACAGCTTCGCATGAGTGGCCACATGGTGGCCGTGATGGCACTCATGGAAGCACCCGCGATCATCGTCGGGGTAACTCTCATGCGGAAGTGGCAGAAGAAAAAAACCGAGACCGAAGGTCTGGGGAAAGTCATCCGACACTCCTTCACCAACAGCAGTGTGCTCATCATCCTGGGAAGTCTTCTCATCGGCTTCGTTGCCGACACCAAACAGGCACAAGGAATCAGACCCTTCACGACGGACATCTTCAAAGGATTCCTCGCGATCTTTCTTCTGGAAATGGGAATGCTCACCGCTAACCGGATCCGGAGCTGCCTGAACTACGGAGCGCTCATGGTGGGCTTTGCGATCCTCGTGCCGCTCTTCAACGGCTGCGCCGTCGCCGTGCTTTCGCAGTTCATCACCGATGACGTGAGTAACCGCTTCGTGTTCGCGGTGCTGGCCGCGAGTGCCTCGTACATCGCCGTGCCCGCGGCCATGCGGCTCGCTGCTCCCGAAGCCGATCCGGGGCTCTACATTCCCATGGCACTCGGAGTGACGTTTCCGTTGAACATCACGGTCGGCATGCCGGTGTACATGGCGATCGTGCAATGATTTTTTTGAGGATCACTATTTTTCGTGGAAACTTTTGAGGAGAAAGGGAAGCACACGTTCAGTGTCGAATTCAATGTTCGTCTTCTCTAGAGTCAACCCTCCCATGGTCTTCGTGATCGCGGAGATCCTCTCGCTCGCGGCCTGGAGCACGGCGAGGCTCGCTGCGATTTTCTCTACGTCCGGAACGGGCCTCGAGAGCCAGTGGCGGATCGTCTGCGCATTCAGGCAGATGATCGTGAGTGGATTATTTATTTCGTGCGCGACCTGGATGGAAAAACGCAGGAGGGCCTTCAGGCGCTCGCTGTCTTTCAGGCCCGTGATGTCCTGAATCTGAGAGATGAAAAACTTCGGCGCTCCTCCGGCGTCTCGAATGAGAGACACGGAGAGGAGTCCCCAGACGAGGGATCCGGACTTGTGAAAATAGCGCTTCTCCATTTGGTACGTTTCGATCTTTCCTTCGAGAAGTGCCTGCACCAGCTTCAGGTCTCCCGCGAGATCATCCGCGTGAGTCAGCCGCTGAAAATCGAGGGCCAGGAATTCGTCTTCTGTGTACCCTAACATGCGGCAAAGGGAACCGTTGACCTTGAGCCAGTTTCCCTCGAGCGAGACAATGGCCATGCCAATGGCGGCGAAGTGAAACGCACTCTCGAAGAGGTCCCCGTTAGTGACGGAAATTTCAGACTTCATCGTTCCTCTCCTCCAAGTTTCGAAGCTTCTCTCGCACTGCTGCCACGAGATTCATGATCTCCGGTTTTGGGATGACCGTCACCGACGGTGCAGAGAACCCGAGAAGATTAAAATGCGCGGAGAAGAAGATAAAAGCATCGGGAAAGCTTTCTTCGCGCTTCTGGAGATACCTCAGAACGTCTTCTCCATTTCCATCGGGCATCATGAAATCACAGACCACGACGTCGACCTTCTCCTTCTTCAGTATCGCGATCGCTTCATTCCCAGAGAGACACGGTAAGAGCCGGACCGCGGGATCCCGGAGAAGTATCAAAAGGCCTTCGACGATCTCGATCTCGTCGTCGCAGATGAGGATGTTACGCATACGCCTATCGTAGTTCAAAATGATTCTGTCTCTGACGGAAAAATCAGTTTATTTTGTTAATGTTTCTTCATACTCAGGCAATATCACTCCGAAGAAACGCATGGATCCGGTTCAGTACCAGCTTCATGTCCTCGGGCTTCCTGTAGATACAATTGATCCCGCGTAAATCGGTGAAGTCTTCCACGGGTCTTCCGGTGAAAAAACAAAAGTCGATTGGTTTCCCTGACTGAAGAAGGTAATCGAGAATCTCAGTCCCTTTTCCCTTTGGCATCCAGTAGTCGCAGATCACGAGACCGACGTCATGGACCTTGAGCACCTCGATGGCGTCCCGGGCACTCAGGGCGAAGATCAATCGGCGATCGAACTGACCAATGATCTCTTCGAACACGGAGATGAGCTCCGATTCATCGTCGACGAAGAGCACTTTTTTACTCATGGTAAGAGCTCCAGCGGGCGAAACGACGTCGACATCGCCCGGCGATTTTCGAGAGCTATTTCAGCTTCAGCGCGCGTCGCGTATTCGGTGCATCCCGGAAGTTTTCCTCTGCCGATGAAATAGTATCCGCCGGGGACTTTGATGAAGGGTTCACTTTTCTCCGGAAGGAAATCTTCGCTCGCAAAGTAAATGTAATGGCCCGGTTCATCCGGCACGATGAACGTGAGGACGAACCCATCCGGATCAAGGCAGCGGAAGACCCCGGCCACTCCCGAAGAGAGAATCGGGAATCCAAAACGCTTGGCCCGGGAGTAAATTTCCTCCCCCTGAGCGTCGATGAAGCGAAGGCCCGCGCGGAGCTCGATTCCGGGGATCAGAGTATCCGAAAGCCAAAGGCGGTGACCCTCACTGAGATCGAAGGAATATTTCCCGGGCGAATGTTCTGCCCCCGAGACGCCGAAAATTTCAGTGTAAAACTTGACCGAAGCTAAGATGTCGTCCACCAGGAAAACACATTCAGATAAACGCTTCATATCGCCCCCATTTTTCCTCTTGCGGATCACAATGAAATCCTCGTCACTCACCTTGAGACTCGCAAGAACCAATCTCTAAAAAATTAAGAACTGCTTAATTATCATATCAGCCAAGAGCCTAATTTCACTGGCGGTTTTTTTTGCCTCACAGTCGCATAACCGGCGAGTATTCTTGAAACATCTACAAGTCTTGAAAACTTCAATCGCAAACATTTAAGACTATCTTAACTTTTTATTAAGAAATAACCGCGAAGAAATTAACCGAGAGGAATACTCTGTGAGGGAATGCGAAGCCTGTAAGACCCTTTTCCCCAAAATTTCAAAGTGTGAAATTGAAGACATTAACGGTCATCCAAGGAGCGTTCTCCTTTGCTACACCCATCAGCACGAACTCTTCCGTTTTGGACAACGGAAGTTCGTCCCGAAGTATTCGATCGAATTAAAAAAAATACGTTCGCCGAAAAAATTTGAAATTTATTAGTAGGTGAAGTTCCCGAGCTTCCTGATAATAAACAACAGAATGGTGAAGCTAAGAACGAAAAGTACAACGCGCTTGAAATTCGTAAAGATCTTGGTGTAATCGTCTCCCAGATCTCCCGGGATATTGTGCTGGTCGAGAATCGCGATCACGCGCTCCACTGAGTTATCCGCAATCACAAACGAGTCTCCGTTATGAAGATGCATGGAGATCGCGTACTTCGGGTGGAAGAGTTTGTAGCGTTTGACGTCTTCGTACTTGATCACGTGATTGAGAAAAGGAATGCCGCGATTAAAGGCAAAGGCCTTCTCATGAAAGCGCACTCCCCGGAGAAAAGCATAGTAGACGGCGGGAGCGATGATCGTCGTCATAAAAGCAATCAGGTCGCGCGGATAGGCGTAATGATAACTGAAAAATGTCATGAGCCTTGCAAGGAAAGTCCTGTTCGGAAGCTCAATCAGCATTTCCTGGAATTTCGGCGCCGTAATAGTCTCGAGGTAGAAGTCATTGAAGAAAAAGATCACCACGGCGAGGACACCCAGGCGAAAAAGATTCAGCATCGACGTCTTATATAATCTTCTTCCGAGCATCTAGAAATCCTCCACTTGCGGTTCGATTCCCTGGGCGTATCTCAAAAGATCGATCACCTCGCGGGCACAACCCTTTCCACTTTCTTTGACTGTGACGTAATCAACGACGGCCTTCACTTCTTCTCCGGTATTGGGCACGGTTGCTGAGAACCCCGCTTTCTTAAGAAGAGGAATATCGAAGTGCTCATCTCCCATATAG
>CANGAC010000100.1 GCA_947451425.1 Bacteriovoracaceae bacterium | reverse complement strand
GGCGTAAAGGAAAATTTTCTTCCGGGCAAAACCATTCACGACGGCACCGGCCGCCCGTAACTGACGGGCGATGCTTCCCACACCCTGAACTGTTCGCGAGGCGCGGACAGCGGTCCACGCATTACGGAGTGATCCGGTGATGAGAGAGCTTACGCGCGAAAGCCTTCCGGCGGCGGCCATGGTCTCGGCAATTCTCGCGGCACCCGGAATGGTGCGGGCAACGGTGAAGACAGCGGAGGCCGCAATCTTCCCAGCGATCTGAGTAGCGGCGATGGCCCCACCGGTGAAGAAGTTCGTGATGAAGTTCGCACCAATGTAACCCGCGACTCCGCAGATCATGTTGATTTTTTCGTTACAGTTGGCACAGTCCCAGCTCATGGGCTGAACGCATTCAGAAATGTGCGGAAGCCCTGACCATTCGGCACAACCGTAGCGGGAAGAGATGGAGGAGATGATCTGATCGATTAAGCGCTTACCGAAATTGTAAATGTAATTGATGGGATCCGCTAAGAACTGATCGAGCTGCGAATCGGAAACTTCGGTGGCGGCGATCCCGCGCGTGGAAGTCTGATCTTCCGCCCGCCAGAGACTTCCGATCTGATCACCGACCCACGACACACCCATCGCTCCAAGATTGTATAAACCAGTGACGGTGTCCCAGAGGTTATCCCAGATCGCTTTTCCGATGTTCGAGAAACAGCTTCCGGTTCCGGAGCAGCTCCGCATGAGGGGAGAATCGGGAAAGGCAAATCTCGCGGCGGCCGCACCGACCGGGATGATGGAAGTTAAAAGATTGCACGCAACACCGCTCGCGCAATCGTTCGCGGTTCCGATTCCCGGACACGTGAGTTCCGTCACCACTCCGGTCGTTCCATTCAGAAGATTGAGAAGGCCCGTATCATCAATGCGCGCGTCCGCGGGACAATTGGGTGACTGAAGTTCTGCTTCAATCGCCTGCTGTTCGGCTTCGAGAGCGAGGGCCTGGGCATTGCAATCCATCGCGGTTTCGGCGATGGAACTATTGACGTCAAAGAGAACTCTGTCCTGGAGGAAGTCTCCATTGGGTAAAAAACAAATCTCCCGGAAAAGCTCCGCCTGCTGGGTGAAAATCGCCACCCGCTGCTGAATGTTGGCACTCGCGAGATCCGAAAAGAAGAGGGCGATGAGAATAATCATCCGTCGCATGAAAAGCTCCGGACAATTTTTTCGCACTCAGCGAGTTCACTTTCGTTTTCAAAATTCAGGACGATCTTTAAGTGGAAAAGTCTCTTCGGACAGGATGTGTAGAACGTCCGCTCGAGATAACTTTTTTTGTTGATCTTATAGCTCACCCCCGAAGTGAGGAATTTCCCGTCGAGTTTTCCGGGGAGAATCTCAAGGACTGTTCCATTCTGTTCGGCCACCCAGCGCTTTCTTCCTTCAGCGTATTTTTCTCCGAAAGATTTCGCATCATCGTCTTTGATTTTCACCGCCGGAGCTTCGGTCGGAATGATCTGAACCACCGCCCGGGGTTTCGGAGAAACGGACGGGCCCAGAAGAGTGACGGGAATTCCGTAGAAATCTTTTACTTCGCGCCAGTTCTCCGGAATATCCACGGAAAACGAAACGTCTTTCCATTTCACGGAATCCGCGAAAACAGAAAGGGTGTTCAAAAGAAGCGTTAGGAGAAAAAACAGTTTAAGCACCGTAACTTATCGGCGCGAACTCAATGCTATCTTAGGAGTAAACTGAATCTGTCAGGGATTCCAGATGAGGACTCCCGGGTGAGGCCTCATGGCACTTCCGGTGGAGATCAGCATCGCTGTTTTTTCCTCCCGTTCACCGCTATACACCCGGATCCCGTAGCCCCGTGCCCCGTTTTTATGAGTGTACAGCATCCAGCTCAGGTATCCATCGGGATCAATATTCTTCCTGATGGCCAGAGAGAAGTTAAGATTTCCGTCCGCGTCCGCGCACTGATCGCTCCAGACGAGGGAATGGCAGAAGCCGTTCACGAACTCCGTGCTCCGGGAAATTTCTTTTCCTTCAAAATCCAGCACCCGTGAAGTCTCATTTTCCATCGTGACGATCCGGTCGGAAGAAGCACTTACAATTGGATCTGTCCCGGCAAAATGAAAGGGAAGTTCCTGGCCCGTTTTCCCGGTGAAAAGCCATGGAAGTCGCGAGTTAAAATCCGCTTCCAGAACAATCCGCGAATCTTTGTCCGGACTAAGTCCTGCCGAAAAATATCCTTCCGGTTTCCAGGGGTTTTTCTTCGAATCATAAACGATCGACGGATGAAAATCTCTCATGAGAGTCATGTCTTTCACCATGACATATTCGGAGTTCAGGCGCTCGAGTCTGAGATTTCCTTCGTCGGCCTTCATGACTTCCTGGAATGTGTTCAGGGACAAGAAGCCGGCATGGGACTCGTCACCATCGCTCATGACAGCGAGGACTTCGTCCGGAGAAAGGGAAATGAAAGATTCGATTCTTCCGGAAAGTGAAAAGAGATTCGACACGCCGGCCGAAGTCACAAGCATGTCGCTGTTACTGCGGAGTATGATGGCCTTGTCTCCTGAGAGAAAACTTTTGTAATTCAGGGAGAGGAGAATTTTCCTTTCTTTCGTGTCGAGAAGGATTCCGGACTTTTCTCCCGCGATGAAGACCCGGCTTCTGTCCAGACAGAGAATTTTCTGTGATCCTTCCGGCGCCGGAAAAGTTTTCAGGACACGAAGATTCTGATCGAGAAAAGAAACGGTACTGTCCGAGAGAGTGACCAGCGCCTGGTTCTCGTAAACCATACTCTTTGCGGTAAGTTTTTCGCGGGAGAGTTTCCCGTCATAAAGACGCTTCCCATCGAGGATCATCTGATCCGTGAAAGCCGGAGAGATCGTATCGGCCAGAAGCACGTGCGAAGTTTTCAGAAGACCCGCGTTTCCCCGGCGGGAAATCTCAGAATCCCAGGGAGCGGGGGACTCGGTCCAGATCTTCCGGAAATCATTTGAAAGAGAATTTTCGGGGCAGGCATTTTCCCGGCAGTAAGACATCCATCCGGTGAGAACTTTTCTCCTCGAGAGATCAAGGTCGAGCGTCGAGTAAAGAGGAATGGCCTCCGGATTCTGCCGGCAGGAAGCGGCGTCTCTCCGGCAGGGGTCTGCATTCTGGATCGCTTCATTCCGGTAGATTTCTCCGTCGCGGATGAGGGACGTCACACTCTCAAAAACTCCGGAGGGAGAATCGCCCCAGCGGGCAGAAAGACTATCCCGCGGGTCACTCGAAATAATATCGCGGGAAAGATTTTTCCGGAAAGCCTCGAGGCTGAAAGATGCTGGTCTTCCCGGAAGGCGGTAAGTCCGGAGCCAGGAAAGAAAAATTTCTTCCTGCTTTAAATTCACCGAGAGCTCGTAGGTATTTTCAAAGAGGTCGCGGAGTCTTCCGTCGCGACCCGGTGTGCTCCAGTCTTCCCAGCCGGTCGTTCCGGGGGTGCAGTCATTGCTGGCACAGAAACGACTGCCGTCAACGACGACAGAACTCCGGAACGCGAGGTTATCTTCAATGTTCTTTTCAAGTTTCTTCACCACAATTTCCGGATTGATCGTGAGTCCCGCTTTTTTGATCACGCAAAAAGCAAAGTGCTTTTCCTCCGGACAAAGATCCTTCCGGTACTGCTCAAGGGAATAGTGGGGCATGTTTTCCCGCGCGGTGATCTTCCAGCCCGAAGGAGTTTTGACGGGCCAGCGGAAACGAAGGAGGCCTCCCTTGTCTTCGGAAATTCCTTTCTTATCCATGAACACACGTGAAGAAAGACTCCGGATCGCCTGCGGGACACTCGAACTCATGACCGTCACCGGCACTTCGGAAGGATCGTGAGTTGTGTGGGAGAAAACTTCGGCGTGCGACCCAAGGTGAATCGTGAGTCCGGCGCGGATCGTGGAAGAGTTGATCTCCACAGGGAAAGTATCTTTCAGTAATGTGCCGGTGAAAGCACTGTCCAGAATCCAGTCGAGTGCGGCGAGGAATCGCTTGTCCTTGTCCCAGTCTCTATGGACCGGGAGATTTTTCCAGGCCTCGCGGTAAACATCCTGAGTGACCACCGTGCCTGTTCCCCCGAGAGTGGCGGAGGCCGGAAGAGAATTGATGCGGGCAAAGATCCAGCGAAGGGCATACGGAACATCCGCACAGTCGACGGCAATACCATGGTCACGGAAAAAATTTACGGTGAGATTTGAGTCGACCCAGGTGGCGTATTTCTGTTCCCACTCTTCGTTCCAGGCACTGGCCACTTTCCAGAGCGGATCGCCCCGGCCCTCGGTTGTCACCAGGACTGGTCGTTCAGAAGAATTCCGCGCCAGGATTTTTCCGGCGTGAAGTCTCGCCGCCGATTCATAGCGGAAGAGTTTCCCGCCGGAGAATTCCTGAAGCCTTCCTCTTTCCACAGTAAACGTGTCGACCCGGTAACCACCGTCGACCGGATAAACTTCCGTGAAGTGGGTCGTTCCTAGACAGGGGAACACCCAGGCCCCGAGAAAAATGGTCGCGAGAAGTTTTTTCATCAGAAAAGTATCGCCGGATTTTCTCCCAATTTCCCGCAGGAAATTCAGAAGAAAGGAGTTGCAAGTTTCTTTACCTGAGTAAAATGCTTCGGCAGAAATGTCGAGGAATTTCGCACCTTTCATGATGAAGGACCGAACAATTTTAGGATAAGGTTAATGGTGCGAATTTTTCTTTTTATCTTCTCTTCTCTCTTCGTAAATCTTTCTGCCAGAGCAGACTCCTGGAACCGTCACATTCTCGCTCTCTGGGATAGTCAGGGAACGGCCCAGGATTATTCTTCCACCGTCATTCACCGGAAACTCGAGTTCATTTTCAATCATCAGGGTTACATCCTGGATTTCGTCGATGTCCACCGGGATCCTCTCCCCAAAGAGACAAGTAAATACGCCGGCATCGTGAGCTGGTTTAACCGTGATGGGATGAAAAATCCTGATCTCTATTCCGCGTGGCTCGGGAACGAAGCGAAGAAAGGAAAAAAAATCCTTATCTTCGGCACACCCGGATTCGTCCTCGATGAGCGTGGCGGGAACGAGAGTGTCGATCGCGTGAACCGCGCCGTCCGTGGATTAGGTTTTGAGATAACGGGGAAATTTTCCGATAATCCACTTCTCATTTCCGTCGCATCTTCGAAAGGAAAAGAGTTCGTGGAGTACGAGCGGAGCCTCGAGAATGAGATCTCGTCTTTCCGTTTCGTGAGAAACATTTCTCCTTCCAATGAAGTCTGGCTGTCGCTGTCTTCCAAAGGGGAGAAGGAAACTTCTGATGTTGTGATCGTCGGGGACAAAGGGGCCTACGTCCAGGACGGTTTTGCTATTTTCTTCCATCCGCAGGACGGAAAATCCCAGTGGAGAGTCAATCCGTTCAAAGTCGTTGAACGGGTCTTCGGAAAAAGAAACTGGCCTGTGCCGGACACGACCACCCGGAACGGAAAAAGAATTTTCTTCAGTCAGATTGACGGCGACGGGTTCATGAACGTCTCCGAGGTTGACCGGAAGCTCCTTTCTTCGGAAATCATTCTCCGGGAAATCCTCAAAAAATACCGGCTCCCGGTCACGGCCTCAGTCATCACCGCAGAAATGGATCCAGCACTTGGTGTGACCAGCGACCCGCGCGTTCTCAGAACGGCGAAGGAAATACTCGCTCTTCCGAATGTCGAACCAGGAAGTCACACGTTTACTCATCCGCTCTCCTGGGCAAAAAATCCGGACAAAGCCGAGAGAGTTGCGTACCTCGGGAAAGATTCCCGGGAGTCGGGCCCGATTGTTTCCTATAAGCTGAAAAACTATTCTCTCGACTATGAAAAAGAAACCGTCGGATCCATAGAAGATCTCGGAAAGCTCACCACGAAAAAAGCTTCCATCCTTCTCTGGTCCGGGTCCTGCCGGCCACCGGGAGAGGCCCTTGTGGCCCTCGAAAGAAAGGGTTATCTCAATATCAATGGCGGGGATTCCCGCATGGATACGGCGTTTAATTCCCTCGGACATCTTTCTCCTCTCGGAAGAAGAGAGAGCGGAGCTCTTCAGGTCTACGCCGGGAATGCGAATGAAAATATATACACGAATCTCTGGAGCCCACCTTTTGCGGGATATCGCGATGTCATCCAGACTTTTGAGCGCACGGAAGTTCCCCGGCGCCTGAAGCCGGTGGACGTTTACTACCACTATTACTCCGGTGACCACGAAGCCAGCCTTCAGTCTCTCCGGATCGTTCACGATTGGGTGAAGACGCATGACCTGGAAAAAATCCATGCGTCTCTTTACGCCCGGATTGTCCGCGGATTCTATTCGGCCACCATCGAAGAAAAAAGACCGGGCGAATTTTTCCTGAAAAACTACGGCGACCTCCGGACGTTTCGTTTCCGGGGCGATCTCAAAGTCGATGAGAAAAAATCCCGCAACGTAAAATCATCCACACTTTATCAGGGAGAACTCTACGTCTCTCTGGGTGAAGCTCCGGAGACTACGATTGTCTTCAGAGGGGCAGAATTGTGATTCTCTCCACCTGGTCACAGTTCTTTCTTTTCCTGGGAGCAGTCGTCTCTCTTGTCGTCGTCTCCGTCCCGAGTAACGTCCAGATGGGAAGCGATTACTTCGACAGCTTCCAGTTCGACGAGGCCTACAGGTATTTCTCAAAGGCCCAGAAAGATAACGCCAACGATCTCTCTAATCTCAAACGGCTGAAGGATTATTTCATCGTCAAGGGCGAAACTGACAAGGCCCTGAACCTTCAGGAAAAGCTCGTGAAGCTGAGACCGAAGAATGTCGGCTACTGGAAAGATCTGGGCCAGCTCTATGACTGGAACCTGAGACCCTACGACAAACTCCGGGCCCTCGAAGAAGAAGCGAAACTTCTCACGCGCACGGAGCAGACAACGCTTTACCTTGAGATCGCTGAAGGCTACCGGTGGATGAAAAAATTTCCGGACGCCAACCGCATCTATTCCATCCTCCTTCATCACGATGACCCGCGGGTCCTCGATCAGGCGCTGGCCTACTACGCTTCCACCCGGCAGGTAAAAGAGGCGCTGGCCCTCATGGAGAAACTTTCCCATCAGTCAAGAAATCCGGTCTATGAGCGCTGGCTCGCCGAATACGCCGAGGCAAACGGAGATTACGAATCAGCGAACCGCCACTACCGGAAGATCCTGGCACTTGCGTTCGGAAATCCTTTCGACGAAAAGAATTTGAGATCCTACGACAAGACAAAGCTCAAAGAGAATCTTTTTTATCTCCAGAAACTTAATCAGAATTATTACCGGATGGAAAAAAAATCCGAAGGCCACGCCCTTCAGGATCGCCTGAAAGAGGCCCTGCCAGGCGAGCCGCTCCTGGCCTATGACCGGGCCTATCGTCTTCAGGAAGAGGGGAATTTTTCCGAGGCCATTCTCGCCTTCCGGGAAGTGGAACTGACAGAAAAAGATTCCGGAAAAGTCTTCGGCATCTGCCAGAACTACGAGGGGATGAACGCCGATGCTGAAGCGGTCCGGTGTCTTAACACTCTTCTCAAGACGCATCCGAGGAATCTTCGCTTCCTTGAAGAACTCGGAGACATCTATGAAAGAACCGGAAACAAAGCTGAGGCCCTCCGGATTTTTGAGAAGATTCTGAAGCTTCAGGGTGAGGAAGAGGCGAAGGTCTGGAAACTATCTGAACTCGTTCTTTACGCTCAGAACGGGGCCCTCACACAAATGCCTGAGATGAAAAAAAGTCCCGGCAAGCTCCGGGAAGAAAAACTGAACCAGCTCCGCCAGAAAGTGATTAATCTCCGCTATGACATGGGCGAGAATCGTCGTTCCCGGAAACTCATGGAGACTCAGGTCGAGAAACACCCGGAAAATATCAGCTACCGGAAACAGCTCGGCTACTACTACCAGGATGAGGGTCTGAGATCCGAAATGCTTTCTCAGTTCGAGGCGATCCTTCGGCTCGATCCGGAAGATCCGGATGCTCTCAGAGTCGCGCTGGAAGAGGATTACCGGAAAGGAAATCTTCCGGAAGTGATGAAGAAGCTCAAGAAGCTCCCGGTAAGAAATGACCTCGGCGAGCTTGAGTTTCGTGAAGAAGTCTACCGGGAAGCCGGCGAGGACAAGTTGTATGAAAAACTCTGCCTGTCGTACGCTGGATCTTTTCCCGAGATGGCCCTTCGGTGTGAGTTCCGCTTAGGTGATAAAGCGAAGGCGATCGATGGGCTGGAAAAACTCTCTCAGGAAAAACCCACGCATACGCACAGAACTCTTCTTGTGAACTGGTATCTCGAAACCAGAAAAACAAAAGAGGCGAGGGCGGAACTGACGACACTCAGAAAAGAAAAAAAATTCATGGAGAATAACCGCCTCCAGGAAAGTGAACTCACAGAAGTTGAGCGTGAACTGAAGTCCCGTCGTGACTGGTTTGTGGATGCCAGAAGTTTCACCGTCTCCCAGAGGCGCTATCATTACAATCAAACCTCAGTGGATCTCCTGAAGAAAATGAACGGACCCGGTGCTGGCCTCTGGCTGGAGCGCGTGACCACGCGTGATACCTTCACCCTCCTATCGCCGTATTTGTATTACGGCCATGACCGGGGGGAACTGAAGGCCGGTCCCACCTTTACCTCGGGCAAAAAAGATCTCTCAACTCCATTTTTCCTGGATGCCTCGTGGTTCGGGATGAAAAATATTTTTGCGAGTGCCCACTTTGAAAATTCCCGGCCGGAATATCTCCTGAGTGGCCTCGCGGCCGAGAGAAAATCTTACCGCCAGGTCACCAGTGCCTACGTGAGTTACCGGAATTCAGATAAAGACATCATCGACCTGTCACTCACGAGAAACGTTTATACGTTTGACACGCAAAGTGGACGGGACCTTCAGCTTTACAGTGAGTACCTTCACCAGGGACTTCTCCATGAGAATTTTTCCCTCGGAACAAGAATTTTTCACACAGATCTCCAGGACGCGGGGACGGACGTGAAACGGCTTCACATCCAGAAGGCGCTGGCCTACTACGCCGTTTTACAGTTTTCAAATTCCTTCCTGCGCACCAGACACCATCAGTGGAACTATCTCGCGAAGGCCGCGTTCGGTGGAGACGCCTACCGGGGAATCGGCTTCGGAAAAGCGCAGAACTTCAGGGTCCAGCTGGATTATCTCTGGAGTGATCAGAAGGGTTTAAGTTTGTATGCAGACTATATCAAGGAATCGTATCTGGCGGCGGTGAGTGAAATGAACATCATGGGTCTCAGATTTACCACGCATTTTTGAGGAAAGACTTTATGGAAGAAAGAAAAATACTTGTAGTGGACGACTCGACGGATTTTCTGATCCTCCTGACGACCCTCCTGAAGTTTCACAAGATCAAAGTCGACGGAGTCACCAGCCCGGAAGAAGCACTTCCCCTTTGCCAGGAGAGAAAGTATTCCCTGATCATCTCCGATTACATGATGGAGACCACCAATGGCCTTGAGTTCTGCGAACAGGTCCGGAAAACGGGTCTCAACCGCGATGTCCCGATGATCCTTATCACGTCGAAAAACTTAGAACCGGATGAACTCGATGTCCTCAGTTCACTTTCTCTCACATACATCAGGAAACCGGTCATGCCGAACGAACTCTACCGGAAAATTACAGACATGCTCGGGAGGAACGCTTGAGAAAGATTCCTTCTCCCTACGTCCTTCTGTTCTCGGGTCTCGGGATTCTGGGACTCATTGACTACTTTTTCATGAAAGAGAGTTTTGCCTATCTCTTACTCAATCCCAATCCGTATCTTCTTCTCTCGGTGGTCCTTGCGGCGATTTATGGCCTCAGATTCTCTCTCATCGCCAGTGCCGTAACGGCGGTCGTTTTTCTCCTGACAGTTCATTTCAACGTGAACTACGAAGAGATTGAAACGATCATGGATTTCCATTACCTTTCGACTCCGATTCTCCTCACCATCACATCGGTGGTGATCGGGGAGCTTAAGCAAAGAAGCCTTGATCAGCGCACCGGTCTTGTGTCTGAGATGGATGCGCTCCGGAAAAACCTCACCTTTCTCCAGAACAAGGAATCTCTTCAGGAAAAAGAGATCACCGAACTCAAGCGCCGGCTCGTCAGTCGCCTCGAAACGGCCCGCTCATTCCATGAGATTGCCATTTCCTTCCATTCTCTTGACGAAGGAACGCTGGTGGAAGCGTTCAAGACTGCGCTTCAGCGTCTCTTTAAGACTTCCTCTGTCGTGGTGGAAAAAATCACTCCGGAAACTCCGGTCCCGGAGAACCAGCTTTCCCGGGACGCTCTCCGGAAAAAGAAAATCGTCAGCCTTCAGGCGGGGAACGTCCTCGATGCGTTCGGTGACCGGGGAGAGATGATTCTCATGGCCATTCCTCTCGTGATTGAAGACCAGGTCGAGTATCTCATCCGGATCTCCGAGATTCCGTTCCTTGAATACATTCCTTCAAACTTCAACGTCGCTGAGATCTACACTTCCTGGATCCAGTCGTCGATTGTTCACGGAAGAAGTTTCTGGAAATCCGAACGGAAAAATATCTGGAACGAGGACCTTCAGGTCTATCAGTACAATCATTTCCTCGATCGGCTTGGAGAAGAATTCAACCGGTCGCGCGCGTTCATGCTCCCGCTTTCTCTGGTGAAACTCCGGCTGGATTCGCTGTCCGGTCTGTCGACCCAGAAAAAACTTCTCATCCGGAAACTCGTGACGGGTGTGATCCACAAAACGATCCGGAAACTCGATTATGTCAGTGAAGGGGAGAGCGAAGAAATTTTCTACGTCGTCTTTCCGATTTCCGATGTTCCCAATGCCCGGGCCCTCTGGAACCTCTCGATGGAAAAGCTCCGTCCGCTTGAGCTTCAGGGATCCAACGGTCCGATCCGGATTGACATCAATATCGAGGAGTTCAATCCGTCGATGAAGAACGTGGAAGAAATGATCCAGAAGGTGACACTTGCCAATTAGGATCCTCCTCCTCACCGTGATCAAGTCGGCCCTCTTCCTCTGGCTCCTCAGGATCCTTCCTCTATGGGGGGCGCTTTGCTTCAATGTTGTTTTTGCCGGCGTGATCGCCCGGATTCTCCAGAAACGCGTGCGCTCTCCACTGTATCCCTGGATGGTGTTTACGCTTGAAGCTGTTGCTCCGGTTTTCAGCACACTTTCCTTTCTTTTTGCGGGCCTTCTCTTTCCGGTCGTTAAGAAAGTGGTTTC
>CANGAC010000099.1 GCA_947451425.1 Bacteriovoracaceae bacterium | reverse complement strand
TTTATATCCGCTTCTGGAGAACGATTTAGGCGATCTCCCGGGGGTTCTCCGTGACAAGGCCATGAATGAAAAGAAACTGGTCTCGGAGAATGAGAATGATGTGCAATGCATCCTGCCTCACTCACTTCGCCATTCGGCCCGCGATATCGAGGCGGATTTAGTTGGGTCTCTCTCGAAACTCATATAGAATATTGGACCATGGGTCCCTCTACAAAATCCTTTGAAATTTTCTGCGGCACTGGCGGCGTAGGCAAGACGACCCTCGCAACTTCGCGCGCACTTTTTTTAGCGGGCAGACAACTTCGCGTTCTCCTCATCACCATCGATCCGGCCAAGCGCCTGAAAGATCTTCTGGGACTCAAAGACGAAAATATCGGCGAAGTGACTTCGGTGGAACTGGAAGGTCAGAAACTCGATGCCCTTCTCATGTCTCCGGAAAAAACCATCGGTCGCATGGCCACTTCAGGGAATACCCCGGATCTCGCGTCCAATCGCATTGTGCAGATTCTTTCGAAGCCGTATGGCGGAATGAACGAAATCCTTTCGCTGGTAGAAGTGCAGATGCAGTTTGAAAGCGGAAAGTATGACGTTATTGTTCTCGATACTCCCCCGGGAGCGCACTTCCTGGATTTCCTCGAAGGCATCGGAAAGATCCGCTCTTTCTTTGATAAGAGCTTTGTGGAAATCTTCGCGCACATCGGACAGAAATCTGGCAAGGCCGGAAAACGTCTCTTCGGTCTGGGCCTCATCAATAAAGTTGTTTCTGCAGGAGTAAAAAAACTCCTGTCTTATCTTCAGAATGTGACGGGAGCAAAATTCATCGAGGATTTCGTTGAAGCCGTTCAGATTATCTATCAGTCAAAAGATGCGTTTCTTAAAGGGCTCTCTCTTCAGGAAAAACTCCGGGAAGAGTCCCAGTGCAACTGGTTCTTAGTGACCAGCGTGGAACAGGGGAAAGCACAGGAAGCCGTTGACCTCAAGGGACACGCTTCTCATTACATTCACAAAGATCATTATCTTCTGCTCAATAAGTGCCTCGAAAGTGTCGTGTCTGAGTGGAAACCGATGAAGGAAAACCTCAAAGCGGTGAAGTCATCGCTCGAAGACCAGGAACAGGGGCTCAAGTCGCGTTTGCGTGAGAGCTTCACCAATATCCTGGAGTTTCCCGAAGTCGTAAGTCTTTCTCCCGCCGAACATCTTCACTTTCTTACTCAAAAATGGAACGCCTATGTCTTATAAGATTCTGACCAAAGAAGATCTCGAGAATTACGTCTGCCACAACTGGGATTCTGTGAACCGCTGGATTGACGATGCCCAGGGAAGTCTTCCGCAGCCGCTCACTTCAAGCGTGGACGTCCGCGAAAGCCGCACGAAGTTTGCGCCGGTTGATCACAATATGTATCCGGCAGGATTCAATAACATTTGCTCCAAGGATCTCCTTCATTGTGCCGACCGTTTCCGCGAGGCTTTTGATCACCTGGCACCGGGAACGAAGCGCGTGGGCCTTCTTCCGGAATCCCACACGAAGAATAAATTCTACCTCGATCACCTTCACCACCTGAAATCAACGATTGAAAAATCGGATGCTGATGTGGTGCTTTTCTCCCCTGATCCGGCGATGTTCGAAGGAGATGCTCATTCGGTGGAACTTGAGTCCCACTCTAACTTTCACCTGAAAATTTACCGGGCGAAGGTACTGGACGGGAAATTTGTCGCGACCGGTGACGTGAAGTTTGATTTCGATGTGATCGTCCTGAATAACGATCAATCCATCCCTCTGCCGGTTGAGTGGAAAACCATCAAAACTCCCATTCACCCCTCACCGTTTGTCGGCTGGTTTATCCGCCAGAAGATCCGTCACTTTGAGCACTACCGGGATGTGGCCAACCGCTTTGCGGAACACTTTGGAGTTAATCCCGATCTCATTCAGGCGCAGTTCTCGAGCGTGGGTAACGTAGACTACAACGCTAAAGAAGGTCTCGATGAACTGGCCAATGAAGTGGATAAAGTTTTAAAGACTCTCCCGGAAGGCTCATCTGTATTCGTGAAGGCTTCCCAGGGAACATACGGGATGGGAATTTCCGTGGTCGCCAGTGGCGATGAGATTCGCCAGATGAACCGGAAAGTCCGGAACAAAATGGACGTTGGGAAAAACAATCTCAAGTTCACTTCTGTTCTCATTCAGGAAGGCGTGGAGACGATCGTGAAATACGACGACGCTCCCGCGGAAGTGACTATCTATCTTGTGAATGGCAGAAGCTCAGGTGGTTTCATGAGAACCAATCCCCTGAAAGGTACTCAGGCCAATCTGAATGGCCAGGGCCAGATCTATAGGAAATTTTGTATATCAGATATTAAGCAATCCTGTGATCATCAGATCAAGGAAGGTGTATACTCCGTGATCGCGAGACTCTCAGTCCTCGCTGCGGCTTATGAGATGAAAGAACTGATGGAGAAAGCATGAAAGAAATGAAGTTTGAAACTAAAGTCATTCACGTAGGGGGCGAGCCGGATCCGACAACGGGTGCGATCATGCCGCCGATTTACCAGACGTCGACTTATGTCCAGTCGTCTCCGGGTGAGCACAAAGGATATGAGTACACTCGTTCTCACAATCCGACACGCACGCGCCTCGAAGAGTGTCTGGCCTCGATTGAAAATGCTAATCACTGTCTTGTGACGGCGTCAGGCCTTTCAGCTTCGACACTCATCATGCACATGCTGCCGAAGGGATCGAAGATCTTCTGCGGTGACGACGTCTACGGTGGAACTTACCGTTTGTTCTCAAAAGTGTTCCCGGACATTCATCACTATCAGTTCGTTGATACGACGAACCTGAAAAAGCTGGAAGAGAAAGTCATGGCGGAAAAGCCGGCGCTCATCTGGATTGAAACACCGACGAATCCCCTCCTCAAGATTTCTGATATTTCAGCGATTGCAGCGATGGCGAAGAAGGTCGGAGCTCTCACGGTTGTGGATAACACGTTCATGAGTCCGTTCTTCCAGAATCCTCTGGATCATGGTGCCGATATCGTCCTTCACTCGATGACGAAATTCATCAACGGTCACTCTGATGTCGTTGGTGGTGCGATGATGATGAACTCAAAAGATCTCCGCGATAAACTTTTCTTCTATCAGAATGCGATTGGACCTGCGGCTTCGCCTTTCGATTCCTGGCTCGTCCTTCGTGGGATCAAGACCCTCGCGATCAGAATGAAAGCGCACGAACAGAATGCGATGAAAGTGGCAGCATTCCTCGAGAAACATCCGAAAGTCGAAATAGTCGTGTACCCGGGCCTTAAGTCACATCCGCAATATGAGCTTGGAAAAAAACAGATGAAAGGTTCCGGCGGGATGATTACGTTCTTCATCAAGGGCGGGCTCGCTGAATCACGGCGCTTCCTTGAGAACGTGAAGCTTTTTGCTCTTGCTGAGTCTCTTGGTGGAGTGGAATCGCTCGTGGATCATCCGGCGATCATGACTCACGCTTCGATTCCGAAGAATGTACGCGAAGAGCTCGGGATCTTTGATAATCTCGTGAGACTCTCCGTAGGGATCGAAGATTGTGATGACCTGATTGCGGATCTTGAAAAAGGTTTTGCGAAAGTCTAATTAACCGGGGCCGGTTGTGGTGCCAGGACTGGTGCTGCAACTGGCTCTGTCTTTTTCACCGGAAGCATCGCCTTTCCTTCGAAAATCTCCGGAACTTCCGTGTATCTGCTGAAAACAATCGAATCAAGTAAGTAGCGGCGAAGCAGCAGGTAACTGCAGTAAGTTTTCCCGTGATCGGAAGACAGGTTATCCCGGTCTCCTTCGGCGAAGATCAGTCCTTCATCCTGAATGACATCGATGATGTCGAAGTACTGGGAACAGAAGTCCCCGGTGTCTCTCGACTTATCTGTATGCATGCACTCATCAATTTTCTTCGCGACATCAACACCCGTAGCTGAAGTGACTTTCACATGAACCGGCTCACGGCAGACATCAATCTTCCATTCGCGAGGGAAATATTTCCGGTAAGTGACGGTGAGATTACATTCTTTCTTGTTAATCACGAACTCGTGCTTCAGAAGGCCGAAGAGCGGGCCTTTCTGGATCATGCGCATCTTGAAACTAGAATCAAGACAGGCCTTGGGACTGAAACGCATCTGCTGAGCATTTGCTGTCGCAACGAAGAGAATGAGGAAAAAACTAAACTTGATGTATGCCATGTCTTTTTACCTCCATCATCGCGACCGTTGCATCCCGTTTGAGGAAGGGAGATTCCTTATCCATTTTCAGCTGAAAGAAAAGCTCGCTTAAAATATCGTTCGATTTCAGCGGCTGGTTTTTCAGGTATGTGGAAACATCGACCTTGTGGGTTTCTTTCCAATTAAAGAGGAATCCGGGAGAGAAAACAATGAGATTCTCACCTTTCTCCAGCTGATAAGATTCCTGAACCTGAACGGGCCCATTCTTCTGACTGTAGAACTCGGCCTTCCCCTTTCCGTGGAGGGTCAGCGTGAGCTTCGACGTATCCAGATCAAGGACAAGCACTTCGACTTCAGATTTCTTTTTCTTGGCCCCGTTGATGACACCGATCTCGGCATCTGCGTCCTTTAAGAAGGCGACCGGATCAAAGTCCTTCTGCTTGTGCTTATTCAGAAGCCCGAGAAGAGAACTTGAGATGAGATAGGACTGACTCGAAACCAGAATCTGGAAAACCCGGCCATTACTCTGGAGGACATCGTAGAATTCTCCACCGCCACCGTCACCGGCAGCATAGCGATTGGAGAAAAAGACGCCCTTGATTTCGTCATGGCGGCGGGGAATCAGGACTTCGTGAATTTTCTTAGCGCGGGCCATTTCTTCAGCGGCCGACTTTAAGACGTGATCAAGTTCCTGGCTGAATTCCATCATGTGCTTCTGGAGTTTCTTCTGCTCTTCCAGAAGAGTCCAGAAAAACTGGAGCTGATTGGAGAGCATTGTCCACTGAAGCTGTGCCATCGGGAGAGAGTACTCTCCGACAATTTTCGTGAGAAAACCGGCTTCACTCTCAACCCAACTTTGCGCTTTCGCGTTTGAGTGTTCGTGAAAGAACACGACACCGACAAATGTATTGATGATGGTGCGGAAAGATTCCTGGAGTTCCGGACGACGAAGAAGCGACTCTGTATCAACGAGTAAAACATCCGCGCGACGATTCAGCGGCAGCTTACAGAACTCGGCCACTGACATGACTTTATGATCCTGCCAGAAATCGAAGACAGTAAAACCCTTCTCATCCATTTCTTTTTCAATGAACTTACGTTCGTCGACAATGATCATGAAGCCTTCCCAAGTCCCGGATTTCTTTGTTTTTTCGATGCTTTAATGGGGAATCGAATCTTTTCACTATTTTACCGTTTATTTTTCTCCAAAACAACCGAAGAGAAATGTAGGTGGACTTTGTCTGCCCGGTAATTTGCTGGAAGAACTATGAAGAAAAATAACGTCTTTGAGCTCCCATCTTTGTCTACGGCGCTGTCCCTCCTGGGGCTCGCCTCCCATGTGGAAGAACTCAAGGCGGACAATAAGAAGATCTCCGAGCAAGCTGCGCGCACCATTCTTAAAGCACTCGACTGCAAAGACAGCTATACCTTCGGGCACAGTATGCGTGTTGCTTACTTCTCAATCGTCACAGGTAAAGAAGCAGGTATGTCAGAAGAAGAGATGCATGAACTTGAGCTTTCAGCTCTCTTCCATGACATCGGGAAAATCGGCACACCGGACGCTGTTTTGAATAAACCGGCCCGCCTCTCTGAGGAAGAATTCCTCATCATGAAGCAGCACCCGGAAAAATCTTACGAAATCCTCAAAGAGTTCCCGCATTTTGAAAAGATCGCGATCAATGCCGGCTCTCACCACGAGCGCTATGATGGGAAAGGTTATCCTCATGGCCTCAAAGGTGAAGATATTCCGGTCGCAGGTAGAATCATCCTCATCGCAGACACATTTGATGCCATGACCTCAACGCGTTCTTATCGTAAGGGCCTTCCTTATGAAGTTGCGTTCGAAGAACTCCTCCAGTTTTCCGGAACTCAGTTTGATCCGAACCTGGTGAAACTCTTCATTCAGGGAATGGGCAAGGAAGCATTGAAGGGCGAAGAAGAATTTTTCATTCCTCTCCTGGATAAGCGCTTCTCTAAGAAAGCCGCTTAATTACTCAGCACAAAATTCTGTTTTAGCACCCGAAGAAACCATGCGGTTCTGCATTTTCTCGCAACCACTCTGGGCTTCGTAGACATTGAACGGATAGCATTCAGCTTTCTTCTTCAGGAATTTGTTCGATGAAGAGTTGTCTTCGCAGTTGCGGTAGCTTGGAGCATCGACACAGGCCCAGTGTTTTCCGGTACAGTTATAAACAAGACCACGACCGACATTTTCATAATTCGGTGGTGGCATGTATTCCGTTCTGACGGGCTTTTTCTCAGTGTCTTTTGCCTGATCTTCCAGGTCCTTCAGGATTTGGTCCGTAAGATTGTCCTCTGATTTCGGAGTATCTTCACCGTTTACGGAATCCGTGTTCGGAGCTGTCGTCATTGTCGTATCGGTTGGCGTTTCCGTTGTCGGCGTTTCAGAAGTAACTGTGTCTGTTGGAACAGATTCTGTGGGAGTTTCCGTAGTTACGGTAGGGGTTTCAGTTGGTGTCTCCGTCGTCACTGTGGGAGTTTCCGTCGTCACTGTCGGAGCCTCAGTTGTGACCGTGGGAGTTTCCGTCGTCACTGTCGGAGCCTCAGTTGTGACCGTAGGAGTTTCTGTCGTCACTGTCGGCGTTTCAGTTGGTGTTTCTGTAGTTACAGCAGGTGTTTCCGTTGCTGGGGTTTCAACAGGCTTTTCTTCAGCAGGTTTTGGCTTTTTCCTCTCACGCGGCTTCAGCATTTTCGCTGGATCAGCTTCCGGTGCAGGAGTTTCGTCACCAAAATCAGATAGAAAAATAAACGCAATTAAAAGTATCGCCCCACCAATCACAATCAGGTTGGGCTTTTTCTTTTCTTTTACACCGGTTTCGTCACCGGAGTCTTCTTCACCAGCGACATCTTTTTTCTTCCGGAAGGAAGTGAGTTGCGCCTTAATCTTTCCGATGAGGGAATTGTCTTCAGTGCCTTCGTCGTCGTCAGAATTTTTTGCGACATTAGACTTACCGGAATCGTCGACATCGGGAACTTCTGTTTCCGTACTCGTGTCGTCGTCTGAATCTTCCTCGCCCTCATCGTCATCACCTTTCTTCTTACTCAGGAAAGGAACTTTCGATTTCAGGTCTCCGATCAATTTATCGAGGATAACTACTCCTAGGTGAAATGGGTCTTGAACTAACCCCATGTTATCCAGTATTCTCATTATAAGTTAGCTATGGGGGAATGCAATATAATCCCATAGGAGATCAAGGACTTATCTGTGACTACGACGAGAGATGAAGGAGTCATCAAATTCCGGTTCACTCTGAAGCGGGCCCCCGCTCCTGAGATGACCCAGGTAATCGCCTTGGAAAAGTGGCGCGCGCTCTTTTTTAAGCTGGGACTCATTGGTGAATACCCGATCGACAAGATCGGCTACGGCAATCTTTCCTCACGCCTTCAGAAGAAAACGTTCATCATTACCGGCACGCAAACCGGACATCTTCCCCACCTTCAGGCGCATCACTACACCAAGGTGATTGAGTGTGATCTGAAAAAAGGAATGGTCACGGCAGAAGGATTGATTCCTCCCTCGAGTGAATCCCTCACCCATTACGGAATCTACGAGGCCAATCCGGCGATTCAGTATGTTTTCCACGTTCATCACCAGAAACTCTGGAACATTCTGAAAGACAGTAATGCTGATTCGATCTCCGAAGACATTCCTTACGGAACTCTGGAGATGGCAGAAGCTGCCCAGAAAGTCATGGCGGGAAAAAGTTCCGGCATTATTGTGATGAAGGGCCATGAGGATGGAATCATTTCTTACGGAGCCACAGCGGACGAAGTAGGAAAAAACCTTCTCGATGAGTATCGGAAGCTCGGCATTCGTCAGTAAAAATTCAGGAATAGATCAAACCGGACACCTTCAGGTGAAAGCTTCAGTGAGCGGCTCCCCTCTTTCATATTCAAGGTCAGAGATCCGGAAATTTCTCCGGCAGCATATCTTGAACAGAGTTCATAGGCCGTCACACCCATTGTTCTTCTGGCGTTTATTTCTGAAAGAGCATGAATCTTAAATTCTCCATTTTCCAGATACACAAAAGAATCCACTGAGTACCCCGTCGTATGTCCCGTACCAAAATGAGAAATGATCGCTTTCAGGCGCTCTTGAAATTCTCCCCATCCTGCGGAAGGGACCTGATCAAAAAAACTTAGGGAAGAAATCTGAGGATTTCTGATTACGGGGAAACGAGTTCCCCGATAATGGAATCTTTCATCCACCATATTCTCGTAGGCGACTATCTTTCCGTCAGGAAAAACGTAATGGGAGAAATCATAACTTCTTTCCAGGAGTGGCTCGATGAGGAAAACATCTTCGGCTTTTCCGGATTTCTTAAAACGCTCACCTGGTTCCAGAACTTCGAGACCTTTGCCCGACATGCCAAAAGGATCTTTGATCAGCATCCTCTCATCGGAAGAAAACTCCAGCAGATCTTTCCGGGAGAGAATAGCTCCTCTGCTCCAGCCATTTTTTAAAGCGAGTTGAAAACTTGTGACTTTGGAATTGAGTTCCCTTTCTTTCGCGAGATTCTGAAGAGGGCCCCACCAGTTGAGAAACTTCCCCGATGTTACAGTCCTGGGAAATTTTCCGGAAACACTTTCGACAAACTCACCATATTCCTGACTATAGGACTTCGCTGTCAGGAGCGGTAACTCTTCCAGGAAGAAGGGCAGATATTCAAGGCTTTGATTCATGATTACGGGTCCGGGTCTCCCGTGGAACAGGACGGATTCGTAATCTGCATTCACTTTCAGGCAATCGAAGGACATGACAGAATCATACATGAATGCTTGAATTGAGGAATGAAAATACCATTCCTGATCATGATTCTCATTCTCGTTTCTGCCTGCGGCGGTAAGGGAAAAACCAAGTTTGTCGCAGCTAAGGAAGAAAACTTCGCGAAGCTCATCAATGACAAAGACATGCCTTCGGATCCGAACCTGACGCTTGATAAGTCGATCATCAATAATTCATACCCGATCCAGCTTGCTCTCTATAAAGATGGAAAATTCTATTACGATCTTCCGACTCTCAATGACGGCACGGGCACATGGACCTACAACAATGGCCAGATCACGCTGAAATCCAAGCATCGCCTGTTTGATATGAGAATCGATGTAAGAGCTCTGGATGAGGACGCAAAGAATATCGCCATCACCTTCATCGACCGCTTCGGTCCTCACACCTTGAAGATGGACAACGAAAATATCGAATAGCTATTTGGTTTTTGGGCGTCTCGTGACTTTAAAGTCATCGTTAAATGCTGAAAGATTCTGAATAAAATCCTGATCACCAACGGCCTTCAGGTGAAGCTCACTATCAAATTCAATGCCCTTACTTCTCGCTGGTGTCACAGGCCACGGAAGTGACGACCGATAGTATTCCCAGAGTGTCTGGTCTTTTCGCCAGTTCTTCATCCAGTGCGCACCGAAAGCCACATGAGAGATCTCATCCTCGAGGACAATGTCCATGATCTGGGCTGTGCGGTCGTCGCCCATCTTTTTAAAGACGTCGCGGTAAAACTGGGCAAAGTCGAGATTCGCCGATTCAAATGTCAGCGCCATCACCGAGAGATACTGGGATGCTGTTTCGAGTTTCGGCATCTGACGCCAGAAAAAATCATTGAGCGCAAAATCGCCGAATTCATACCCCAGTTCATTGAGTCTTTTAATGTAAAGCATGAGGTGCTTCTGCTCATCCTTCAGTGCCGTCACAATCCCCTTCTTAAAGCGGATGTCTTCATCCGTCTTGTGCGGGTAAATGAGAATGGCTGCTGCCATCATTTCAATCGCGAGAAGTTCATGATTGGCAAAACTGTGAATGGCCATCGCCTTCTTGTCTGTCTCATGAAGGTGAATCGCCTTGGGAAATTTCATCTGCTGCTCAGAAAATGTGAGCTTACCCGCACGACCGGGAGATGAAGGAAGTGGAAACTCCGTCCACTCGTTCCACTGAAACTGAATATTGGTGAGCTTACTTTCGAGAGTTTCGCCCAGGAGGATTTCCCGGGCGTAGTCCTGATACGACTTCATTATCTGTGTTTGCGGAACGCTGCTGCCGCGTTTTTATTCCCGCCAGAACCTGGTTTCTTCGCTGTTTTCTGCTGGGGACGCTTGATGCCGGTCGAAGCAGAGGATGACGATGAATTTGAAGACGAGGAAGATGCGCGCTTCTCTTCACGAGGCGGGCCTCTCCGATGGCCCTTATTATTCCTGCCGCCGCCGCCATTATTATTTCTGCCGAAGTCTCTGCCTTCCTCGCGCCTTCCTTCCGGGTTGCCTTCCCTTTGAGGAGGTCCACCACGGCGGGAGAAGCGTCTGTTGGCAAAACATTCGTCACAGATATTAAAGCGGGCATTGGCCGGCATTTTACAGCCGCAGCTTGAGCACGTTTTGGAGATTTTCTCAGAAAGAAGACTGTTCAGGCGCTCAATGGCCTTCGACTTGTTATCGAGAAGTTGTTTTTCATCGAAGACGAAATTTTTCTGATCGAAGTGGCGGGAGAGCCACTGATAAAGCTCAACACATTTAATAGATGTCTCGAGGTAGTCAATGTTATCTGACTTATCATCAATATCTTCGTTCACGATACTCTGCGCAGTCACATAGTGATTGAGAATCCACATGTAGTACTGAACATGTTCCATGAGACCAAGATTCACCGGTGCGCAGGCAAAGCCGAAAATTTCCGCGTAAGAAAGAGTCCGGTCTTCATCCGCAGACTCAACCATCTCAGCAAGCTCAATCATCTCCTTCATGTCCACGCAATAGAATGGCTTCTGAAAGGTCATGGTGTTGAAGAGACGGAGGAACTCTGAGAGGGAAAGTGTAGGAAGGGAATGCGACTCAAGCGCATGATTTACGCGCGAGAAGATATCAAGATCAGGCCCCACCATCGCCTTGTCCTGCTGGCTCAATTTATGAACGAGGGCATCGTTTAAGATTCTTAACCCGTCTTCTACACGGTTAAGAGTCGTCACTTCGCCCAGCGGGAATCTGTTAAATCGCCCTGCTCGTCCTGAGATCTGTTTGATCTCTGAGAAAGTCAGAGGATTTTCGCGGTCATCAATGAATTT
>CANGAC010000098.1 GCA_947451425.1 Bacteriovoracaceae bacterium | reverse complement strand
CGGAACACACACTTACGATCACCGCCTGATTGATGGTGAGCTCGGAAGTAAGTTCCTTGCGAGTGTGAAGCACCACCTCGAGAACATGACGATTGAAGACCTGATCTAGTGATGAGCAGGTTTCTTTTATTGATTCTTATTGTCGTTTCTTCCTCTGCCAGCGCCGCTCTTCCGGAGCTCGCTGTCGGGGGAGGATTCATCCATAACCATCCCGATATCAAGATGACGAAAATCTCCGGTGTTTCCCAGCACGAGGAAGACACGACGACCTTCAATATCGGAGTCCGGGCGATGTTTCCCATTCAGGAAAAGCTGAAATTCCGGACGGGCCTTTATCTCCAGGAAAAGAGTGCGAAACTCGAAGCCGAAGGTAGTGGAGCTTCCGCCAACGGCGAGGCCAAGATTCTCGAAGCCGCGATCCCTTTAAACGTTCAGTACCAACTTCATGAAAAATTCTCGGCCTACGGAGGATACATCATGGATCTTCCGATCAATGAATACTGTAAAGCGGGCGGAGTGATTAAGGGATGCAACGTGGGAGAAGCTGCGAAGGTCACGCACAATCTCAACATCGGTGGATCATTTCATCTTCACGAAAAAATTGATCTTGAGCTCAGTTATCAGCATCCGATGAAAGCTGTGCTCGATGATACGAAAATCTACGCCTGGCTTGCTCAGTTCTTCGTTAAATTTCCCTGAAAATTAAAGCGATGGCGTTTCCGATCATGACGGTTGAAGCGCCGTCTTTCATGCTCCACACTCATCCAGAACATTCCCAGCGAAATCAGCATCACACCGATCAGGGCGTAGTGCAGATTCTCTTTTGATCTCTCGAGATAAATATTGGCGAGGGCCTGAAGAAGAAAGAACACGCCGAAGCTCATGGAGCACAGGAGGACGTCGCGATCGTTTTGTTTTTTTCCGTTATAAAGAAGAGCAACACCGGCGATCAAAGTCACAAAGCTCATGAAGGGCTCGGGCGAGAGAATTCCGGCGAAACCCACTCCGATCAGAAGAAGCCCCGCGAGAATTGTGATCTTATGCTTCATGCTTGCTCCCTTATTGGCAGTTTCCTTGAGCAAGTTTTGTACCAAGCGAAAATAGCGGGAAAGACGTAGGAGAGTTGAGAAAAGGGGAAGTTTGCCTCTATTTCTTCTTCGTCATCTGGGCGTAATGGTCATTGAGCGCCTTCTCTGAGCCGTTACTTTGGGGAGAATAAAATCTCGGCGTGTCTTTAGGAGCATAATCCTGGGAGACCCAGTTTCCGGGATAAGAATGGGGATATTTGTAGTTCTTTTTTTCCTGTCCGACACTCGAAAGGTGTCCCGGCACTTCGATCGTCGGATGGTCCTGAACAAAGCTCATGGCCTCGTTAATTCCCATGTAGGCGGAGTTCGATTTCGGAGAAAGCGCCATGAAAACTGTGGCGTGAGCAAGAGTAATCCTTGCTTCGGGCATGCCGATTTTTGTCGTCACGTAATGGGCATTGGTTGTCACTGTCAGCGCCTGAGAATTGGCGAGTCCCACATCTTCACTTGCGAGAATCATGAGACGTCTGGCGATGAACTCCGGATCTTCACCACCATCCAGCATGATCGCCAGATACAACAAAGCTGCATCCGGATCGGATCCGCGGATGGATTTTATGAACGCCGAGATCACATCGTAGTGGCGATTGGCATTTCTGTCGTATTGTCGGGCGTGAAGGAAAAGCTCCTTCAGAACCTTTTCGGAATTTTTTAATTCCTCAGTTGAGAAGGCCATGAGGCGCGCGAGCTGGTTCAAAGCAAACCGCGCATCCCCGTTGGAGAGATTGGCGAGTTCCGACAGGAAGTTCGCGAGTTCCGGTCGTTTCAGGTCCGTGAGTGCCCGCGAGAGAATCTCTTCGAGTTCCGGTGGCGAGAGTTTTTCGAGCTCAATCAAAGACACCCGGGAGATAAGTGCCTTATTCAAGCTTGTGTGCGGATACTCGGTGGTGGCCCCGATGAAAAGAAAATCGCCGTTTTCCAGGTACGGGAGAAGGGCATCCTGCTGGGATTTGTTGAACCGGTGAATCTCGTCGATAAAAAGGATCGAATCTTTGCCGAATTCCCGGCGGGTATCGAGCATTTCCTGGATCAGGCGCTTGAGTTCCGGAATCCCCGAGGTGACGGCCGAAAAGACGTGTAATTCGCGATCAATCTTCCCGGCTATGATGTGAGCAAGGGTCGTTTTCCCGGTACCCGGAGGACCCCAGAAGATCACATGGCGGGGGTGGGAGACGATTTTCTCGAGTTGGGTGCGGATTTTCCCCTGACCAGAGAAGTCCGCAAGGTCAGCGGGACGCATTTTAGCGGCGAGGGGGAGTTCGTGGTCATCATTTCCGGAAAATACGTCCAATTGCATCCGGTGTTTTTACCTCTTGCGCACAGCAAGTGTCATTGACATAGGAGGGCATGAGGGTTAAGTTTTTCCCTCACATTCAAAGCTGTTTTCAGCTTCTAGCGCCGACAAAGAAGGGGGTGTACTGCATGTCAACTATTCAAATTTCTATCGATGACCGTTTCCCAGCTGAGAAAGCTATCAAAAAGTTCAAAAGACTTTGCGATGCTTACGGTATCGTTAAAGAGTATCGTGCACGCCAGGAATACAAAAAACCTTCTGTAAAAATGAAGGAAAAACTTGAGAACGCTGAAAAACGCCGCCACAAGACTGATTCCCGCTCCCGCCGTACCACTAAGTACTAAGCAAAAAAGAAGCCCTCGAAAGAGGGCTTTTTTTTTGTCAGAAATAATATCTCAAGATCGAATTCCAGCGATTATGAATAGTGTTGAGGTAAGGCGACATGCCTTCCGGGGTCTTTTTGTTTCTCTTCGTGAGATTCATGTTGAGAAGATTCAGCGTGAAGTTAAGCGAGTTCACATTCCGGTTTAAGAATTCGTAGTTCTGGTTTTTTTCAAAGTTCAGTTCAATCGGATGAACGAAGTTAAAATAAAAATGCCGGAAGTCTTCCTTGTAAGTGAACGGAATGAATTCCACGACGGCCAGAGACATGAGGGTTGAAAGTTCGTCGAGATCAAGAATCAAAGGGTAGGTTTCTTTTTTCTCGCGGATCTTCGCTTTGATGAAGAATGACTTGTTGGAAATCATGCCCTTCACGTAAAAAAGTTTCGCTTCAAATTCTTCCATGAGCCTGAGCCCCGCGAGATTTCCGAGGTAAAGGGTAGAGGACATCCGGAGAGTGGCATTGGCCTTCGTCGTACGATCAGAGATGATTGCGAGTCTTTCCTGAAGCTGGCGAATATCCGGAAAGCACTTTTCTTCCAGTACCCGGGGACAATTGGTCTTCAGGTTTTCCTTATTCATGAGAAGGCGATCGAGCTCTTCCATGATGCTGATTACTTCCCGGGGATAATCCGGGAAGAGAGTGATCATCTGGTAGAAGTCGTTAATAATTCCCGAGAGGACCGGTTTCACGTTCGAGCGATAAGCTTCCTGCGTCAGACTTCTCTGCGCGTAAACGGGAATCGTCAAGATGAGACAAAAGAGGAACAAAGCTCGCATAACCCAGATTATGCCATAAATGTGACTCCATTGGTAATTCAGAGTGTCTTTCAGCATGGTAGAAAATCCCATGGAAACACCAAACGCTTATTTGCATTCCTTTGTCCCCGTCCTTCCCCTCTATCATCTGCCGCAGAGTCAGCTCGTCGACTGGACTTTCAGCTGTCATGAAAAGGCGATGAGTTTCATGGGAGCGCACGATTTTACGAAGCTCCATGAGCTCAAGCGCTTTTGCCTGGGAGAAGATCAGATCAGCGAAAGATATTTTGAATGCGGCGACGTGAGCGAAAACTGGAGCGAGCACAATATCTATAAGGTCGAAGAAAAAACTCCGCACGGAAAAGACATCGCCGAAAGGCACGCGTTCTATGATCACCGCGCACGCGAAGTTTTCCGGGAGATCTATGAAAAAGAAAGTATTCCCGAACATCTGATTCACGTGACCTGCACCGGATATTTGTCACCCAGTCCCGCGCAGAATTTTTTCTCAAATCGCCCGGAACGTCCGGAGATCAGTCACGCCTATCACATGGGCTGTTACGCTTCGGTTCCGGCGGTCCGGATGGCGGAAGGAATCGTGAGAGGAAGAAATCTTGAAGTGGATGTGGTTCACACAGAAATGTGCAGCCTTCACATGGATCCTCTGTCTTACGGTGCTGAGCAGATGGTGGTTCAGAGTCTGTTTGCCGATGGCCACATCAAGTACCGTCTATCGCAGGAAAAAAAGGGAACCTCCCTGAAGCTCCTCGCGACTCATGAGGAACTTGTTCCGGAATCGGGTGCCGACATGACCTGGGTCCCGGGGCCATACGGAATGACGATGACTCTCTCCCGGGAAGTGCCATGGAAAATCGCGACAAAAATCGGACCCTTCCTCGGAAGATTAGCGGAGAAAGCGGGACTTTCTGTTGAGACCTTATCCAAAGAAGCGATCTTTGCTGTTCACCCGGGTGGACCAAAGATTGTGAGTGGTGTGCGCGATCTTCTGAGACTCTCGGAAGAGCAGGTCATGCATAGCCGGAAAGTTTTAAAGGCACGCGGAAACATGTCGTCGGCCACTCTTCCCCATGTCTGGAAAGAGATCCTCGACGCCAATCCGGAAAACGGAACCAAGGTTGTCGCCTTCGCTTTCGGTCCGGGACTCACGATCATTGGTGCGGTCTTCGAGGTGCACGCGTGATTCTTATTCTTCCTTTTATCCTTCAGGGAGTGGTCATGCTCGTGGATGAATTTATTATTCACGAAAAGCGGGGACTTCCGAAGTGGGAGCGCTACGGGCATCCGCTGGATTCTCTCACGGTCCTTGCGGCCTTTGTGTTTCTTCTGAATTTTCCGTGGAATGAAACCAACCAGAATATCTACATCGGTATCTGTGTTTTCTCGTGCCTCTTTATTACAAAAGATGAATTCGTTCATCAAAATGAAAGCTCGGGACTGGAGCACTGGCTTCACTCGCTTCTGTTTCTTCTTCACCCGATCAGCTTCTGGTGCGCGGGAATCATCTGGAAGAATGATCCCGGAAATTCCTTTCTCTTCTATCAGTCTCTCGTGATTTTCTTTTTTATGACTTATCAAATCCTTCGCTGGAGTTCTCTATGGCAGAAATTGACAACACGATCTACGAAAAACTCGGTGAGCGCTGGTACGAAGCGTGGGACGACCCCGTCGCCCTCCTCCGGGCCGAAAACCATGTGAAGACGCCGTGGATTCTCGAAAGAATCCGGCAGAACTTCGGCGAAACTAAAGCGACCATCCTCGATGTGGGTTGCGGGGCCGGTTTCCTTTCCAATGCTTTAGCCAAAGAAGGCTATCCCGTTTCCGGAGTGGATCTTTCTTCCGACAGTATCCGCGTGGCGAAGCTCTACGATAAAACCAACAGTGTGGCCTACGAAACGGCGGACGCGCTTCATCTGCCGTACGCTGATCAGAGCTTTGACGTCGTGACCTGCATGGATTTTCTTGAGCACGTGGAGCATCCGGAAATGTTCATCAAGGAATTCTCGCGGGTCTTAAAACCCGGAGGGCTTTTTTTCTTCCACACCTTCAACCGCAGCCCACTTTCGTGGCTGATGGTGATCAAGATGGTGGAGTGGCTCGTGAAAAACACTCCGAAACACATGCATGTGCTCCATCTCTTTATTAAACCTTCAGAGCTCAAAGATTTTTGCCGGAAAGCGGGGCTCACGGTTCGCGATATGACGGGAATCAGACCCGTCTTTTCTTCAATACCTCTCCGGAATTATTTCAGCGGCGTGGTTCCGCAAACACTCAAATTTAAGCTTACGGGCCCCTGTCTTCTTTCCTATCTGGGGTATGCCCGGAAGGAGACCCTGTAAAATACACCTGAGGCCAATTCCGTTATTGGTTCTTTTCTGAATTTGGGTTAATACTCCGCAGCATTAACCTAAACTTCAAGGGAGAAACCATGAAGAAGCTATTGGCCTTAGTTCTCGTATTTACCTTTTCTGCCAACGTTTTTGCTGCCTCAGCCGCTACCAGCGAGCTCGAAAAGAGCCTCGATGACTATCAGTACGCGATGACCGTTGAATGGGACCAGAAAGACGTGAAATTCCAGGAAGCTCAGACGAACGCATTCTTTGCCAAGATGGGTTCACTCATCAAGGAAAAAGGTCTTCAGCAGGACGAAGTTATCGCTCTCGCTGAGAAGAAAATTGCTAACAAGCAAGTTGTTGAAGCCATCAAAATGAAGCTCGCTCTCATCGGGCAGGTGAACTCTTCTCAGGAACTCACGGCAGTTCTGAAAGACGTTTCTAAGGACATGTATGCGAAAGGTGCTTCCTGGAACGGTGACGTTGTTCTCACTGGTGGACTGATTGTTCTCGTCGTAGCGGTTGTTGGCTATGCGATTTGGTTCGGAGCTACTCACCACTGTGTTGAGACTTCTCAGCGCTGGGAATGTGACTCACGTACTGACTGCGGTACTGATTACTACGGTTCAGTCTGTTACACAGACACCTCTTGCGGTTGGAATGACTACTGTTCACGTTACGAGAAAAACTAGTCTCTTAAGATATTTTTAAGCAGGAAGGCCACCGAATGGTGGCCTTCTTTTATGGGGACTATGTAATCTTTACCGTCCTTTCAACGATCTAGCGGCCAACTCAATTCTCCTTCAGGTATTAATCCCCCAGTTCACAATTACGTACGGTTTTGATAGAAACCCGTCACTTTTTCTAACTAAGGAGAAAAGAATGAGATTCATGTCCATGATCCTCGCCCTCACACTTTCTATGAACGTGTTTGCTGGCTCTGTTTCTGAGCTCGAGAAAAGCCTCGATGATTACCAGTATGCTCTGACTGTAGAGTGGGATCAGAAAGATGCTGCTTTCTACGAAGCTAAATCTGCTGAGTTCTTCGCGAAGATGACAAAACTCATCAAAGAAGAAGGTCTCTCTCAGGCCGAAGTTCTGAAACTTGCTGAGTCGAAAATGGACAAGCAAGCTGTTGCAGCTCTCAAGCTCAAGTTCAGCGTTCTCTCTAAGAATTCTTCTGCGGAAGAACTCGCTCAGGCGATCAAAGATTCTTCTAAGAGCCTCTACGCTCAGGGCGCTTCATGGAATGGCGAAGTTCTCATTCCTGTTGCCCTCGGTCTCGTTGTTGCTGGTGTTATCGGATACGCAATCTGGTGGAATGCTACTCACGAGTGCGTAGCTTACGAAGAGCAGTACGTATGTAACACATACAACAACTGTAACACTTACGGCGGCGGATACGATCCATACTACGGTGGTGGATACTACGGCGGATCTTACGGATCTTGCTACGGCACTGGTTACACGACTTGCGGTTACCAGAACGTTTGTACTCAGTACCAGAAGAAACAGTAATTTTTTCTAAAGAGGCTGCCTTCGGGCAGCCTCTTTTTGCCTTTTGGTGCCACTCTGGCCCCGTTCCGGAATCCTTCTGACACCGCTTTCTCAAAAAAAACTCACACTTAAAAATCTCTGTTTCTTTCTTACTCCTTACATTGATATGAATCCTTCAAGCACATCACATCTCTGGAGGAGATACGCATATGAAAAAACTTTTTAGTTTCTTACTCGTTCTTTGTTTCTCTACTAACATCTTCGCTGCTTCGACTGCAGGTCTCGAGCGCGCGATGGATGAATATCAGTTCGCTCTCACTGTAGAGTGGGACCAGAAAGACCAGGCCGTTTATCAGGCGAAGACTGACGCTTTCTTCGCTGAGATGGCTAAGCTCATCGCTTCTGAAGGTCTGACGAAAGAAGAAATCCTTTCTGTCGCTGAAAAGAAAATGGCGAACAAAGCTCAGCTCGAAGCTCTTAAGCTCAAGCTCGCTCTCGCAGGCAAGGTCAGCTCTTCTCAGGAACTCGGAAAAGTTCTCCAGGACTCTGTAAAAGACATGTACGCTCAAGGGGCTAGCTGGAACGGAGAAGCCGTTCTTCCGATCCTCGGCGGTCTCGCTCTCGCTGCTCTCATCGGTTACGCAGTTTGGTTCTCTGCTACTCACGAGTGCGTAGCTTACGACTCACGTTGGGAATGTAACTCTTACCAGCACTGTGATTCTTACGGGGAATACTGTTACTCAGATTCTTCGTGCGGTTGGGAAGACTACTGTACTCAGTGGGTGAAGAAGTAATCTAAGAATTCTTTTTTTCTTCTTAAGGCCGGGCTTGTCCCGGCCTTTTTATTTTCGACCACTGAAAATCTTCACATTCTACGTCATTCTCTCGCTCGCTTGTGCGGCGTACTTATATGTACGCCTCCGCGCTCTCTCAATCACTCCTTGAATCTGAAAATTTTGAGAGGTCGAGGGAACGGGGATCGAAATCAAAATATCAAATATCCGGTGTCACATTGGTCTCTTCAGTGACAGCATGACACCAGAGAAATTCTAAAATTCTCACATCACAAAAAAAATGTTTTCAGCGCATTGAACACTCTGTTACTTCCCTCGAGCACTTAATTCTCGGGGAGGAGAAAATGAGAAAACTACTATCGGTTGTACTATTACTTTGTCTCAGCATGAACGTTATGGCCGGCACAGCTGGTGCCCTCAAGCTCGAAAGAAGCCTTGATGACTATCAGTTCGCGATGACTGTTGAATGGGATCAGAAAGACGTTAAGTTCAAAGACGCCAAGACCAAAGAGTTCTACACAGCTCTCGAGAAAATCATCAAAGAAGACGGCGTTACTCAGCTCGAAATCATGGGACTCATGGAGAAAAAACTCCTGAATCACCAGGCCCTCGAAGCTCTTCGTTTAAAGCTCGCTCTTCTCGGCAACGCTGCTTCTCCGGAAGCTCTCGCCAAGTCGCTTGAAGCCTCTTCAAAGGATATGTACTCACAGGGTGCATCCTGGAACGGGGAAATCGTTATCCCTCTCGCTATCGGTGTCATCGTCGTCGCTGTCATCGCGTACAAGTGGTGGTGGGAAAAGAACCACGTCTGTGCTGAATGGCAACTCGTTGATGACTGCGTAGACACTTATTGGGATGACCAGACTTGTACGACACACACAGATTCTGACGGCTATGATTATGAAACATGTGATTCATACTGGCACGAAGAGTACACAACTACCTGTGGACCAATGAATCACTGTGTTCGTTACGAGAAAGTTCAATAATAAGAGTACGGAGAATATTATATGAAAATTTTATCAGCAATTATCGTCTTCTGTTTCACGATGAATCTTTATGCCTCAACCGGCGCCTTGAATGAACTCTCAGCAGCGATGGATGAATATCAGTATTCCATGACTGTTGACTGGGACCAGAAAGACCAGGCGTTCAAGAACAAGCAGATCGAAGCTCTCTCAGCAAAAATGGGCCAGCTCTTCAAGCAGGGTCTCACTGCTCAGGACGTAAACGTCCTCGTGGAAAACCGCTTCAAGAACTCTCAGGCGGCTGAAGCTGCCAAGATGAAGATCGCGATGATGGGAAATAACATCACTCCGGCCAACGTTGTAGAACTCCTGAAGACCAATTCTTCTGAGATCTATTCTAACGGAGCTTCCTGGAACGGAAACACTCAGTACTTCGTATGGGGTGGAGTTGTTGTGGCCATTATTGCTATCGCCGTTGCTTACAGCCAGTGGCAGAACAAGAACTACACTTGTACCGCGACTGCGATCGCTGACTACTGTACTGACCGCTACGACTGCGACAACTACGGTTGCTCTTACGAGTACACAGACTGTGGTTCTTACGAGCGTTGTATCAAAGAAGAAAGAAACGACCTCTAGTTTTCAAGTCTCCCGAAAAAGTAAACATAACCTCGAATTATTTTTTCAGGATGAGAGGGGCCACCAAAAAAGTGGCCCCTTTTTTATTAGACTTTCTTGGCGAGGACAGCGAACGATTCTTCGTCGATATCGTGGGCCATGGCCCCGGAGAGGGCAGAAAGGGAAACGGTTCCCTTCGCCATCAGCGTCTCAGATGAAATGTAGCTCTGGTACTTGTTGAAAATCCGCGCGAGATTCTCATTACAATGAACTGTGACATCAATCCGGTCAGCGACGTTGAAGTTGGAATCTTTCCGCGTTTTCTGAATCCGGTTGACCATTTCGCGCGCAAGACCTTCATCGATAAGATCCTGGTCGAGCTGGCAATCAAGATCAATCGTCACGAATCTGTTCGTGAGGGCCTGGGTGCCGGGCTTGGTATTTCTCTGAACCAGAATTTCCGTCGCATCAAAGTCGACGCCATTTAATGTGACTTTTCCACCGGCCTCAATCTTTGTGACATCAGCAGAAGAGAGTTTTTCGATGAGGGCCTTGAAGGCTCCCATTTCTTTCCCGAGCTTTTTCCCGAGAACCGGAAGATTCGGTTTCGCCGAAAGAACGACGTAATCCGCTTCTTTCGTGGAGTAATCGATCACTTTCACGTTGAGCTCTGTCTTGATGTATTCCTCAAGCTTCTTCATTTCCGTGAGAAGAACCTGGTCCTGATGGATCACGGTTAGAGTCTTGAGTGGAGTTTTGACTTTCACTCCTTCATTGATTCTCTTCTGGCGACCGAGGATCACGACCTGTTGCATGCGATCGACGGCAAGCTCGAGGGTTGAGTTAATCATTTTCTCATTGGCATCCGGATAAGAGGCGAGGTGAACCGACTCTTCTGTTTTTCCGCCGAATTGCTTCAGCTCAAGATAAATGTAATCGGAAAGGAAAGGCGCAAACGGTGCCATCATTCTTGAGAGTGATTCGAGAGTTGTGTAGAGAGTGGAATAAGCGGCCTGCTTATCGGCACTCATGCCTTCTTCCCAGAAGCGGCGACGGTTTAAGCGGATGTACCAGTTCGTGAGATCTTCGATGAAGGCAAAGAGTTCAGGCACAACGTTGTAGAGGCGGTAGTTCGACATCTCGTGGTTGACGTTCTTCACCAGCGTCTGGAGTTTTGAAAGGACCCACTGATCAAGGATGTTGTCCGTCGGAACTGGCTTCTCCGAAACTTTCCAGCCGTCGACTTTCGCGTACGTTGAGAAAAACTTAAATGAGTTGAACCACGGAAGAAGAGCGCGGCGAACCATGTCCTTCACACCTTCGTCCGTGAAGCGAAGTTCTTCCGCTTTCACGAGTCCGGAATTGATGAGGAAGAGACGAAGGGCATCGGCACCGAATGTTTCGATGAGTTCATCTGGTGGAGTGTAGTTTCTTAAGCGCTTACTCATTTTCTTGCCGTCACCGGCGAGAACCATTCCGTTCACGATGACGTTCTTGAAAGCGGGCTTATCAAAGAGCGCTGCTGAGAGAACGGTGAGCGTGTAGAACCAGCCGCGGGTCTGATCGAGACCTTCGGCAATGAACTCGGCCGGGAAGCCGTCTTTAAAGACTTCTGCATTCTCAAACGGATAGTGAAGTTGCGCATATGGCATGGAGCCCGACTCAAACCAGCAGTCGAGGACTTCCGGAATGCGCTTGTAAGTTCCTTCTTCGCCGGGGATTTTGAAATCGAGATCATCAACGTATTCTCTAT
>CANGAC010000097.1 GCA_947451425.1 Bacteriovoracaceae bacterium | reverse complement strand
AAAATCACCGGAGTGATTATCCAGGAAATTGTTCCGGATTCCATCATTGACCGGGCCGATGACATTGTCCTGATCGATCAGGATCCGGATGAAGTCATCCTCCGTTTAAAGCAGGGAAAGATTTATTCTTCAGAAAAATCCGCGGCCGCTGCTCAGAATTTTTTTAAAGAAGGAAATCTCACGGCCCTCAGGGAAATGGGACTTCGTCTCATGGCCCAGAGAGTGGACCAGGAACTTTCGGAATTCAAGACACTCCAGGGAGAGCCATTGGGGGCAAGACCTCACCACCGCCTCATGGTAGCGGTCTTTGCTTCTCCCTTTTCTGAATACCTCATCCGCTGGACCCGGAGACAGGCGTACGCCCTCAACTGTCCGTGGTCAGCGGTGTACGTCCGGACCAACAAGCATCTTTCGGATGAAGAAGAGGCCCTTCTCAGAAAAAATCTTGCGACGGTGAGAGAACTCGGCGGCATGGTGATTGAGATTCAGGATGAGAGTGTGGTGGATGGGATCATGCGGGCCGCCCGTCAGCACGAGGCCTCGCAACTGATCGTGGGAAAACCAAGGGAGAGATCCTGGTGGAGAGCGTGGAAACAGCATCTCACTCATGATCTGGTGTATGGCCAGACAACTGTCGATGTCCACGTTGTGACACCTCCGGAACATGCGGCGAAGAATCTGCGGATACCAAAATCGAGAAACTGGAAGCCCCAGTTCTCGTCTCCTCCTTCACTAATTAATTCTTTCTTGATTGTGATCGCAGCAACGGGTCTCAATCTTGCTCTTCTCAATTATTTTTCGTATCACTCTCTCGGACTCATTTACATGCTGTCCTTTAGTCTCGCCTCAATTTTCCTTGAACACTTTTCTGTTTCCACCGCGGCCTTATTGTCGGCGCTCCTGTGGAATTTTGTTTTCATCCCGCCACGGTTCACCTTCGCTATTACGAGTGGTGAAGACTGGCTCATGCTTTTATTATATCTCGTGACGGCGGCCATGCTCGGAACTTTCACCAGACGCCTCCGGCTGTCTGAAGAGAGATTGAGGAAGAATGCCGAGCGCACTGATTCTCTCTACAGAATGACGAGAACACTTGCCGGTGCTAAGGATGGGGCTGAAGCGATTCACCGGGCACTGGAACAAATCGAGGGGCAGCTGAATGTGAAAAGTGCCGTCTGGGTTCTCGAAGGAAAAAGAAAAATTGAAGAGGCCCGGCATCAGGGAGCGTTTGAACCTGATCTCAAGGACTGGGGCGCTCTTCAATGGGCCTTTCTCAATCGACAGTCCGCGGGAAGTTTCACAGACACCTTACCAACGTCGAAAGGGCATTTCATTCCCCTGATGGATCAGACGGGTCTGTGGGGAGTTCTTGGAGTGGACACATCTGGCTCAAAAGAAATCGGAACAGAGGCACTCACTCTGATTCAGGCCATTTCTCAGCAGTTGTCATTTGCTTTGGGAAGAGATGATCTTTTCCGGAAACTTCAGGCAAGACAAGTCCGGGAAGAATCGGAAAAAATCTACAAGACACTTCTTAATTCTGTGTCTCACGAACTTCGGACTCCTCTGACTGCGATCCAGGGGTTCGCCGAAGCCCTCATGCAGAAAGGTTCCAGCGAGAAGCAGGTTTTCGAATGTGCTCAGGAAATTGCCATGAACACGCGTCGTCTCGATCAGGTCGTCCAGAATTTTCTAGATATGGGACGAATCGAGGCCGGACAATTGAAAATTCAAAAACAGGAAGTTGAGCTCGAAGTGCTCATTCATCATATCTGGCAAAGGCTCAAACCGGATTTCCCCGGGCGCCAGATTGATTTTCATTTCCCTGATGGGGGAGTGATGGTTCCGGTAGATGCTCCGCTGATTTCTCAGGCGATAGAGAATGTCATCGAAAATGCCTTCACTTACACATCAAGTGACACAAAGGTTGAGGTTTCATTAAACAGCGATGGGCGATACGCGCGTCTCACTGTTTCTGATCAGGGGAAAGGCCTGGGTCCTCACCCGGAAAAAGTTTTTGAAAAATTCTACCGGGCCAATCCGGAAAAAACAGGAGGGACCGGACTGGGTCTCTCCATAGCCCGGGCCTTTGTTGAACTTCACGAAGGGACGTTGACGGCAGAAAATATCAAGGGCGGAGGGGCGCTTTTCCGCTTCACACTTCCGATGAAAGGAATCGCATGAATCTTCCCACGATCTTAATTATCGACGATGAGAGCTCAATCAGGAAACTCCTCCGTCTGACTCTGGAAAGCGTTCCCTATCGGGTGGTCGAAGCGGTCGATGGGCGAGAAGGTCTTCATCTCGCTGCCGCTGAAAGGCCTGGGGCGATTATCCTGGATATGGGTCTTCCGGTTAAGCGCGGAGATGAAGTGCTGAAAGAAATCCGCACCTGGAGTGACGTACCGATCGTGATTCTCTCTGTTGAACAGGAAGCTTCCACAATTATCTCAGCTCTGGATGCGGGGGCCGATGATTACGTCACAAAACCTTTCAGGACTGATGAACTCCTGGCAAGGGTGAGAGTTTGCCTAAGGCGCTCGCTCCCGGCGACGGCTTCCGGAAATATTGTTTCTATCAAAGACGTGGAAATTGACCTGGAAAAAAGAATTGTCCGGAAAAATGGCCAGAGCGTCCATCTCACGGCGACAGAATACGATTTCTTTTTATATCTTCTGAAAAATCAGGGAAGAGTCGTGACCCATAATCAGATCCTCAAGGCGGTCTGGGGTCCTCAGGCGTCGAATGAATCTTCATACCCGAGGGTCTATATGAGGCATCTCCGGCAGAAGCTCGAAACGAAACCTGATGAGCCCGAAATCCTTCTGACGGAAACGGGTGTCGGGTACAGATTGGTTGAATAAGAATTCCCACCGACCTTTCTGCACTTAGTAATTCGATTTCGCGATCTCACTTTCATCCTGAGCACGCCATCCTCCTCCCAGGGCCTTGTAGAGATCAACCACCGCAGTCAGCTGTTGTTTCTTTGTTTCCACCAGCTCAAGCTGCGCATCGAGAGCGTCCCGCTGAGTCAGGAGTGCTTCGATGTAGTCCACCCGTGCCGAACGGAAGAGAAGGGTTGAGACTTCAAAGGCCTCGTTAAGCGCCTGCACCTGACGGGATTTCAGATCATACATCGCCGTGTAGTTCTGCACTTTCGAGAGCTGATTCACAACTTCTGCGAAGGCCTTGATCATCGTCTGCTCATAATCATAAACGGCAGAGACCTGGCGGGCATTGGCGGTGTAGTACTGCGCTTTGATCGCGCGTCGGTTCAGTAACGGCATCGTAAGTCCCGCGGCGACACCGTAAAGGGCGGTCACAGGAGTGGTGAAATGGGCCGAATTGAATTTCTCAAATCCTGCCTCCGCATCAATACTGAGAGACGGATAGAAGGCAGCACGGGCCGAACTCACACTGAGTTTTGCGGCTTCCAGTTCATAGGAAGCGCGGCGAATGTCAGGGCGGTTATCGAGGAGTTTCGTCGGAATCGAAGCCTTAATTTTTGCGATCGAATAATTCTGAAAGGCTTTCGGATCACGCTCAATCTCCTGGGGATAGCGCCCGAGGAGAGTGTTCATTCTGTTTTTTGCGACCACAATTTTCTGCTGGATCTTATACTTTCTCGCCTGGTTCTTCAGGACTTCCCCTTCAAAACGTTTTACCGGAAGTGAGGTCGCGCGTCCCGCTCTCTGCTGAGCGGAGGCCATGGACTGCGCTTTCTCGAGAAGATCGATGTAGTTGTTGATGATCTGAAGTTCATTATCCAGCGCCATGAGATCGAAATACGAACTGCTTATTTCCGCGACAAGATTCGTGATCATGAAGCGTCTGCCTTCCAGCGAGGCGAGGTATTCGTAGTACGCAGCTTTCGTGGCGTTTCTGAGCTTGTTCCAGATATCCACTTCCCAGGTCATCACACCCGCCGCGTTCCCGAAGTGGAGGGGTTCATTGGCGCCCTCTTTCCCGAAGCGCTCGGCTTTTTCCACGCCGGTGTTGGCCTTGATCCCTGCCTTCGGGAGATATTCCCCGGAACGCGCGAGGACTTCATTGTTAGCGATAGCGATATTCTGTTCGAGAATTTTCAGTTCCTGATTATGCGCCATCGCCTCATTGATAAGACCGATGAGGACCTGATCCTTGAAAACTTTATCCCAGGCCATGTCCGCCGTACTGTCTTTGGCCGGAGTCTGTCCGGGAATGAAGACCGAGGGAAGCGGCATCGGCTTGTCTTTTTTTATCATCACCCCCGGCGCACAGGCCTGTAGCAGGAGAATGAAAGAAAGTATTTTAATTAACATAGTGATGTCCTTCTTCCGTCAGCGGACGTTCGTCCTCTTCCTTGATCAGTTCTTTCCCCTGGGCCATGGTTCCGAAGATGTAATAAAGTCCCGGTACAATGAGAACCCCGAAGACTGTTCCGAAAAGCATGCCCCCGAGAGCACAGGCACCGATCGTGTGGTTGGCCTTGGCCCCCGGGCCGGTCGCAATCACCAGCGGAATGAGTCCTGCGATGAACGCAAAGGACGTCATGAGAATCGGACGGAAACGAGCTCTCGCTCCTTCGATCGCAGCTTCCAGGACGGTGGATCCCTGTTCCTGTTTTTGTTTCGCGAATTCCACAATCAGAACCGCGTTTTTTCCGAGGAGACCGACCAGCATGATGAGACCGATCTGGGCGTAGATGTCGTTGGCGAGCCCCATCACTTTCAGAAGGAAGAATGATCCGAAGAGTCCCGGTGGAAGAGAAAGAATAACCGCGAGAGGGATGATGAAACTTTCGTACTGAGCGGCCAGAACCAGGTAAACGAAAATGAGAACCACAGCGAAAATCACCACCGCTTCATTTCCGCGCATCGCCTCGTCGAAAGTGAGACCTTCCCAGGCAACATCATATCCGTGAGGGAGGGAGGCCGAAACTTCTTTTACCGCCCGGATCGCGTCCCCTGAAGTGTATCCGGGAGCAGGGTTCGCCTGAATCGCAGACGAAGTATAAACGTTGTACCTGGTAATCTCGTTCGGGCCCTGAGTCTTTCTCATGGAAATAAACGATGAGTAAGGAACCATTTCGCCTTTTTCATTTTTCGCGTAAAGATTCAGAACATCCGTGGGAAGACGACGGAACTCCGGCGCCGCCTGTGCGTACACTTTGAAGAACTGGCCAAAACGAATGAACCCTTGCTCATAAGTTGATCCGATTAAGATACTGAGGTTTTCCATCGCCTTCCCGATGTTGATCCCTTTCTGGACAGCGACTTTCCGGTCGAGGATGAGCTCATACTGGGGGAATGTGGCAGCGAAGAAGGTGAACACACCGGTGAGTTCCGGGCGTTTTTTCAGCGCATTCATGAAGGCGGTGTTTTCAACTTCAAATTTGTTGTAATCGAGAGTTCCGGTTTTATCGAGCATCCGGAAAGAAATACCACCGGCCGCACCGAACCCCGGAACCGCAGGTGGTTCGAAGTATTCAATGACCGCACCCAGGTCTTTGGTCTTATGTTCCATCTCTTCAATGACGTCATGGACGGAATTTTTCCTCTCCGACCAGTCTTTTAAGCTGATGAGACAAGTCCCGGCGTTGGAACCCTGACCTTCCGTCAGGATTTCGTACCCGGCGAGAGTCGCGACGGACTCTACACCTTCAATGGATTTTGCAATATTGGCGAGCTTGATGGCGACGTCATTGGTTTTTTCAATCGTTGATCCCGGAGGAGTCTGAACGATGGCGTACACCATTCCCTGGTCTTCGTTCGGAACAAATCCCGGAGGAACGAGCGCACCCACAAGAACAATTCCGGCGATCGCTCCACCGATCACCATGACCGTAAGAAAACGCTGATGAACTATGCGATTCAGAATTCCCATGTAAAAATCAGTCACCTTTTCAAAGACGGCGTTGAACTTATCCAGGAAAATCTTGATCGGGTTTATCGACTTCGGAGCATGCTCATCATGATGCGCGTGAGGCTTAAGAATCATCGCGGAGAGTACTGGTGTGAGAGTGAGCGCCACGACTCCGGAGAGAACGATCGAGCACGCCATCGTGACCGAGAATTCCCGGTAGAAGACCCCGACGGGTCCGGGCATGAACGAAACCGGAACAAACACCGCCGTCATGAGGAAGGTAATCGCAATAACGGCGCCGGAGATTTCTCCCAGAACGGCCTTCACCGCTCTGAACGGACCCATGTGCTCTTCCGCCATTTTGGCGTGAACCGCTTCCACTACGACGATCGCATCATCCACCACGACCCCGATCGCAAGAACGAGAGCAAAAAGCGTAATGAGGTTGATTGTTAGTCCGAACGCCTTCATGAAAAAGAAGGCCCCGATGAGCGATACCGGAACTGCAATAGTAGGAATGAGAGTGGATCTCCAGTCACCGAGGAACACGAACACCACGAGCGCCACCAGAACGAAGGCCTCAAAAAGTGTGTGCATCACCTTTTCAATGGAAGCATCGAGGAAGGTCGAAACGTCGTAAGAGACTTTGTAGTCCATTCCGGGAGGGAAGGACTTTTTCATTTCCTCGAGTTTATTTTTAATGTTCTCGATCACTTCTTTGGCGTTAGAACCTGCGTTCTGCCTGAACATGATCGAGGCCGCCGGGTGACCGTCAACCGATGAGTAAATGTTGTAAAACTCACTCGAGAGTTCGACCTTGGCGATATCTTTCAGGTAAAGAATCTCTCCGCTCTCGTTTGCCTTGATGATGATGTTTTCATACTGCTCGGGTTTGTTGTAGCGGCCTTCGTAAACCAGAACGTACTCAAGAGACTGCGCGGTTTTTCCGGAAGACTGGCCCACGCGGCCCGGACGACCCACGATACTTTGCTGGGCCACGGCCTTCATCACATCTTCCGTGTCCACGCCATAGGCGCGCATGCGATCGGGATTGAGCCACAGCTTCATCGCAAACTGACGGGAACCTAAAATCCGCGCCTGACCGATTCCGGCGATCCGTTTAAGTTCCGGAAGAAGGAAGACGTTGGCGTAGTTGAAAAGAAATTTTTCGTCGGCGTTTTTATCCGTCGAGTAGAGGTTCACATACATGAGCATCGACGGCTGAACCGGCATGGTGATAACACCCTCGAGCTGAACCAGCGGAGGAAGTTTACTCATCACCTGGTCCACACGTGCTTTCACCTGAACGAGAGCGGCGTTGGGATCAGTACCAGGCTCAAAGAGGACCTGAACCATTGCTTCTCCGGCGGAGGTCGATGCGGAGATTATGTATCTCATGCCCGGCACACCATTAATCGCCTGCTCAAGAGTAATGATGGAAGTCTGGACGAGAACGTCGGCACTCGATCCCGGAAAGGATAAAGTCACAATCACCCGCGGAGGGGCGACGTCCGGGAACTGGGAGATCGGAAGGGACTTAATCGAAAGTAGACCTATGAAGACGATCAGGACGGAGATCACGATAGCGAGCACCGGCCTGTGAACAAATTTTTGAAACATAAAGTTTCTCCTGGCTAGTTCGCTGCGAGTTCTAAACTCTTCATGACATCAGGAACTTCCTGGTGCTTCGTTTTAATAATCTGGCCTTTGTTCACTTTCCCGAGGCCCTCAAGAAGGACTGTGTCCTGCTCTGTGAGGCCCGACTTCACGACGAAAAGATGCGGAACTTCCTTATCGATCACGATTTCTCTCTGCTGAACGGCTCCCTTATTGTCCACGATGTAAACGAACTTTTTGTCGAGGACTTCGAACGTCGCTTTCTGGGGAATGACGAAAGCATTCTCTATCGTCTCTTTCAGGACAACGTTTCCGGTTTCACCGTGACGAAGAAGGAGATCCGGATTGGGAAACGAGGCACGGAAAGCGACGTTTCCGGTTTCATTGTCAAAGTCTGCTTCAATGGTGTCGATTTTTCCCGGATGCTCATACTCATGTCCGTTAGCGAGAATAAGTTTCACCAGGCCCGTGTCGCCACCTTGTTTTTTCTTTTCCATGTAGTTGAGGTAATCGCGCTCTGAAACATTGAAGTAGACCCAGAGGCTTGAGATATCAGAGAGTGTAGAGAGAAGTTCTCCTTCTTCCAGAAGACTTCCGAGCCTGACTTTGAACCTGTCCATCATGCCGTCGAAGGGAGCACTGATGGTAGTCAGATCAAGATGCGCCTTCGCGAGATCGGCCGCAGCTTTCGCCTTGTCGTATTTTGCTTTCGTGAGTGCCAGTTCATTCTTTGAGACGACTTTCTTGCGCGCGAGATCCTGAGTGTTCGTCCATTCAATGCGCTTCACTTCAAATTCGGCCATCGCACTTTCGTACTGAGCCTTCCGGAGAAGGGGCATGATCTGGAACATTTTTGTCCCTTTCTTGATCATCTGTCCTTCGTCGATAAAAATTTCCTGAAGGTAGCCCTTTTCAAAAGCCCGCAGCTCGATGTGCTGGATCGCCTTGATCTGGGCAACGAAGGATGAGTTCACTTCCACCGTCTGCCTCCAGGGTTTCGTGACGGCGTAGATGCTCGCATCCTTGTGATGAACTTTTTCCTGACAACCTGTCAGGAGGAGCGCCGAATATACCAAAACCATAAGACAAAAAATTCTTTTCATCTGAGTGCCTTTTATAAACTGGGAAAAGGAAGTGAATGTGGAAACTTAAACGGGCGGCGCCTGAGGGAGCATCGGATGATGCGATTCGTATTTTGTCTTAGATTCAACCCGAAGGATGAGAGGTCCTGCGGGAATTTGGTACGCAATCGGTGTCGAAGGAGCTTCGAGAGAAGAAGCCGCGATGATGACCGGTTCTTCATCGATATATTTTTTGAGTTTCTGAGCGGAGTCTTTAAATTTGGTGAAGCCTGCGGACGCTTTCTCCCGGTAGGACTGATGATTCAGTCCGATCACAGTAAACACTGTGGCCAGCAGAAGGAAGGAAAGGGTGCAGATCTTTCTCATGGCTCTAAGTTACCTTAAGCCAGAGAGGAATCAATAAATTATGTATGAACGCATTTTCATGCTTGGACAAAAGATAGATGTTAATTTTATTAAAATTTCTTAAAAATCGTTAATAATAGAGGAATGAAATTCCGGAAAATACAGGCCTCTGATAACGAAAGACTCGCTCAGATTATCCGTAAAACGCTTGAAAGTTTCGGGCTCAATATTCCCGGAACCGTCTACACCGACCCCACCACCGACAATCTGCACGGACTATTTCTGCACCCATCTTCGGTCTATTTTGTGGCAGAAAATTCTGCCGGCGAAGTGATCGGAGGCTGTGGCTTATATCCGACACGTGGTCTTCCCGATGGGTACGCGGAGCTCGTGAAGCTCTATCTTTCAGAGGAATCCCGTGGCAGGGGTATCGGGAGGGCACTCATGGAAAAGTGCCATGAGTGGGCAAGGGAGAAAGGTCTTAGGCATATTTATCTTGAGACATTCGGAGAGCTGAGTTCGGCGGTAACTCTCTACCAGAATCTCGGTTATCAATCCCTTCCTGGTCCCTTAGGAAAATCGGGCCATGATGCCTGTACGATCTGGATGGAAAAAAATTTGAGCAGATAATCTTAAGGATGCCTTAATGTAGGAACGGTATTAAATTCTACAATCCCATTTCCGGTTTTCGCCCGAGATGTTAGAAGACTGCCGTGAACAACACGATTTACAACAATCCCATTCTTTTGAAAATTCTGGAAGATGCACCTCTTCCAATCGGGATCTATGAGGGCCCGGAGCTCCGGTTCGTTTTCATCAACAAGGCCGGAGCGGAAGCCATCCGAAAGTCAAAAGAAGAAATCCTGGGCAGGCCTTATGGGGAAGTCCTTCCCCACGCGATCGAACGGGTCGCAAGTGTGAAAAGAGTTTATGAAACCGGGGAGAAGTTCTCGCAGAATGAGATGCCGCTTCCCCTGGGCTTTGATGAAGACGGAAAACCCATTATTGATTACGTGAGCTTTCTGTCTCAGCCCGTTTATGATGTGAAAGACAAGATCATCGGTGTGGCCTCCTTCGGTTTCATGGTGACGGAAGAGGTTGTGGCGAGAAATAAACTCGCCGAATCTGCTCACCGAACATCCCAGATCCTGGAGCACCTTTCAACGGGATTTTTCTCCGTCGATAAGAACTGGAATTTTACGTATTCCAATCCTGCCGCGATTCCAGCGTTGGGTTTTCCGTTCTCCGAACTGAAAGGGAAGAGTGTCTGGGAAGTCCATCCGGATCTTGTGGGGACAGAGTTCTATCATGCCTACCACAAGTCCATGAAAGACAGAGTCGTGGTGGAAGTTCAGAACTATTATCCGGAACAGGATAAGTGGTATCACACGACTTCTTATCCGCTGGATGAAGGAATTGCGGTGTCTTTTACGGACGTCACTGTCAGGAAGAAATCCGAAGAAGCGCGCGCTCTTTCGGATGAAAGATTTCATACTCTCACTGAAGCCCTTCCACAGATGGTCTGGATAACGGAAAGTGACGGGAAAGTGGTTTACTTCAACCAGCGCTGGATGGAAAAAACCGGAACAAGTCTGGAAGTGAATCTTGGTCATGGATGGCTCAATGTCGTTCACCCCGATGACCGGGAAAATACCATCAAAGTCTGGAACGAGCGTGAGAAGACGAATGTCTACGATATCGAGTACCGCCTGCGGATGGCAGACGGTAGTTACCGCTGGCATCTCGCCCGGGGTGTTCCGACCATTGGCGAAGATAAAAAAATCAAACAATGGGTCGGATCGACGACGGACATTCAAAACCAGAAAGATGCGCAGGAACAACTCAAGAGAGCGGTGGTCGCAAGAGATGAGTTTCTTTCCATCGCGTCTCATGAATTGAAAACACCACTCACCATTATTAAGCTCCAGGCGGATCTCACAAAAAGGACTCTCGGTCCGGATATTCAGGCCACCGATCTTCCCCGGATTTCGAAGTTTGCCGATACGACTGAACGAAATGTCCAGAGGCTCACAAGAGTCGTGGACGACATGCTGGATATCTCCCGCGTCTCGACAGGAAAACTCAACATCGAGCTTGAAGAAGTGAATTTCCGGAAGGTACTTGATGAAACGATGGAGCGGATGACTCCGATCCTGAAAGATGCCGGCTGTCGTGTGGAATATTCACCCGGATCCGATGTCAGAGTGAGACTCGATAAGTTTAGAATTGAACAGGTGCTGATTAATCTTCTGACGAATGCCGCACGCTACGGCAAAGGCAGGCCGGTACACGTTTCTTTCGGGACCAACGGGCAGACCCTCGTCATCAAAGTCAAAGACAATGGCGCAGGGATTTCACCTGAGGATCACGAAAGAATTTTTGAACGGTTTGAAAGAGCGACCAAGACTGCGGATGGTTCGGGTCTTGGTCTCGGTCTCTTCATTGTGAAAAATATCATTGATCTCCACCATGGTACTGTCCGGGTGGAGAGTGGGCTGAATTCCGGCGCCACATTTATCGTGGAACTCCCTCTCACCCAAAATTAACTCACTGAGTGCCAGGCAAAATGGTGATTAAAAAACTTCCGTGATACATCGAGGATTTCTGTTTTTCTTGGATGCTCTTTCATCGTTTCAACACCCACAATAACTTTGGCGAGGTTCGAATGATGATGTTCTTCGCAGTGATGGCGGAATTCTTCTTTGGCCGTACCTGGACCCACAATCAGCACCTGGTCGGGCTTGCCGAGGAAGGTCGCAACTTCGTGATAGAATTTTTTCAGGTGGGCCGCATCAGCATGCCTCTGGCCTTCAACAATTTTTT
>CANGAC010000096.1 GCA_947451425.1 Bacteriovoracaceae bacterium | reverse complement strand
TGTCGGTAAAGTTGCGGCTACCGATGTGACACTGCCGGATCTCGCAGCCCCCTTCCGCCTGAAATCCCAGGATTGTCCGAAGACACTTGAACCAGGATCATTCTGCTCAGTCTTCCTCGAATACGCACCAGTAGCCGAAGGCCAGGGTCAACTCGATTACTCTGTCGATTACAGCGGCAAAAAAGCATCCCAGATTATTACCGGCACGAGCAAGATTTATGAAGAAGCCGGAAAACTTGAAGTTGTTGATGGAACAATTAACATCGAAATTTATGAAATTCTCCAGATAAAACCGGAAGAGTTGAGTCCTCTCCAGGAAGTTCGCGGGATTGACCTTGGTGTCCTTGCTGTGAACAAAGAAAAAATCTTCCGGATCGAAATCAAGAATGCCGGAGCTTATGAGGCCGTAGTCACTCAGCTCAAAGGCTTTCAGTCGCCCCTCTTCTCTTTTACCGGCGGATCATTTCCGGGAACTGGCGGAACTTGCGGGATGACATTTAAAAAAGGAAGTTGCTTCCTTGAGATCAAAGTCGTGCCGAATGAACTGAAAAATATCCACGACCTGATCGAGTTCACCTATTCCGATGGCCGTCACCAGACGAGACGCCTCTCGCTTCTCATCTTTGCTTCTGTGAAAGAAGAGCGCATGTACCACTGCAGGACGATCGAAGCACGCAGTTCTTCCGGACAGATTGTTGCTCAGAATGCTTTATCAGCTCAGGGTCTTTATAGACTGCCATACAAGTCCAGGTCGCCAAGAGCGAGTTTATCCACTCTCATGAACATCGCTTCGAACCAGAACCTGCGCTTTACGAAAAACGGCGAGTCCCTGGTTGTGCCTTCCATTCACAATGCCATGATCCAGTTTGGGTTTGATATTTCAAAAGAAGAACTCGCAAAATACAAGTCCGTGCGCCTTGAACTCGATATCCTGAAAGTCAGCACAGAAGGATCAAAGTTTGATACGACAGAGGTACTGTGTCTCAATGAAAACCGCCGCTGTTCAGGAACTTTCTTCATCGATTCAAACTTCTCAACCCTGAACTCAACGAACTATATGATTCAGAGTAACTACTTCTCTCTCGAACTTGCCCGCAGCACTCCTGAGAATCTTTCTTCTCTAAGGACTCTCCTGGCGGGTCGAGGATTAGTTGCCTCAGGTGAAGCGAGGAACTCAAGTCTCTTCCGTCTGAAGAAGCAATTCCCGCTCTCAAGCCTCTTTGGTGACTTTAAAACAGCGAATCTTCCACATGGCCTGAATCTTATCCTGGCTGACGACTCTCTTCTTCTGACACAGCCGAAGCTCATTCTCGAATCAGATGTCGAAGGTTGCGAAAAATAATTAATCTGACCGTAAAAAAAAAGGGCCCCAAAAGGGCCCTTTTTTTATGGTTAAGCAGTTCGCTCTTCCCAGTCTTCAAAGTAAACTTGTTCTTCTTCATATATCTGGTCGCGGATGGCCTTGTGCTTAGGCGAACCGTAAGGCTCTTTGTGGAGCTTGTTCCTCGTCATGTCTTTTTGTTTTTCAAATTGTCTCTCTACCTTGTCTACGACCAGGTCGAGCGACTTGTACATGTTGTCCGCGGATGCTTTCGCGAAAAAATCGAATTTCGGCCCGTGGATTTTCACCTCGGCCCAATGTTCGTCATTGTGAACCCAACATAACCACTGAACACTGATGTTTCCGTGGAAATACTTCTCAAAATGGGCTGATTTCTCTGTGATACGCTGATCGAGCGCGGGAGTGTGATCGAGATGCTTAAAAGAAATTTTTAATTTCATGCTAAACGTGCCTCTATAAAATTAAATATTCGAACTCTGGGACGATGTATTCTCTTCGTCATTATTCTATTTTTCCTGACCCCCTTTTATTTTTTTCTTTTCGAAGATGGAGCAATTCCCATCATCTCGCGGTATTTCGCTACTGTACGGCGTGCCACCACAATGTCCTTCGTACTTAAAAGCTCAGAGATTTTCTGATCGGAGAGCGGCCTTTTGGGATCTTCATTCCCGATCATCTCTTTAATCTTAAGTTTGAGTGACTCACCTGCGATATCAATACCACCATTCTTCCCGCCGATACCGGCGTTGAAGAAATACTTCAATTCAAAGGTTCCAATCGGCGTGTGCATGTACTTGTTCGTCGTCACACGCGAGACAGTGGACTCGTGCATCCCGATTTCACCGGCAATGTCTTTCAGGATCATCGGTTTCAGGAAGGCCGGCCCTTTCTTGAAGAACTCCTGCTGAGTCTTCACGATCGAGTTCGCCACTTTATAAATCGTCTTCTGACGGTTCTCAATAGATTTGATGAGCCACATCGCCGCGCGGAGTTTGTCCTGTACGAATTCCTTCGCTTCAGCATTACTCTCACCAGACTTGATGAGTGACTTATAGAGATTCGAGACTCTGAGACGAGGCACGCCTTCATCATTGACCTGGACCACAAACTCTCCGCCCACTTCAGCGACGAAGATATCCGGTACCACGTACTGAGTTTCCTCAGCAGAAACGAGGCGCCCTGGTTTCGGATTCAGACCCATGATGATGAGCTCTGCTTCCTTCACCTTGTCTTTCGAGACACCGAAGTCTTTAGCAATCTTCGCGTAGTCTTTCTTCTCGAGTTCTTTTAAGTTTCTTTCAATGATCAGCTCCACCAGTGGCGAGCGCTCCGGCAGCATGCGCGCCTGGATACCGAGACATTCTTCAATGTTCTGGGCTCCGCAACCGATCGGATCAAGGTGCTGGACCATACCGAGCATCCCGAGTGCTTCGTCGCGATCTTCGAGTTTATTTCTTCCCACGATGTCTTCAAAGGGAACTTCGAGATATCCGTCGTCATCGATGTTTCCAATGAGATCCAGAACGAAATTTAACTGGTCGGTAGATAAAGTTTCCATACGGATCTGCCACTCAAGGTGTTCCTGAAGTGACTGGCCCTTCGAAACCATGTTTTCATAGCTCGGAAGATCATCCGGAGAAACGTTCTCCTTCATGTTCGGAGACGATGAAGAAGAGGAGTTGAAAGATTCAGAATAAGATTCCCAGTCGAACGTGTCTTTGGCACCTTCAATCAGCTCGGGACCAGAAAAGTCATCGGCCCTGGCTTCCTGGGCATCCATCTCTTCGCGGGAAGAATCGACTTCGGCGGAAGAATCGGACTCACCATCCATTTCTTCGAGCATCGGATTCTCTACCATCTCCTGCGAAATGAGTGTCGTCATCTCGAGGTGAGTAAGAGTCAGTAGCTTGATCGCCTGCTGAAGCTGGGGTGTGATCATCAGACTCTGTGTCTGCTTCAACCCCTGACTCATCTTAATTGCCATAGGAAAGCTCCCTACATCTTAAATTCTTCACCTAAGTAAAACTTACGTGCGACTTCGTTATTAATAATCTCTTCCGGCGTTCCGCTCACCAGGAGTTCACCCGCGCTCATGATGTACGCGCGATCAACGATCCCGAGAGTCTCTCTCACGTTGTGATCCGTGATGAGGACACCGATATTCTTTGCCTTGAGCCGCTTGATGATCGCCTGGATGTCATGGACGGCCAGCGGATCAACTCCAGCAAACGGTTCATCTAACAAAACAAATTTCGGATCAAGCGCAAGTGACCTTGCAATCTCCACCCGTCTTCTTTCCCCCCCTGACAACTCTCTTCCTTTTGATTTCCGGATGTGATCCAGACCAAAATCGCGGATAAGATTATCGAGGTTATTCTGCTTTTCCTTATCGGACAGGTCCCGGATTTCCAGGACCGAAAAAATGTTTTCTTCTACCGTAAGTTCCCTGAAAACAGAGGCTTCCTGAGGCAGATAACCGATTCCTTTTTTGGCCCGGACGTGAAGAGGATCTCTCGTCACATTTTCGTCCAGGAGATTAATCTGACCTTCGTCCGCTTTCACTAAACCCACCATCATATAAAACGAAGTGGTTTTTCCTGCGCCGTTGGGGCCAAGAAGTCCGACAACCTCGCCTCTTTCCACATCAATACTCACGTTTTTCACAACCTGACGGCCATTATATGTTTTCTTAAGATCGCGGGCATGAAAGCTGGCAGCGCCACTTGCGGTGTTCATCAAATTATTCCTTTAATTTTTTCTTCTTCATCTGGACATCCGACATCGCATCATCCACCTCAATCAGGTCTGAATTTTCACGAACCGTGATGCGATAACCTTTAATCACATCTGTCCCTTGCTCAACTCTGGGAGCACCGGAGAGAATCATTTTCTCTTCGCGGCCAAAGCCCTCGAGTCGTTCTGCAAAAGCCTTCCGTTCCGTCATCCCCGTCTGAGGATTATTCAGAGTTTCCGTCATTTTCACATCGTCATTCATAACGAAATACTTGAGTGATTTGTTGAAGTTCTCGAGGTAGATATCAGCTTTTCCAGCAGTTAGCCGGTAGGTATCACGCTTCATGAAGACATTGCCTTCCAGGTGAGCAAAAGACTGAACCCCGTCGAGATCTAGTTGCTGTGAGGTGAAAGTCATCGCTCCTTCATAACGGCGCTTCCTTTGCATGACGCCATTTACGGATCCAGTAAACGTACTGGTTTTGAGTTTTGGCCGGGCCTTCATGCTTTCAGAATTAATCTTCAGTTCATCACCGGTTTTCAGGTCAAACCCTGTGAAGTGAACATTTCCACTGGCCGTCAGAAGATCTTTCTTAAAAAGGTATTTCACTTTATCTGCTTCATACGTAGCTTCATCTGACTTCACTTTCACTTCACCCAAAAGAAGAAGGCTGTCCTTTGTTTTTTTATAAATTCCCTCGAGCGCCTGATACTTCAGAGGGATATTTTTTTGCTGTTGATTGTAGATGCCCACAGGCTGGTCAAATTCTGCGATTTCCTCTCCCTGCGAACGCATCTTAATCGCTGACAATGACATGAGCGGAAGACCATCTTTCAGGTGAAAGTAATCGAGATTCTCGATCAGTGTGTACTCAGGAGCAACTTCACCCGCTGCACCAGCGGTTTGTTCGAGATCACTTTTTACCGTGAAAGCGAGAGTCACAATGAAGGCATTGAGAGCGAGATAAGCGGCAATAATAATTGTTGAACGCGGGTTTCGTATGATCATCTCTCCATTCTACTCCTGGGAAACAATTCCAGATAGTTACCAAAACTTTCCAATCGTTCTGACAGAGGAAAAGAGGTGACGTTTTTGGTCAGATTTTGATAGTTTTTCTATATGCAAAATCAAACACTTCCCGAATCTTCCACGTTGGCGGACCTCGTCGCTCAGGGCGTGAAACTGACTCCTATGATGGAGCAGTATTACGCTGTGAAAAAACTCTATCCGGACATCCTCCTGATGTTCCGCATGGGCGACTTTTACGAAATGTTTTTTGAAGATGCGCGCGAAGCGGCCCGGCTTTTAAATATCTCTCTCACGGTCCGTGGAAAACTCGGAGAAACTCCGATCCCGATGGCGGGCATCCCTCATCACGCTGCCGCAGTTTACGTTGATCGCATTTCGAATCTTGGAAAAAAAGTTGTGATCTGTGAGCAGCTGGAAGATCCGAAAGAAGCCAAAGGGATTGTGAAGCGCGGAGTGAGCCAGATCGTGACACCCGGAATTCCTTATGATCTCGATAAAGGCACAACTTCAGAGAATAAGTTCATTGCGTCCGGTTTTTACAAGGACAATATTTTCACCCTCGTCCTTCTTGATTTCACAACCGGAGATTTCTTCGGAGTGACGTTTAAAACGATCGAAGAATTCTGCGAAAGACTCCTCATGATCCGTCCGAAAGAATTCATTGCTTATCTCGGACAATGGGAGAAATTCCCCCTGGTGGAAGAATACCTTCACAGCATGGATGTCCTGAAGACTCATCTGTCGCAGGAATATTTCGAAGAGAAGCATTCCGGTTTCTACATCCAGAAACTCATTCCGACTTATCAGCGTGATGGCATCATCCAGGGACACCTGGATGTCCTCTCTCCGCTCGGAGCTCTTTCGTATTACGTTTCCTCCACGCAGACCATTGAGCGCATCAGCCACCTTCGTCCTTTCCGTCTCATCAATAACGAAGAGACAATGAAAGTGACGTTCGCGACTCTCGCGGGACTTGAGATCTTTCCAAGGTCACGTGAGACAGCGATGAATTCTGTCCTCGGGTTCATGGATAAAACAAAAACCTCGATGGGGTCTCGCTATCTTCGCAGTCACTTCCAGTCTCCTCTCTGTGATCTTCCGATGATTGAAAAACGCCTCGATCTCGTGGAGAAACTCACGAAGTCCCAGGACGTGATGAAGACACTTCGTCAGGAGCTGACAGAAGTCCGCGACATTGACCGGATCATGGCCAAGCTCTCAACCAGAAAAGCTGTTGCGGGAGATATCTTAAACCTCGCCGGCGCTCTTGAAATTTTTGCCATCATTGAAGAGGTCATGAACAAGAACGACCTGACGTTCTTCTCGAAGCTTCCGAAGAAAGACACGGAATTCCTGGCGACTCTTGCTTCTGATATCAGAAAGACGATCAGTGACGAACTCGGCGCTCACCCGGACAAGGGAAATCTCATTAAGGCAGGAGCTTCTAAAGAGCGAGACCGTCTGGCGAAACTTTCCAACTCTGCTTCCGATGAAATCCTGAAACTTGAAACGAAATACAGAACAACAACCGGCATCGGTAATCTCAAGATCAAACATAACAATATTGCCGGTTACTTCATTGAGATTTCCAATTCGCATCTGGCGAAAGTTCCGAAATCCTTCCAGCGCCGCCAGACACTTGTGAATAACGAGCGCTACATCACTGACGAGCTTGAAACTTTTGAAAAAGAAGTCACAACGGCCCTCTCAAAGCTCATGAAGCTCGAGAAAGAAATCTTTGATGGCATCTGTCTGACGATCGCTGATCGCGCGCATCTTCTCCTTGATGTGGCAAAACGCTTTGCCCAGATCGATGTGTTCCAGGCGCTCGCCTGGACCAGTGTTCAGGAAAACTTTGTGCGTCCAACTTTCAGTGAGAAAACGAAGGTCGCCGTGAAAGGTGCCTGGCACCCGCTCATTAAGGCCAACATCCGAGAGAGCTTCGTCACTCACTCCATTACTCTCGACGAAAATTCTCACTTCGGTCTTATCACAGGTCCAAACATGGCAGGGAAAACCACTGTCATGAGAGAAGTGGCGATCATTCAGTATCTTGCTCAGTTAGGATGCTTTGTTCCTGCCGCATCTGCGGAACTTGGAGTTTGCGATTACCTCTTCTCACGTCTGGGAGCTTCGGATGACATCATCAAAGGTCAGTCGACCTTTATGGTGGAAATGGCAGAGACGGCGGAAATTCTCCGTCACGCCTCTTCCCGCTCCCTGATTATTCTCGATGAAATCGGGCGTGGAACTTCCACCTACGATGGTCTCTCCATCGCCTGGGCATTGGTTGAGCATTTCGTGAAAATGAAATCTCTCACACTCTTTGCCACTCACTATCACGAGCTCATTGAACTCGTGGACAGCCTTCCGGGTGCCAGAAACTTCACCGTCAGAACGGAACAGAAAAACGGCAAAGTGCAGTTCATGTACGAGCTGATCGAACAGGGTGCCACGCAGAGCTTTGGTATCCACGTTGCCGAACTCGCGGGCCTTCCCCGCGAAGTCCTGAAGCGCTCACGGGAGATCCTGAAAGGTCTCGAGAAGAGCCAGGGGAATGTCGGAAAAGATCTCGTAAACAATTCTCTCATGCCTGACCAATTAACTTTCTTCAACGGTGTCCTGCCGGTTGTGCCACCACATTTGGCCGACTTGGAACAGGATCTGATGGGGCTTGATGTGATGAATCTCACACCCCTTCAGGCCCTTCAGAAGCTGCATGAAATGAAGACCAGAATTCATCCCGTTTAGGCTCACATTCGGGGCCGGTTTTACCGAAGAGAAATCTGAGGTGAACATGGCCCCATTTAATCTTTCCGATTTTGCCGTTAAAGAGATCAAGATTCCTCAGTCGGAGCTCACTCCTCCGAAACAGGAAAACTACCTCGGAAAAATTCTCGCCGCACACTTCTTCGATTTCTGGTCCGTTTTCTGGATCTCCATTACGACAAAATTTTTCTTCAAGGCAGCTATCTCTGCACTCATGATCACACCTGGCCTTCAGGATGCCTGGGATCTCGTGGATTTCACTCCTATGACTTTTCTGTCTATGCTCCCAATAGGATTTACTTATTTTTTTGGAAGCTATTTCATGAACCATGGTCAGACGTATGGAATGAAGCTCATGAAAACCAGAGTCGTTATGCGTGAGCATAGCTTTACGGAAGCCTTCCAGTGGGCGTTGCGCTCATTAGCTGTCATCGGAACGTTTGGCCTGATCGCAAGATCATTCAAGGACTCATGCGCGGCCCAGGACCATCTGTGGCGCGCTCTTGTGACATCAAAAGATCAAACTGCTCCTGACGTCAGGACACTTGAGACTCAGAAAGATGTTGAGGAAACAGTTTACGAGGAAGCGGCTTAAGAAACTTTCGCCCGGATCCCATCAAAGATCTTCTTGAAATTCCCGCTCTGATAACGATCCGCTCCCCAGGTGAGATAGTCCTTGAGACTTGTCTCAAGAGCATGGCCATCATCCAGGAAGTGAACGAGGTCTTCGGCCATGATAAAGATCGAGGCGAGGTAATGGATTCTTGAAGCGGACAGGCCCCTAGGAAAGCCTCTTCCATCCGGAGATTCATGATGCTGAAGAATGATCTGATCCACATCCGGAGGCAGGATATCGATGGTCTGGGCAATCTGAGAAGCATGCAGAGGATGCAGGCGATATTTCACGATTTCTGGAGAGCGGTTATCAAAATCCCGGGCCTGCTTGTTCCACTCTTCGATTTCAGGATAAAAAGATTCGTCGATAAAAAGATCGTGCATGAGAGATGCCATGACGAGCTTTTCCTGGGCCTCTTCGAGTTTCAATTCCGCACACATGATACAGGTTAGATAACAAAGAAGTCCTACGTGCTGAGTATAGGCACTTCCCCTCTCCTCATATTTTTTCTTAAGAAGTAATGACATTGTCTCATTCCGACTTAACGTCGCAATCGCTTCTTTCACGATTTTCTGGGAAGCCAGCACAGCTTCACCCGACCAGCCAAAAGCGCGCGAGATTCTCTCAACCTGCTCGAGGCATTGAATCGCCAGTGCTGAATCAAGGGAAGAACCTTTCGTAAATAACCGCTCGTGCAAGTGTTGCTCCCACACGCGAAGAAATTCATGGCTCTCAGAAGCCTTGATAAAGATTTCAGTGATGCCTTTTGAAGACAGTTTCAGGAGCTCAGCATCCGTAAAGTCATTGCCCTTATTAGTGATTTTCACGAAATTTGTGCCAGAAAGTTTCAGGTAGAAATCAAATTTCCCGGAAGCGACATCTCGGGCCACGCGGAGCTTGATCGGAACATGTGTCGGGCTTTCGATCGGAGCCTTGGTAAATGATTTCACCAGATGAGAGAGCTCCTCCGGGCAAACAGGTTTCGGGAGAAGCGAAGAGATCAGAGTGTTTTCCTGAGCGGGAGAATGTTTCTCTTCATCAGTAGTAGCGATCAAGGGAAGATGCGGGCAATTCTCTTTCAGATACTGATGAAATTTGCCTTTTTCTTCGAAAAGAATTTTAAAGTCGGAAATGATAATCTCCGGCTTCCCTAATTTCTCGAGGGATTTCACCGCTTCATCGCGGGTGCGTGCCAGGACAATTTCTCCGCCGTAAAAATACTTCAAGGCGGTTTCCTGCAGCTCTAATACGTTCTCTTCCCTGTCGATCAGGAGGAGGTAATTTTGCGTCTTGCTCATTTGTGAGTTGATTTTATCACGCACGTTTTGAAGGAAATTGCGGTGCTGGACGTAAAGCAATGAACTCGCTTTCCGAAATTGAGTTTATGAGGGGAGACTTAATTTTAAGGGCCCATTTAGGGCCCTTAAATTAAACTTTGTTAAGAGAGAGTGGCAGAAAATCTCGTCATTAGTCTTCTTTCAACCACTGAAAGCCCAGTTCTTTCGTCTGCGCCGGATTTGGCTTCGAGGGGGAACTGGCCATGAGATCAGTGGCAGAAGCTGTCTTAGGAAATGCAATGACGTCACGGATGGAATCTGTTTTCGCGAGAAGCATCACAATCCGGTCCATCCCGAACGCCATTCCCGCGTGAGGAGGAGTGCCGAATTTCAGGGCCTCGATAAAGAATCCAAACTGATGTTGAGCATCTTCCGGAGTGAATCCCAGAAGCTCAAACATGCGCGACTGTTGCTTGTTATCAAAGATCCGCATGGAACCTCCGCCGATCTCGTAACCATTACAGACGATATCGTAGGCGTACGCTTTCACATCTTTGATCTTTGATTTGTCGTCAGAGAAATAAAGCTCCACGTCCTCGTCCTTCGGACGGGTGAACGGATGGTGTTTGGCATGGAGTGTGTTGGCCTCAGCATCGTAATCAAAGAGCGGGAAATCGTAGACCCAGAGGAAGGCATACTGATCAGGAGCGATGAGATTAAATGTTTTTCCGAAGTGTCTGCGGAGTGCGTCCGCGCAGTCGTGAGCGATATTTTCATTCTTGTCCGCAGAGAAGAAGAACCAACCATCGCCTTTTGGATTGCCTTGTTTCTCGGCTCGTTCCACGAGGACAGATAACATCTGCGCATCCACGAACTTCGAGATCCCACCAGTCACGGCGCCATTCTCGACCTTGAACCAGGCCACACCCTTACCGCCGTAAGGCTTCACGATCTCAACGAGACCATCAATATCCTTCCGAGCAAGAGTTCCCATGGTGGCAGGAATGAACATTCCTTTGACCATGCCGTATTTCGCTGCTGCGACTTCGGCAAAAGTTGTGAAGGTTGAAGTCTTAAAGAGATCTGTCACATTAAATTGTTTCAGACCAAAACGGACATCCGGTTTATCAGAACCATAATCTCTCATTACTTCATCGTAAGAGATTGACTTCATCTCGAAATTCTCCGGAAGCTCAAACACATTCTTCACCATGTGAGTGGCGAGGTTTTTCATGTATTCAAGGGTCGGGAACGAAACTTCGATATCAATCTGAGTGAACTCAGGCTGGCGATCGGCGCGGAGATCTTCATCGCGGAAACAGCGGCAGATCTGGAAATACTTATCCGTGTTGGCAATCATGAGAAGCTGCTTCAGTGTCTGAGGCGACTGGGGAAGAGCGTAGACTTTTCCGGGATGAACGCGCGAAGGAACGATGTAATCGCGGGCCCCTTCCGGTGTTGTCTTGTAAAGGATCGGAGTTTCGACTTCCACGAAGTCGAGATTATAAAGCGCCTGGCGCGCCTTTCTTACGGCACCTGAACGAAGAGCGAGAATATCCTGAAGTTTTTTCGAGCGAAGATCGAGGTAGCGGTAACGCAGGCGAAGGTCTTCCGTTGCCTGAACCATGGCGTGCGGAAGAAAAGGAACTTCTTCAGCAAGAGACAATAAACGGATCGACTCCACCTGAACTTCCACCTGACCGGTCGGCATGTTGGCGTTACGGGCACTGTCAGGACGGGCGATGACTTTTCCTGTCGCAAGGAGAACGCTTTCCAGAGAAAATTTTCGGAGGTCGTTCACATCACCTTTGTAAGATTCAAAGCCCAATTGGGTGACACCATATTTGTCGCGCAGATCAATGAAATGAAGTGAGCCCAGATTCCTATACTTGTTCATCCATCCACAAAGAGTGACGGTTTTACCGATGTCAGATTCGCGAAGCTCGCCGCAGTGGTGAGATCTCATAGATCCTGACAATTCTTTTCTCGGTGATGACATATTAAAAGCTCCTGACTATCGTATGAAGTGCC
>CANGAC010000095.1 GCA_947451425.1 Bacteriovoracaceae bacterium | reverse complement strand
TTCGTATGATCCGGAACATAGAAATCCTTGAGCATAAGAGGAATAGGGAAAACGGCATCAAGGATGAAGATATTCATGGGAGAAACTCCGGTTAATTTATGTGAGGAAAAGTGAGAAAAGGTGGGATTAGAAATTCATGGGCCGATCTTATCATAGGTCGGAAAGTTCTCAGATAACCCTTGGGGAATCATGGGTTTAGTCGCCAGCATGCTGTAAAAACCACCCGGCAAGACCTTCCTCCCCCCCGGTGCAAAATGCCTTGGATATAGTTTTTCTGCCCGTTCGTTCAAGGAGTCAGAATGAACAAGACAACTACCCTGCTATTCTTCCTTTTCTTTTTTATGTCCTGCGAATCTCCACCCTCTACACCGGGTGAAGAAGCCGGATCAAATCCGGTGAACCCGGATGAACCGGTGCCGGTGGAAATCAGCACGAGCGGTGCTGATCCTCTCGTGAGCTACGCCTGGCACTTCCAGAACACGGGACAAAAATCTTTCTCATCGGGTGCCGGAGTCGCAGGAAATGATCTGCGCATTCTTAAGGCGCACGAACTCGGTTACATCGGAAGAGGTATCCGCATCGCAGTTTCCGATTCCGGCATGGAAACCAATCATCCGGATCTTTCGGCCAATCAGTTAAGAGGTGAACACAGAAGTTATTCCGGTGCTCCTTCAACCTGGCACGGATCAGAACCAGTTCCGGAAGGCGGTGACGCTCACGGAACAGCAGTGACCGGACTCATCAACGCAGTTGCCGGAAACGGGATTGGTTCCATGGGTGTTGCTCCCGGAGCAAAATTTGCGGGATTCTATTTCATCGGAAGATTCCGCGATTCAAGCTCCTCGTATGAAGCGCGGATTCTCGATCAGATCATCGGCGACTTCGATATTTTCAATTACAGCTACGGCTACTCGAACTGCTTCTTTGTCCCGACAAGTGCGGAGATCATCGGCGCTTATAAAAAAGGTGTGACCACTCTCCGTGACGGCAAAGGAGCGATCTACCTCAAGGCCGCAGGGAATGATTTCCACGGAAGAAACTCTGATTGCTACCCGAACGATTCAAGTTCGTACTGGGGAAATGCAAACACCAACGAAGATCAGAACCATCCTTACCTGATTGTAACGGCAGCAACGAACGCTTCCGGGAAAGTTTCTTCTTACTCAAGCCCAGGAAGCGGCGTATGGGTCTCATCAGCAGGTGGAGAATTCGGTGATACGGCCCCGGCGATGATCACAACCGATCTTCAGGGGTGCTCGAAAGGTTTTTCCAGTGCACAGAGCTTCAGCAGTAATTTCAATCACGGCTCGGATGCCCTGAACAAGCTTTGCAACTACACCAATGTCATGAATGGTACCTCTTCCGCAGCACCGACTCTCGCAGGAATCGTGGCGCTCATCCTTGAGGCCAATCCCGATCTCACCTGGAGAGATGTGAAACACATTCTTGCCACGACATCGAATCCGATTAATTTTTCCACAGCAGCTGTGAATCACCCGGGGGGATCGAATCTTTCCGGACATGTTTATGATTACAATTACATCGTGAACGCCGCTGGTATGAAATTCTCCAACACTTTCGGCTTCGGAAGAGTGGACGCTGGAAAAGCAGTCGCCGCTGCCAAGGACTACACTTTCCCTTTGAAGAGCTATGTGGAAACAGAGACTGACGGTAACTGGGACTATCAATCAGGCTTCATTAACCAGCCCATTCCGGATAATTCCGCCGCAGGAACGAAACACTCCCAGGCAGTAAGTCACAAACTGAAAGTCGAATCTGTTCAGATTAAAGTTGAGATTGATCATCCCTTCATGGGAGACATTGGCCTTGAGCTCACCTCTCCGTCGGGAACAGTGAGTAAGATCCTAAAGATCAACAGCAACATTAAAGACCGCGGACTCTTCGGCTACATGCTCATTTCCAATGCTTTCTACGGCGAGAATTCTCAGGGCGCCTGGAGCATCAAGGTCATCGACGCGAAAGGTGGAAACACCGGACGTCTCACTTCCTGGGAGCTTAAAGTAAACGGAGGTCAGCAATGAGAAAACATTTAATCGCCCTTCTTGGTTTTCTGGCCGGGGTCTGGGTTTACTACATCAAGGCACCGGCACCGGTGACATTCAACTCCCACGATCAGGAAGTTTCTGCTTCTCAGGCGGCACCATCTCCTCATCGTGAACCAACCAGTATGGCAAAGGTCATTCCTGTTTCTACTCCCCCGGCAGATAATTCACAGGAAGAAACACGGGATGTGCCTGGACTTCCCCGTGGAATGAAACTCGCACCCCATGTGAAGGCAATCGGTCATGAAGACTACCGTCCGGAAATGGGAAAACAGATCATGGAAAAGAATGGGTTCGTGTTCTTCCGGTCTGAGAATACAACCGCGGCTACTTCCAATGTTGTGTACGACAAAAGACTCGACACCTTTCATCCCCTCACCGCCACGATCAAACTCACAGGTATTGATGAAACGGAACGGGCGGAGATCCAGAAGAACTGGACGGAGTTTCATTACAACGCCGATCTCGCCATCGAGTATGTTCAGTCGAATCATGAAGACTTATTTTCTGATTATGAAGAACTGGCCAAGAGCGGATTTAAAGTGAGCCTTGAAGTTATTCAGGCGGTCTACCAGTCTAGATGATTAAAGCTTGAAGTCGCGGCAAGGGTTCGGTCCCGAAACCTGCGATCTCCGGTACATCTCGAGATAAAGTTCCCGATGCGTGCGCGCAACGTCTGACTGAAGGCTCGACGTATTCCGCTGAAGATCCGGGAGACTCTGCCAGAATCTTGCAGACTCGCGGATGCGCGGGTTATCAGTGACGATCTGAGTTTTGAGTCTCATCCCCTGTCTGCAGATATCCACTTTCGCCCGGTCGCCGTTTTCCTGGTAATAAGGAATGAAGGCCTCAAAGTTCGTCGCTGCAATTTCTTTGGCTGTATATTTTTGGCAAACTGAACCACTGCAGATTTCGTAAACTTTTCCGATGTCGCCGATACCGAATTGATCCATCCGACGTTTGATGTCACTCATGTAAGAGTGATACGCCGAGAGTGCAGTCCGGAAGGCATTAAGTTTTGTCGTGAGTTCTGCATTCGCTCCGGCGCTCAGAAGCTTATTGATCTCAGAGTTTAATCCGGTGAGATTCTCATCCATTTTACAAACGCCCACTTCTGCCGCCATGTTCTCCATGTACGGGGTGAACTTATCTCCATCCGGATTGTAGTAATAGAGGAATGGCGTTTCCTTGTTATAAAGTTTTTCCTGAATATCCTCACCTGCGGGCGAAGAAATCATCGGGAAAGAAGCATCATTAAACTGGGCACGCGCAGAGAGGTACGCTTCTTCCAGACTCTTCCCGGGCGCCATCGCACCGGAGAAAACAGCGCCGAAAGACATGGTCCCTGCACCCGAGTAATGATTCGGTCCGGTCGCAGAAATCACACAGGTATTTTCATCCGCGAGCGCCAGTGTATTTCCAGAATGGCAGCTGAGATCAACGATCCCAAGCTTCACTCCTTTGGCCTTCGCAAGATCGGCCAGTGACTTCAGGTAATCCACTGAAACGGTCGTCACACCGGACACACTGTCTGCGTTCGCCATCGTTCCGCTTCCCGCGGCGAACTTATGGGATTTTTCGCCGGCATCACGAGTTGCCCCGTGAGAATATAAGTTGATGAGAATCTTCTCACCGCTTCTGATCTGTCCGCTGGTGAGTTTCTGTTTGTAACTTTCAATGATCCGGTAATATTCCGTCGCACTGAAAGGACGACTACTTCCAAATCCCTGACGGGCAATCTCCTCGGTCTCGCTGTGACCGCCATTAAAGAGAACTTCTGATTTTATATCCGGATGAGCACGGTTGAATTGACCCATCTTCTCGAGACCCGGATCAAAGATTGTCGATTCTTTATTCTGAGGTTCTCCGCTGCCGCCCAGAACAAGCATGTGAAGTTTCTGCGAGAAAGCCGCAAGCGGAAGAAGAAGAAGGAAAAGATAAATCATTCGCAACCTTCTTTCTTTTCCAGATACTCTCTTCCGCCAGGAACAGCGAAATCCAGATCCACAAATGCGCCGTCTTTAAATTTCCCTTTCACGAGTTCGTCATGATACGGAAGAAATTTCAGCTCCTCCTGAATCGTGATCTGAATTTTGATTTCAGAAAGAGTGCCTTCGTGAATGTGCAGAAAGAATGCCTTGTCGTGCAGCCTCAGATTTCCCTGAAATTCATAGTCCTCGCAATCAGCGAAAGCTGGTGCTGAAAGACTCAAAAGGATGAGGAGAAAAAAGAGAGATTTCACTGAGAGACGTATCGGCTTTCATAGGGAAAGGCTTGAACTCTGCATGTGTTTACGGTGAGTTACCCAACCTCCAATTGGAGGTTGAATGCATCGTCGACTACGGCTCCTGACCATAAAAAAGGGCCCCTTTCGGGGCCCTTCTTATTATCTAACTCTAAATCAGAATTAAACTTTGAAGCCTTTAAGCTTGTCTGCAAGCGTAGACGGCTGAGCTGTCTCCGGCTTGTAGTTCGACTTGTACTCACCAGATGCAACCGCTTTCATAGAGAGAGCGATTTTCTTAGCTTGCTTGTCGATAGAGATAACGATCGCCTTAACTCTGTCGCCTTTAGCAACTTTGTCAGACGGCTTCTCTACGCGCTCTTCAGACATTTCTGAGATATGCACGAGACCTTCGATACCAGTTTCGAGTTCAACGAATACGCCGAACTCAGTGATACGAACGGCTTCACCTTCAACAGGTGAACCAACAGGCATACGCTCTTCAATGCGCTTCCAAGGATCTTCCTCAAGCTGCTTGAGACCAAGGCAGAACTTCTGGTTATCAGCATCTACAGTAACAACTGCGGCCTTAACTTTCTGTCCAACTTTGAACTCTTCAGTTGGGTTGATATTTTTACGTGTCCAGGAAAGATCGGAAACGTGAATGAGTGCATCCACTTCCTCGCCGAGGTCAACGAAGAGACCGAAATCAACGATCGCTTTCACCGTACCTTCAACAACTTTTCCAATCGCATACTTGTTCACAAGATTGTCCCATGGGTTTGGCATGAGCTGCTTGAGACCAAGAGAGATACGCTTGTTTTCAACATCAACTTCAAGAACTACAGCTTCAACTTTTTCGCCTACGTTGTAAGTCTTGTTCGCAGATTTTTTGTTCGTCCAGCTCATTTCTGAGACGTGGATGAGACCTTCGATGCCGTCAGAAAGTTCAACGAAGATACCGTAGTCTTTAACAGATACGATTTCGCCGGAAACTTTAGAACCTGGCATGTACTTGTCTTTAGCAGATTCCCAAGGATTCGGTTGAACTTGCTTAAGACCGAGAGATACGCGCTCTTTAGCAGCATCGTATTTCAGAATCTTAACATCAACTTCGTCACCAACGTTAAGGAGGTTAGAAGGATGCTTCACGCGACCCCAAGACATGTCTGTAATGTGGAGGAGACCATCAACTCCACCGAGATCAATGAATGCGCCGTAATCAGTAATGTTTTTCACAATACCTTTCACGATCATACCCTCTTGGATCTGAGTGAGTGTGTCGTCTCTCATGCGGCCGCGCTCTTCAGCGAGGATGGCACGACGAGAGAGAACAATGTTCCCACGTTTCTTGTTGAACTTAATAACTTTGAATTCCATTGTTTTACCAATGTACTTATCAAGGTTCTTAACTGGGCGGATATCGATCTGCGATCCTGGAAGGAACGCTTTCACGCCGATATCAACTGAGAGACCACCCTTAACTTTTGCGATAACGGTGCCTTCAACAGGCTCACCTTTTTCACAAGCTTCAGAGATTTTGTCCCATGCTTTGAGGATTTCCGCTTTGTCTTTAGAGAGAACGAGGTTCCCCATAGTAGACTCGAGCTTCTCCAGATAAACCTGGATTTCTTCCCCAACTTTCACTTTCATCGTTCCATCGTAGTTACGGAATTCGCGAGCGAGTACGAGACCCTCTTGCTTGTAACCGATGTCGACAGTGACGAATTCATCGTTCATAGCAACGACTTTACCCATGAACACTTCGCCTTCAGCGAAATTTTTCGCGTCAGCTGAATTGATCATGTCTCCGAATTCGGTTTTCACGACGGTTTCTTTGATTTCTCCCATTTCGAAATCAAAACCTTTTACCCATGACGGGATCTCAAAGGATTTAGAAGCAGATGCAGAGGCAGTTGTTTTTGTGGTGGCCATTATATAGCCCCCCTTTTACTAGACATTAATTCTCCTACTGGAGAGGGGAAAATATAAATCATGCGGGTGTAAAAAGCAAAAGATTAGAGGGAGTTATTGGCGATTATGACGCTCGGCATGCCTAGGCGAGTTTTTTCTGCTTCTGGGTATACCGAAGGCGCTGGGTATAGAGCTTTTCATAGTGAGCGTAGAGGGTCTCTGCGTATCTTTCAAAATGGTGGAGTTCCTGGAGCTCAAGCTCCACTCCGGTGAGTTCTTCCACGTAATTATCATAGTTAAGGAGGATCTTGATGATCTTGTCCTTGAGCTCACGGCCGTCTTCCGGGTGGTAAGTCTCTCCGAATTTCCCCTGTTTCACGATCTGCTGACGGGTGCTGGTCCGGGGAAGAAGGACGGGCGTCTGGGTTACAAGAGCATAGAGATCAAGATCACTGAAGAGCTCTTTCATCGGCAGGCCCACGAAAATATCGCAGTCCTGAAAGCTCTTACTCTCAAGGGGCCGGGTCTCGAAACTGATATGCATCTCAAGGTGCCGCTCGAGGATCATGCGCTTAAGTCCCTCGTAAATGGGGTGCGTGTACCAGGAAACATCTGTGAGAAACGTGAAGATAAGATTCTGCGTGAAACCCTTGGACTTCAGCGAATGAAGAAGCGGAGGAATGGAATCCACAAAGAGCCTGAGACTTCCCAGGTCCTCTTCCATTCTCGGAATAAAAGTCATGATCCGTTTTTTATTCTCGGGGTGCTTAGCGCGACTGATTTTCACCGGGAAATCAATCCCCACTCCGGTCACATAGATTTTTCTTCTGCTCACGGGAAACGCTTCCGCAGCGAGATCGCGGATGTTCGGGGAGAATGTGAGAATGGAGTCCGTGCGGGAAACAAACCATCTGTCCCAGAGAGAATGTTTTTTCCAGGGCACGTTTTCATTGAAGGTAAAAATCATCGGAATGTGCGGCATTCCCTTCAGGATCATTCCCAGAGGAAGAAGCGAGTCCTGATTATAAGTGTGGATGATATCCACCTGCTGCTTCTGCAGGATGTGCTGAATCTGGAAATAAAAATTGAGCTTACTTCTCCACGTGTGAAGCTCCGCCGGGAAATGCAGCCGGGGAATGTCATCTTTCTGCGCTTCCAGATCGACGAGAGATTTTTCATGGCAGAGGATGAAGGATGCGCCACCGATGTTTCTGAAATAGCTCGCGTCTGCGATACAACGCCGCTCGACTGTTCCCCAGTCATGGGAAAGGCAGACATAAAGTACGGAGAGATCAGAAAGGCGGATTTTTTCTCTCATTAATCCTTCACGATGTCTGCGGTGACTGAGCCGAGGCTGATCTTCGCGCGGGCCTTGAGAAGGATACGCTTGTCATCGTCACTGAACCAGAAAGTGATATCTCCACTCTTCAGTTGATCACCAGAGTATTGAGTGGTGGCCTGAAGGCGGATGGCCTTTCGCACACCTGTTTCTGTTTCGATGGTTTCCTTTGCCTCCACTTTCGAGCGAAGCATGAGGACTTTCCCTTTGTTGACGACAGGAATTTCATAAACGTCACCGACGTTGAGCGGAAGACCCTGGTAGAAAAATACTGAGGAGAAGGGATCGATGCTGTAATACGGGATGTATTTTTCTTCTTTCTTATTTTTCTTTTTGCCGTCAGATCTTTCTGATCTATAAAGCCAGTATACCTTAAGGGCTTCGTGGTCCATCAACTGGATATCATCGACATCGAGCTTACTTTCCCGCTGGATCACGGTGTATTTCAGCGTCTGGAAAGTATCCGCTGTCACGTACGTATCAACGGTGTCATCGAGCTCATAGATATTCGAATAGAAGGGAGCGGACTTGAAGCGCGCGTGAAAGTGCCACACCTCTTTTCCGTCGATCATTTTTTTTCCCTGGTTCATCACCATGATTTTTCCTACAGTCATGCCGAGGTAATGGATATCAAGGAAGATCTTGTCGCCGACGTGGTGGCTCGACTTATACTGGGCCCAGACTTTTTTCCCTTTCTCATTGATGGCGGGCATCTCCGGCGGGTAGTCGGCGGGGAGAGATTTCACCACTGGGCCAACGAGCGGCGCTTTCTCAGGAGTCTTCACGGATTTTTTTTCAGGAATTTTTTTAACGACGACTTTTTTCTCAGCGATGACTGGTTTTTCTTTTTCTGCTTTCGACGCTTCCACATCTTTCACTTCGAATTTTTCGAGAAGTGGTGCCGAATCCTTCGACACTTCAGCAGTAGCTTCCGGAGATTTTTCGAGCGCCTTTTCAAAATCCTTCTGCTTCCACGAAGAGCAGGATCCTAGAAACAGGACGAGAAGCCACATGGTTTTCAATTTGATTCCCTTTCAATGTTCTTCTTAAATTTTAAGGGATTAGGCATGGGAATCAAGATGGAGAACTTTGCTTAAAGCTCCGAGGAGTTCCTTTTCCCCACTGATGAACTCAACTTTAACTTTGATAAAGAGAATGCGGCTGTCGAGAGAGACTCGTTTCATCTTCACCATGTCTTTTTCGGAGCACATGATGACCGCTGACTGTTGAGAAGCCTTGATGAGGAGATCATTCACGTCTTCCGGCGTGAAGAAGTAGTGGTCTGAAAAGCTCACCTTCTCGCTGATCTCCACTCCTGCGCCTTCAAGGTAATGATAGAAAGAATCCGGTGAAGCAATCGCTGTCACAGCAATCGCCTTCAGGCCCTTCAGCTCGTGCATGGAGAAGATGTACTTATCGTGCACATCGAAGACTCCCACGGAGTGATACCGGGTGAGGGCCATCACCGGTTTGTGGTGAATGTGTTCGGCTATCGTACTCGTTAACTTCTGAAGTTTCTCCGGTGTCACGAGGTCGGTGCGGGAAATCACAATGGCGTCGGCATCTTTTAAAGCACTGAATCCTTCACGCAGATAACCAAGCGGGGCCACCCGATACAGATCAAGCGGCATCGTCGCATCGAAGAGAACGATATTGAAGGATCGATAAATCTGAAGGTGCTGAAAGCCATCATCCAGGAGAACGACATCGGGATGTACTTCCCAGAAATATTTCAGAAGATTTTCCGCGCGCTTTTTCCCTACAATCACGGCCCCCTTGCTCATTTTATTCGAGATCATGAGAGGCTCGTCACCATAGTCGAAAGGATTCAGGCGGAATTTCTGTCCGGACTTTAGTAACCCGGAAGAATTCTCGAGCTGACCCTTGTACCCGCGGGTGAGAACGACAGGAGTAAGTCCATGGGTAATCATCCAGTCAGCGAGCCAGATGATGGTCGGTGTTTTCCCGGTTCCCCCGAAGGAAAGATTTCCGACTGAGATCACCGGAACTTTAAAAACAGTCTTGTCAAAAATGCCGTACTCATAAAACGAGCGACGGATGCGGTACACCCATTCCCAGGCAAATGATAAAGGAAAGAGCGACGTGTTTTTCACGGCGGACTTGAAGCGGAGCTTTCCTTTTCTCATCGACTCAATCATGGATCACCCGTGCCATGTATTCCGGCACTGAGAAGTTATCGCCGGCCAGGAGATTCTTGGTCTCCTTGAGGTCGCGTTTCATCTCATTATAAGTCTTTTCGTCTTCCAACCAAGATCTAATTACCCGAAGGAAACGGTTCGCATTCGCGTCCACCTGGATCAGCTCCGGGAAAATATTTTTCCCGTGAACAATATTTGTGAGCGAAACCGCTCCCTTGTACTGGATGAAGTTATTAAAGATAAATTCATTCAGGAGCGACGCCCGGTACGCAACGATCGTCGGAAGTTCAAAAAGACCGGTTGATAGAGTCACTGTCCCACTGGCCGCCAGCGCCAGGTGGCACTCTTTCATCGCTTTCACCAGATCCTGCGACTCATGAACGACATCCACTTTGTTTTTGTAGAGTGAATAATACGCTTCAGGAATATGCGAAACCTTCACGAGATGAACTTCGACGTTATACGTTTTCCGAAGTTCCTCTGTTGTCTTGATGAATTCCGGGAGGAGAAGTTCCACTTCAAAGCGCCGGGATCCCGGAAGTACCAGAATCTTGAGTTTTTTCTCCCACGAGTTAAAAGGCTTCGCCGGAATATCAGAGAGAAGATTTTTATACGTGAGCATCAGCGGATGAGGGATAGACTTCACCTGCTTCACACCTCTGTCTCCAAACCATTTTTTTTCAAAGGGAAGGATCGTGAATAAGGTGTGGGCCGCCGTTTTCAGTTTCTGCGCACGTCCCGGCTTCCAGACCCAGGCCTGAGGAGCGACGTAATAGAGAACTTTCACTCCCCTCTTTGAGAGTCTTTGAGCGAGTCTTAAATTGAAATCCTGGAAGTCGATCACGATCGCGGTTTTTGTCCCGCGGGCGACTACTTCCTTCTCCAGTTTTTTGAGTGCTTTAAAATAGAAAGGAACTTTTCCGATGACTTCAGAAAATCCCATGCTCGAGAAATTTTTCAGGTGATAGAGAAGCTCGACGCCGAGTTTTTCCATGTCGTCACCGCCGACGCCGTAGAATTTTGTATCTGGAGAAAGCTTCATGAGCTCAGGCAGGAAACTGAGAGCATGCTCCTCGCCGGATTTTTCACCGGCGATGATGAGGCAGCTAGGCAAGCTTCACCGGAACAGAATTACCGAACTCGAGAGACTTGAGTGCACAATCAACTAAATGAACGGCATTCATACCATCTCTCAGATTCACGATCGCCGGTCGCCCTGTGCGAACTGATTCGTAGAAGTTCTGGTGCTCAAGCAGAAGATGGTCACGCTTGGCGTATGACTCTTCTTTCACGAACGTTCCGTCTTCATATTTTCCGGAAGTCGCGACGGAGAATTTGTTCGTGAAAAGATCCACGTGAATAGTGCCGTCTTTTGAGACGACTTCCAGTTCCCGGACCTCTTTCGTGGCATTTCTTCCGATGACAACGAAGGCTTCACTTTCGTTTTCAAGTTTTACATTGATTGAAGCGTGATCCCAGTTATTGGTGCGAATTTTATATCCAGTGGCAGAAACTGAAACCGGTTTTGACTTAAACAGATACATCAGAAGATCGAGGTCATGGATCGCGAGATCCTGGACCACATCCACATCCGTCGCACGTCCCTTAAAAGGAGCGTAGCGGTTGATTCTGACCGTATAAGGAGTCGGAAGATTCTGGAACTTTTCGCGGAGTTTTTCCCATGCTTCGTGGAAGCGCTCAGAATGTCCGACCTGAAGAACGACATTCTTCCCGGCCGCGACTTCCTTGAGTTTTCCCGCCTCATTATCATTGGAACAAACCGGTTTCTCGCAGAAAACGTGTTTGTTGTTTTCCAGAAGGTACTTCACGAGTTCAAAGTGCGTAGAGGTCGGAGTGACGACAAAAGCTGCGTCGATATCATTAATGACTTCTTTGATATCGGAGACAACTCTCACGCCAGGATGAGCGGCTTTCGCTGCTTCCTGCCCGGCAGGAAATTTTTCGACGATGGCGACGAACTCCGCCACGTCCTTATTGGCCTCGACTTTCTGGCAATGCCATTTCCCGAGGTGACCGTATCCTAAAACTGCGACGCGAACTTTTTTCATGATTAATCTGCCATAAACGGAGCGATGCCGATCTCTG
>CANGAC010000094.1 GCA_947451425.1 Bacteriovoracaceae bacterium | reverse complement strand
GAAATTCTGAAAATCGGAAACCTTTACGATATTAAAAATATCGAAGTCCTTCACCACGTTAACCAGTCTCTCCGCGCTCACACTCTCTTCCACCTCGATGTGGACTACGTTGTTCGCGAAGGCAAGGTCATCATCGTGGATGAATTCACAGGCCGACTCAAGGAAGGCTCACGCTGGTCGGATGGTCTTCACCAGGCGGTGGAAGCAAAAGAAAACGTCGACGTTCGCTCTGAAAACCAGACGCTCGCATCGATCACCTTCCAGAACTACTTCCGCCTCTACTCAAAACTCTCCGGGATGACCGGTACTGCAGATACGGAAGCAGAAGAGTTCATGAAAATTTACAATCTCGAAGTGGTCGTGATTCCGACCAACCTTCCGATGGTCCGAGATGACCAGCCGGATGTCGTGTATTCTTCCCGGAAAGGGAAATACGAAGCGGTCGCGACCCTCATTGAAGAATGTCACAAGAAGGGCCAGCCGGTTCTCGTGGGTACGATCTCGATTGAATCTTCAGAAATCATTTCCACTTTCCTCACAGCAAAAAACATCAAGCATGAAGTTCTGAACGCGAAGAACCACGCTCGTGAAGCGGAAATCGTTGCCAACGCCGGTCAAAAAGGCGGAGTGACCATCGCCACCAACATGGCCGGCCGGGGAACAGATATTAAACTGTCTCCTGAGACGAAGGCCGCCGGTGGTCTCTTTATCATTGGGACAGAAAGACACGAATCCCGTCGTATTGATAACCAGCTCCGTGGTCGTTCCGGTCGTCAGGGTGACCCGGGGAAATCGAAATTCTTCCTTTCTCTTGAGGATGATCTCATGCGGATCTTCGGATCTGACCGGATCAAGGGCCTCATGGTGAAAATGGGAATGAAAGACGATGAGCCAATCGAGCACGCGATGATTACCAACGCGATTGCCAAGGCCCAGAAAAAAGTGGAAACCCACAACTTCGACATCCGGAAGCACTTACTGGATTTCGATAACGTCATGAATGAGCAGCGAAAAGTGATCTATAAAATCCGCCGCGATATCTTGAACGATGAAGCAAATACCGAGCTCGTGACAGACTTCATTGAAGAAGTGGCGTTTAATCTCGCGGAACAATTCCGTCCTGAGAAAAAGAATCCATCAGTCCGTGACTATAACTGGGAAGAGATCAATACCCAGCTCCGTCCGTTCTTTAACACGGAAAATATTTTCTCACCGGAAGAAGCTTCGTCGAAGCATTCCGGCGATATGATGGAGTACTTCAAGGCGGCCGGAACCGCGGCCATCCTGAAAAAATTCGAGGGCCTTGATCCTCAGCAGGTAAAACTCACCTACCGTGAAGTTCTCCTCGCGACTTTCGATCAGTTCTGGAAAGACCACCTGCTCGCGATGGATCACCTGAAAGAAGGGATTAACCTTCGCTCTCACGGCGGAAAAGACCCGCTGGTTGAGTACAAGCGCGAGGCCTACACCATTTACGAGGGCATGAAGTTTGCCATCAAACGTGCCGTAATTGAGCGCATGTCTCATATCCGCCTCATGACTCAGGAAGAAATCGATCAGATTCACCGTGAACAGGAAGCCCAGCTTGAGGCCCAGCTCCGCGCTCACCAGGAAGCCCAGGCCGCCCAGCAGATGGCAGAAGAAAAAAAGGTAATTCGTGCTACGATTAAAGTAGGACGTAACGATCCTTGTCCGTGTGGCTCAGGGAAGAAATTTAAGTCCTGTCATGGAGCTTAATGACTAAGAAGAAAGACGATTTCACGAGTATCGAAGATCTGGGCGAGTTCGAACATCAGGAGTCGACCGCCTTTACTGATTTTACTCTGGAGGATTCTTCTCCCGTCGATAACCCGGAATCAAGTGACCTCTCGGGCCTGGATTTCGGGACTTCTGAAGAGACTTCTGCCGAAGAAACTGTAGAAGAATCAGTCGAAGAAAATAAAGACGATCCTGCCTTCACTTTCCCTGATGAGTTGACCGACGATAAAAAAGAAGAGCTTCCGCTTTTCGGTGACGATGAACCCATCGCCAATCTCGTGGAAGAGACGATGTTTGGTGCCAAAGAAGAGCAGCAGAGAACCAGAAGTCTTTCCTTTGATACAAACAGCTTTGATGAACCCACTCCTGCCTTCACGCCGGAGCCAATTTACAAACAGCCCGAGACTTTTGAAGAGGTAAAGAAATTTGCCGAAGAATCGAGCTTTACCGGCATGGGAGTAGAGGGAAATCCTTCGTTCTCGGTTCTCGTTCGCAATGTGAAATTTGTTGAAGACGTGAACGACATCATCATCCTTTTAAAAGAACTTCAGCTCATGACGGATTCCGAGGAAGAGACCAGAAAGCGCCTCACCCGCGGTCATCTGTTGGTGCCAAGAATTTCTGAATACGCTGCGATCCTTCTCACTCATAAAATGCGCCGTTTTGATATCGATATCCAGATGGGTCTCTCAGACGAGATTCATCCGCCGAAGCATCATGAAGCTCCGGAGACCGGACTTGTTTCAAAACACAGTCTCCACCAGAACCAGAGTCACAATTTCCACTTCGATCATCCGAAGTTGGAAATTTCTCAGGTGATCGTGAGTGCCACTCCTACCCTCCAGGGTTTTCAGGTGATCCGATATCTTGGAGTTGCCTCGGAACATAAAACGATTCCGGCAGAACTCGTGGAAGATGAAACGAATGAAGATGTGCCGAAGTTCTACCAGGAACTCGCGCAGAAACTTCGCGCCCACGCCGTTAAAGCTCATTCCAATGCCATCGTTGGTTTAAATTATCAACTCACTCCGATTCCACCTGAATACGGCGGCCAGGGCCACAAATACCGCCTCTCCTGTACGGGAAACCTCGTCTGGGTCAATAAGCTATGAAAGAATTTGACGTTGTTATTGTCGGAGGAGGCATCAATGGATGCGGTCTCCTCCGGGACCTCGCTCTGAACGGAGTGAAGACTCTTCTCATTGAGAAAGGTGACTACTCCTCGCAGACTTCGGAAGGCTCCTCCAAGATGCTTCATGGTGGAGTGAGGTATCTCGAGAATTTCGACTTCGCTCTGGTTCAGGAAGCCCTGGAAGAAAAGAATCTCTGGTTAAAGCTCGCTCCGCACGTCTGCTTTGAGCGAGAGTTCTATGTTCCACTTTATAATTTTTCCAAGTACCGTCCCTGGATGCTGGGAATCGGTCTGTTTCTTTACGATTTTCTCTCGCATTTTCAGAATAAGCCCTTTGCGATCCTCAATAAGGAAAAGGTCCTGAAAGAAGTTCCGTCGCTTGAGCACAAGGGACTTCTTGGGGCCGGTAAATATTTCGATGGTATCGTTGACGATGCCAAGCTCACTCTTGAATGTCTTTACGATGCTCTCCTTGAGCCGGGAGTTGAGGCCCTCTCCTATCATGAAGTTTTAAAGGTTAACGAAAACGTTGTGACCTATAAGAACCGCAAGACTGGTGAAACTACCGATGTCCGCGGAAAAATCATCGTCTACACCACAGGTCCTTTCACCGACACTCTCCTTCCGAAACTCGGCATCCCCTGGACACCGAAGCTCGTTCCCTCAAAAGGTATTCACCTCTGGTTAAAACCCGGGACTATTGAAGCGAGCGGATCCGTGGTCCTTACGACAAAAGATAATCGCGTGGTTTTTGTGATTCCTCAGCGGGACGCAGTCCTCGTCGGAACGACAGAGACCCCCGTGGATCAGGACGTCTTTGATATCAAGGCGACTGATCGTGAAGTGAAGTACCTCATCGGTATTCTCAAAGAATATTTCCCGAACGCCGAAATCAACGAATCGACGATCATTTCCACTTTCGCCGCTGTTCGCCCCCTTGTCCGCGAAGAAGGCTCCAACGAATCTCTTGGGAAAGTCTCGCGCTTTCATAAAATTTTCCGTCCCAATGCTCACAGCTACGTGATGCTCGGGGGAAAATATACGACCTTCCGGAGAATGTGCCAGGAACTCGCAGCAGAAATCGTCCCGCGCTTAGGGAAAACTTATAATCCGAATCACACGATGAATCCTCTCCGTCAGAAATCCATTGTTCCGACCTTCGGGAAGAAACCCGTCATGACAAAAGATCTAATTCAGAAAATCATCGTGACGGAAAAAGTTTCTACGTTCGAAGATCTGGTGAAAAGACGTCTTTCTCTCTTAGAGAATATGGATGAAATGAAAACAGTAATGGGTGTTCCGGTTTCAGAAGTGAAGCAACTCTTTTCATAATCAACCTCCAATTGGAGGTTGTTATCTTTTCAACCGTTTACCACCGATACGAAATCCCCAGCATGAGCCTCGGACCTGCTACTCTCCGGTCAAAACTCCGGTCATCTTCATCGCGCTTGAACTTCTCATCCCGGATATAATAGTCCGCGAGAATCCGCGCTCCGAATCCCTCTTTGGTGTAGTACTTGAAACCAAAGCCGAGTGAGAAACCCTGAGTGGATCCATTCGCAGAACGATCTTCATCCGTCGGACGGGTGAAGCCGGAACTTTGTTGTGAGCGAACAGAACCGATATTGACCTGGAAATTCACGAACGGAATGAAGTGATAAGTCGCACTCGGCATAGTGCCCGGATGCCAGTTTGTCCCGAAGGAAAACTCGGTCACGTCATTGGTGGATGAATATCCATTATAAGACTGCGCATTTGTCCGCATGAGATTGAAGCTTCCCATGAGACTGAAGCGCGAATACCATTCACGTTCACGACGAGAATAGAGTTCTCCACCAAGACCGATGTGATGCGAAGACTGACTGTTGGAAAACTTCTTGTCATCAGCGTCCGCCTTCGTCACGGCCGAAAGTCCTGAGATATTTAAAAACGAAAACACTTCAAAATTTCTTTCCACGATGGTGATGTCTTCAAGGCCGCGAAGATCGCCGTCACTGATGTTTTCGTCAGTAGTTGTCACGACATCCTGAGCACCTTCCGCAAGCGGAATGCCTACCGCCTGAGGATCGGCCGGCAGTTTCGTCGGAGTGTCTTCCTGGACGAGGGCCTGAGTGTCGTCTTTGGTGATTTTCACCGGAGGAGTGATCTTGATCGTCATGACAGAATCATTCACGATGAAATCCGCGTTCACGAGACGGTAAACTGACCAAACAGACCGGGTCGGAGCAACTTTAATACAAACACCGCGGGCAACAATCCCTGCAGTGACGATGAAGCGTGCGTGATCACCTTCCACGAGACCATCTTCCGTTCCCCGGTTAATCATGAGGGTCTTGCGAGACTCTGAACTCTTGAGAATTCTGACGGTGAGTTTTTCATCCACTTCGAGTGCAAACGCACTGAGTGTGAAGATGAGAGACAAAAGGACGACAAAAACTTTCATCATTCTTCCTTAAAATGAATAGATCAGCGCGATTCCGGTCCGCGCTTCCACAAGATTCGTCCGGTCCGGGAGTTTAGATCCGTAACGGCTGAACTGATATCTTTCTAACTGTAATGTTTCCACGCTTGTGGCAATCCGTAAACCGACTCCACTCCTGAAGTTATAGCGAAGCCCGGCCTGGAGTCCACCCACTGAAGTGAGTGTGTAGTTCCCGCGGGATTTATCCGTTGGCATAGTGACTTGAGCACTTCCGCGTCTGGCCTGAATGCCCAGGAAAACCACAGGCACTTCCACCATGTAGGGTGCATAAAGCGGATACCAGCGTGCCCCTATGGCCGCGGACTTTTCATCCACGTCACCATTCTGACCCTTGTTCTGGAAAGCATTGTAGGAAACTCTTCCGGACGCAAAGAGAGTGAAGTACTCGAGCTGCTTGTGTTTAACGAAAGGAATGAGCTCATAGGCAAATTCAAAACTCTGCCGGCTCCCTCTTCTATATGTGTCCGATTTTGTCTGCGAATCATTCAGATAGAAACCATAGTCAAACGAGACATTGTTCTTATTGGGTTTTGAGATCACATAGTCCCGGCGATCTTTCTCCTGGAGGACGGATACGTTCGTCAGATTCTGGCGAAGCTCTTCGTCAGAAAAATCTTCCGACCAGACATCCCCTTTCTCGAGGATCTTCCGGTAAAGTTTTGCTTCTTCCGTCGCGCGCGCTGACTGCTCACGGAGGAAAGTTTTGTATTCTGTTTCAAAGTTCGAGTTCTTCCGGAATGTTCCGTTGAACTCATCTTTCATCTGCTCATCGTAAAAGCGGTCATAGCTGAATTCCGGATCATTCACTTTCCTGAGATAGCCCGTGACGAGTTTCTCAAAAGTCGCAAGCCTCAGTTGCCTGCGGTAATCTCTCTGGTTGGGACTTTTATAAAGGGCCGTGCGGTACTTCTGGCCCTTGATCTCTTCCCAGTCTTCCAGGTCGATCAGATCACCCTCATCATTATAAAGAGGAGTTTGCTCATGCGTGATCTCAGAAGTGTCGTACTTATCTTTTAACTTTCCCAGGCGATCCCGATCATCCGTCATGACATTGATAACGGTTTCTTTTCTCTTGTTCCGGGGACCAACGACCGTGATTCTTCCGAGGCGCGGATCCCTTCTTCCTCTGAGCATTTCGGTCTCGGTGAGAAGGAGAAACTGCTGACCCTTCACGAGAAGTTCAGCATCGTAGGCCTTGTAGACAATCCACACTGAAGAGTCCGGATTGATTTTAATATTGCGTGCCTTCGCCACAGGAACGATTCTCAGATCGCGCGAATCGAGGTCACGGATCTCTTTGACGATGACAGCGTAGTCACCTTCGCGAACGCCGTCGTGAATGCCGAGATTAAAGAGAATGGTTTGACCGGATTTCGAAAGATTAAGGAGCCGCGCCTCGTTCAAGGCGAAAACGTTACTGACCAGGAGCATCAGGCATGCACTGACTAGGACCTTGATCAAAGAAAGGACTCCCGTTTTAGTTAAGTCTTTAAAATATTGTGACATCGAAACAACGGCATGAAAACACTCAATTTATCCGGGCCGTCATAGGACCACTCTTCCGAGTAAGTCCTTGATTAAGCGTTCCATAAATCTTATAACTAAGACTCACAAAGGACACCTTTCATGAAACGTCATAGACGCGAGAAGATCACGTACAACTACACATGCTCACTTACTGGTGAAGAGTTCGTGATGACGGGAAAAGCAAAAGAACCGAAAGAGCTTCTTTCTGTGAAAGCTTATTACGACATGAATCCCGATATGGATGATCGCCCTGCGATTATCAAAAAACGTCTCGGTATTTCTGAAACTCCGGAAATTAAACAATAATGGAAAAGCGTAAGGTCATCATTATCGGTACAGGTCCTGCGGGACTTACTGCTGCAATTTATGCTGCCCGCGCGGATCTCAAGCCTCTCGTAATGGAAGGGCATGAGCCAGGCGGACAACTCACACTCACAACGGAAGTAGAAAACTTCCCGGGCTTTGAGCACGGAGTGATGGGCCCCGAGCTCATGGGCACGATGAAAAAACAGGCGGCTCGCTTCAATGCTGAGTTCATGCCGGTCATGTGCACAGATGTAGATCTCTCGAAGCGTCCCTTCACGGTGACGGCTTCCAATGGACAATCATATCTCGCGGATACCGTGATCATTTCCACCGGAGCATCGGCCAAGTGGCTCGGTCTTCCGAATGAAAAAGAACTCACGGGTCGTGGAGTTTCTACGTGCGCCACTTGCGATGGTTTCTTTTACAGAGACAAAATCGTTCACGTCGTGGGCGGTGGTGATACAGCGATGGAAGATGCTACTTTCATCACGAAGTTTGCGAAAAAAGTTTACCTCGTTCACAGAAAAGATTCCCTTCGCGCTTCGAAGCCGATGCAGGAACGTGCTTTCAAGAATGAGAAGATTGAATTCCTCTGGGATTCAGTTGTCACAGAAATTAAATCCAATGAAGGCGGCGTGAACGGAATTGTGGTGGAAAACCTCAAGACCGGGAAGAAAGAAGATCGCGTTACTGACGGTCTTTTCTACGCCATCGGACACACACCTAATACCTCGTTCCTGAAAGGCCAGATTGATCTTGATGAGCATGGTTTCATCAAGACAAAGAACGGTCCTGAAACAAATATTCCGGGTGTATTCGCCTGCGGAGACGTTCAGGATTCTTACTATCGCCAGGCCATCACAGCTGCGGGTTCAGGTTGCCAGGCCGCGATCAAGGCAGAGCGCTTTTTAGAGGGACACTAAACCTCTATGCAGGACTTACCTCCTCCGGTCCCCCACCGCGCGCGCTTCCTTGCTTACTATCAAAAACATGAAGTCACAGTTTCGGCCGCCGTATTTTTCGGCGGCTTTATTTTTGATCTTCTGACTCTCGGAAGAGTCGATGATCTTTTCAATCTGATCCAGCAGGCCCTCTATCTGATTATTCTCGGCACACTCTTAGTGTGTGAGATTAAGATCAAGATGGGCACCCTCACTCTCGGCGGAAAAGCCGCGAAGTTCTGGGAGTATCACGATCTGATCGTGCACTTTATTTTCGGCTCACTCCTGTCGGTTTACACCATCTTCTATTACACCTCGGCTTCAGCGATCACCGGTATTCTCTTCATCCTTCTTATTGCCGGACTCATGTGTGCCAATGAGTTTCCGCAGTTTCAGAAACTCGGTCTTCCGGTCAGGGTCATTCTCTACGCGATCTGCACACTTTCCTATTTCTCATTCTTTTTTCCCATTCTCATGGGACACGTGGGCTGGCTCCCGTTCTGGTTGGGAATTCTTTCTTCCATTGCGGTCTTCACCCTGATCGGGAAAGTGAATTTTAAAGGCGAGCGCTCCCCCATCCTTGAGAAACAGGTTCTTCGTCCTGCTGTGGCCATTCATGTGCTGTTTCTCGTGGGCTACTATCTCTCTTTAATACCGCCTGTTCCGGTCGCAGTGAAAAAGATCGGCGTGTACTATGCCGTTCAGAAAGTGGATGGGAAATATCTCGGAAGCCATCTGAGACCCTGGTACAAATTCTGGCAGAAGGGCTCACAGGACTTTATGGTAAGACCCGGTGACAAGCTCACGGTCCTTGCTTCCATTTTTTCCCCATCAAATTTTCACGATAAAGTTTTCCTCCGCTGGTACCATGATGACCCTAAACAAGGCTGGCGACTCGAGGACACGATCCCGTTATCGATCTTAGGAGGTCGTGATGAGGGCTTCCGGGGCTTCGGGACTAAGCAATTCTATGGTCTTGGAGACTGGAAGGTGATCGTGGAAACATCGGATGGCCGTGAAGTCGGCAGGATTTCCTTTGAAGTGGAAACCGACGAATCTCCCGATGTTAGAGAATTCAAGAACGACGTTTTCTAGCAATTTTGTCCACTTTATTTTCTGCTTTGCAAAGCATTCCAAAATTTGAAAAAATGATCAGGAGAAGGTTTTCTGCTTAAGGATTAGGCGGAAAAAATTAATGCAATTGAGCTTGTCCAAAAAACGACAATTTCAAGGCGGCAAGATTCGAAGAGTGAGACGTACACCGTACGTCGCAACGATGAGAAGCGAAGCCAACGAAGAAAGTGTCTTTTTTCGACGAGCGAAAAACCAGGGAAGGTTCATGCAGACACTGTTTAATTACACGACGCTTTCTACCCGGCTCGAAAAGTCGACGAGAACTTTATTCGTCACTCTGAATCGCCCGGACTGGAACAATGCCTTCCGCCTCGAGATGCTTTTCGAACTCGAAAGCCTCCTCGCCTGGTGTACCTCTCGTGTGGAAATCAACACGATCTTCTTTGATTCTTCATCTGCAAATTTCTCAACAGGCCTTGAGCTCGATGCTCTCTCGGGTCTGTCAGCAAATGCACTTGATAAAATAAATACCAAGCTTCAGAAAATTATTTTCTCACTCATGCAGCTCCCGCAGACAGTTGTGATGGATCTCGGAGCCGGGTGTGAAACATTAGGTTCAGAATTTGCTCTCGGAGCAGATATCCGGATCGCTTCTCACGGAACAAAAATCAGCTTCAATCACTGCCAGTTCGGGCTCGTTCCTGCAGCCGGTGGCATGAGCATGCTCTCGGCACTCGTTCCTCCCTCATTTGCCCGCTCATGGGTTCTGACTGGGAACACGATCGATGAAGCCGCTCTCACGAACTCGGGCTTCCTCAAGTGCACTTACGATCCTTCTACCCGCTCGGATACCATCCGGGACATTCTCGCCAACATCGCCAAGGTTGCTCCGGTGCAGAGAATCCAGGCCAAGCTTGGACTCTTCGAAGCTCTTCGTGCTCAGTTTGAAAATGGAATTGTCATGGACCGCAAGGTTTCCAAGGCAAGCATGGTTTCCGAAGACTGGAGAACGAAAAAACCGGAAGCCAAAGAATTCGATTTCATGCCGGCGAAGTCTCTTTCGTACGCCGTGAAACTCTCACTCGTAAAAAATGAAGACGGTCCGAGTAAGCTCGAGCACTGATTACTGAATCTCTTTCGGTGATTCTTTTCCCCACTCCGGCTGATGGGCCAGGATGTAGCGGACTTTTTGCTCACCTTTCATGAGTTTCTTGAGATCCGAATCTCCCGTGAATTCCGGAAAACCTGGAATGTAGTGATGGATTTCTGTTTCGGGGCGATCGGATAGTGACGTCACAAGCTTCAGGAGCTCCATGCCTTCTTTTTTATGTAGTCCCACACCTTTCCTCAGGATGTCGGTTCCATCTTCGTAGATGGCAAGCGTTCCCGCTGTTCCCGGAGCATGTGCCGCTGAAGAAGTTTTCACGATGTTCACAAAGCAAGCAGCTTCATCTTTATCCCTGCACAGAAGCGAGCGGGAAAAATCATCACTCACTTCCTTCTGAATAAGCTTCACTCTTGCGACATCTTCAAACTGATAGATCGTAATTCTGTTTCTCAGAGGCGCAAGACGATAGATTTTCCCGATCACGAACTGAAAAGGCTGAGTGGCATAGAGAACCCGGAAAGGCCCTGATAAATGGCCAAAGCGATAGTTGAAGGCCTTCTCTTTCAACACACCTGAACGGAACGTGTATCCAAGGTTCAGCAGCATGATGAGGGAAAGAGAGAAAAGAAAATGTGTCCGGAGCTTCCGGATGACAGACCATTTCTTCGGGAGCTTGTCGAAGTAGGCCGGAATAAAAAGTACCGAGCAGGCCACGATGGCGATTGTCTGAAAGACCACTGACTCATCAAAAATTCCGGCGAAGAGTGAGAGGAAAAAGAAAATAAGACCAAAGGGAATTGTCATGAGGAAGTGTTTCATGAACACAGCTTAAACCGGAATTCTTAAGGGAGACGCCACCGGAGGGAATCCCGGTGGTTAGAATGGTGAAATTAAAATTAACGCCTACGGAAGTTGGCAATTCCGCATCTCATCGAAGCGGTGAGATAAGCTCCATGGGACCACGTAAGCTCGCGCGCCCCCTGCATGAAGCCGGTTACGTCATTGAACTGCTCATCGAGTCTGCCTGTGCGGTCAGAGTGAAAAAGCACTCTTTCAAACTGCGCTCCTGCACGTGTCTTATCTCCGCTTAAGCAGAAGTACTCACCAAGTCCTATCGTAGCAAGAAACCAGGGATTTCCTTTCCCGCCCGTTGTGTATCCGTCGTAGCGATCTTCCGGATAACGACCGATTGCTACACCCAGATTACGGTACGCTTTGTTCACGGGGTAAAGCTCCCGGAAAGTATCCGTAAGGGTACTGATATATTTTTTCACTGACAATTCATTCAGGGATATCAGCTTCTGGTACGGATACGTATGAATGAGAGCGAGTAACGGTGTGACATCAATGCCGGAATGCTTGTAACCAAGTCCCCGCGTGACCAGGGAACTCGTCCGGATACCGATCTTAGGATCAAGAAAGTTTTCTCTGATAAATTGCCCCAGTTCTTTCGCTTGAGAACGATAGAACTCCGAAGCTCCTCCGTCCCCCATCTCGAGAGCGAATTCCGATCCCAGTGTCAGCGCCGTATACTGAACAAGCATGTTATAGAAGTGAAGACCCATCTCTTCTTCCCATGGTTCGAAGTTCGGCTCTCTCCAGTGATGGGCAGTATACTCGAGGTCTTTTTTCACCGGCATGGTTGCGGGAAGTACT
>CANGAC010000093.1 GCA_947451425.1 Bacteriovoracaceae bacterium | reverse complement strand
CGCCGTCGGTTACTCTTTTTAAGGTCAGGCCATGAAAGCATTGCTTGTCCTTTTTCTTCTCTCGTCATTATCTGCGGGGGCCCAGGCACCTGAGGCCTCTCAACCGAAAGAACCTCTTTCTAAAAAGCTGGAAGATAAGAAATATTATTTTTCCGCCCTGAATGAATTCTTTAAAGAGACTTATGTCCGTGAAGTGACTAAAGATGATCTTGCCCGCCTGGAAGAACTTCTTTATTTCACCGGGATCGAGCTCCTGGAAGATTACGAGCCGTCCATGCTCGCAAGATTCCCGACATCATCCACGCGCTTTATTCTTGGTCGTCAGGCGATCCAGAAAAAAGATTTCAAGAAGGCCTTCGATTACATCGACAAAATTCACCCGGATCACCGTTACTATCCGGAGTCACAGCTGCTCCTGGCGCAGGTGCATGAAAATCAGAACAACAAAGACATGCTCTTCACCGCTTTTGACCGCTGCCAGGTGAGTGCGGAAAAACAAGAGAAGAAAGCACCGAGCGAAAAAATCGGCCGCTACTTCCGGATGGTTTATGAGATCTGTCTCGTGAACCGGGCCCGCTATCAGTACAAGCAGGGGAACTACCAGGCCGCCATCGATGCCTACAATAAAATTCCTAAGCGCTCCTACAAATGGCCTTATCTTCTTCTTGAGAAGGCGTGGGCGTATTACCAGCTCGGGGATTTCAACCGGACCCTGGGACTCCTCATTACGTACAAGTCTCCGCTTCTGGATACCTACTTTTTTCCGGAAGCAGAGTTTCTTTCAGCGCTGGCGTATTTCCGTCTCTGTCTTTATGAAGACAGTCTGACGATCATCAATCAGTACTACCAGTTCTACCGTCCGCGCTTCACTGCTCTGGAAGGAGTTCTCCGGAGTAACAAAGATTCCCAGAACTATTTCTACAATCTCATGTTCAGGCCTGGTGAAGAACTCAAGAAACACGAAGGCTTCGTCCGTCAGATTGTGACCCGGATGAAAAAGCAGACGCGCTTCAGTCTTGATTTCAACTCGATCTACAAGATCAACCAGGAAATGAGACGGATCGCTAAAGAGAAAAAAGAAGTTCAGGCGAAGTTTCTTCCTCACCTTGCTTCCGTTCGCGAGAACATGATTACGAAGATTAACTACAACGCCAAGACGGATATCTTCCAGTTCCTGGAAAGTGTGCCGTTCTTCTCCTCCGAGCTTTTCAAGGTGAACCTGGAAATCATCGCGAGGAAAAAAGACCTCGTTTACGGCGGGAAGAAGCTCATTGCTGACCGGAGTCGGGGAGACTTCTCCAACGTCCATAGAACGCGCTTTGAGGAGTTCTGGAAGTTCCACGGGGCCTTCTGGGCAGATGAGTTGGGGGATTACTCCTTCGGTCTCAAATCGAACTGCCAGACCGTGAGAACCGCCAATGAACGTGACCTCCAGGACGAAGCAAATAATCCGGACGGAAGTGTCGAAAAGACTGAATAGGAAAACATATGAAAACCTTATTGATCACATTTAGTCTCGTCACCGCTTTCGAAGTGATGGCCCAGGAAGCTCCGAAAACAGAGTCCAAGGTCATCTATCAGTACAAAAAGTACGAGAAGTTTGACCTTGGTAACCTTGAGGTAAAAGGTCAGCTGATCGCCCCGGGTGACATCTCGGTTCGTGAAAGAGAGCGGAAGCGCTTCGAGCTTGATCTCTACTCTCGGAAAAACTTCGATCCCTTCCAGAAGAAAGACATTGATTCTCTTAGATAGACCTTAAGGACGCCAACATTTGTTGGCTTCCATTTTCTCCTCCTACCTCGCCACCGTGGCACCTCATTTTTAAGTATTTTATTCTTTGGGTTTTGGCCTTATTTGCCGATAGGTCGTCTTGATATTGGTTCTCTAACGAGTAGAATGAACCAATTTCGAGCGTTTTGATCCGGTAAACTTGTTGAACGTTATTCCCTGCTGCACGTTTGTTGTTACGTTCCGGATTGAAAAATTATTAGGTCCAACGACCTGTTTCTGGTTTTCCATGAAACGAATTAACCATTGTCTATTTGCCGGTGATGAAACATCACAGGCTTTTCTATTTTATAAAAACTTTCGTAAAGGTCTTTTCTCATAGGGGGGAATATGGATCCAGTTTCAGCAACAGCTACAGCAGCAGCTGCAGTAGCAACATCGCCGGTAGTACAGGAATCATTCTTACAGTGGGCCGCAAAGTTCATGGTAGAGGGTGGTATCTTCATGTGGATCATTGCCATTGTATGGGCAGTGGGAATCGCCATCTGTGTTGAACGTCTGAAGCAATTCAGAAAGTATGACATCGATGGAACCAGCCTCATGGCATCGATTAAAAAATGGGTTATCGGAAACCAGGTTCAGGATGCAATCCAGACCTGCTCTGAGTCTCCCGCGCTCCTTTCCTTCGTCATGAAAAACGGACTGAAGCGTGCCAACCAATCAAAAGAACAAATTCAGGACGCACTCGAAGCATCGATCCTTGAGACCGTGCCGAAAATCGAGAAGCGCCTTTCTTATCTCGCTCTTTGCGCCAACCTTTCCACACTCCTCGGACTTCTCGGAACCATTCAGGGTCTGATTCAGTCGTTCGCAGCGGTGGCCGGAGCCGAAGCTTCTCAGAAAGCACAGCTCCTCGCAGAAGGTATTGCGGTTGCGATGAACACAACGGCCCTTGGGCTGGTATCAGCGATCTCTCTCATGGTGGTTCACTCCTTCCTCATGGCCCGCGGTGAGAAGATGATCCAGGAAATTGAAGAGAACTCTGTGAAGCTCCTCGACCTTCTTGGAACCAAGAAGCAAGGTCTCTCGAAAGACGATAAAGCGGCTTAATTTATTCTGGATCTTCAGAGGTTGTTATGAAAACTGGTCGCAAGATTAAAAAGATTGAAAAGCTGAACCTGGTTCCGATTCTGGACTCGGTGTTCATCTTCATTTTCTTCCTTTTGATGTCCGCTCAATTTGTTGATGTCTATGAAATCGGTTCCTCCCTTCCGATGACACAGGAAATTGAAGACAAGAAAGAAGAAAAAGACCCGCTCATGCTGACTCTCGAAGTGAGTAAAGAGCAGGTCGTCGTTAAGACTGGTCTTAAGAATCCGCGCTCCCGTTCATTTGCCTCGACCGAAGACAAAGAACTGACGAATTACCTTCGCCAGTTGAAACAAGCAAATCCTAAAGAGAATACGATGATCGTGAAAGCCGATCCGAAGATTTCTTTCCAGTACCTCGTGACGTTCATTGATAACACTCAGGGGAACCGCCTCGCGAAAGAAAAGATCTTCGAGCAAATCGTATTCGATAACTCCGGGGTGGGAAGATGAAAAAGAAATTTACCAGAAAGCGTGAGCGGGAAGCCGTCGACGTAGATATTACGTCACTCCTCGACATTCTTACCATTCTCCTCGTGTTCCTCCTTATGAGTTACAACGCTTCAGATCTCCAGCTTGATCTGACGAAGAATCTCGACCTTGCCGATTCGAACGCCCAGGAGTTAACGAAATTTGCTCCGGTTCTCCAGGTAAACAAAGAGGCGATTGTCTTCCTTGATAATAAACCGATCGGTCGCCTTCCGGCCTCAGGTCCTATGCCTGAGCTTACTGCTGCTCTTAAGTCGAGGAAAGCGGAAACCGAACAGAAGAATATCGGGAAATTACATCCATACAAAGCCGAGCTGATTAACCTCATCTTTGACAAAGAAATGGATTACGGAATTGTCCAGAGAGTGATGAATGACTCTGCTATCGCTGGCTACTCGCAGTTTAAATTTATCGTGAAAGGGAACTACTGATCATGATCGTTCTTCTCCGTAGCTTTATCATCTGTGCCTTTCTCTTCTCCGCTGCCGGTGTTTCTGCAGCAAAGGAAAAGAAAGTTGACCGCTGGAACGAGCTCATGAAGCTTGTGACTACCGAGATGAAAATTCTCGAAAGTACCAAGAAGAAGGGACCGGATCTCCGGTACCGCATGCTCGAGCTTCACTCTGAGATCCTGAAGCTTATCCACGAAAAAAACAATAAAGAGTTCCTCGCAAAATCCACCAACGGTGATCGCCGTCCGAAAGAAGAGTACTTTAAAGAGACAAGAACTTACTACGCGAACACCAAAGAATTCGGATTCGCATTCTTAAAAGAGTATCCGAACACAGTTCACAAACCATGGGTATTCTTCGTTCTCGGGCTTAACTCCCGCGATTATGGCCGGGATAACCTCGCTGAAGAGTATCTCCTGAAGACCATCGCGATGGTCAATGATCCGCACAACTCTCTCCGGCACCACGCGGAGACAGCTCTGGCCGATCATTATTACAACGAAAAACAATTTAAAGATGCGATCGTTTATTACGAGCGCGCGATTAAAAAATCTGAAGATGAGTGGCTCACGAAGCACCTCTTCAACCTTTCCTGGTGCTACCTCAAGGTCCATGACTTTGATAAGGCGATCAAGGCGATTCAGGCTTCTTACTTTAAATCAAAAGACAAATCCTACGTTGATATCCGCGACCAGGTTCTTGAAAACATCGGTTCGTTCTACGTGTACGCCAGCCGTCCACTGGAAGGTCTCGAGTTCTACCTGAAGCACGAAAAAGATCCGGTACCGTATCTTATGCCGATGGGGCTTAAGGCGATGAACAAGGGTCACATGAAAGAGACAGAAGAAATCCTTTCTTCGGTCCAGGAACTGATCAACAAGAACAAGTGGCCCAAATACCAGGAACAGCTTTTCCATACGTACCTGGATTTCTACCGTCACTATAACCGTTTCTCAGATCACGAAAAGACTTCCGGTCAGTTCGTGAGGTACTACCAGAAAGCCGACGAGTTCAACACTAAGACAGCTGACAAGAAACTCAAGCTTCCGGTTGACGGCAGAGAAGACGCCATCGAAAAGATGAGATCCCTCGCCGGATTCCTTCAGGTGAAAGTCGCCAAGGACATGAAGGAAGATGAGTCCCGCTATAACGAAGACGAACTCAACATCGTTCTGAGACTTTTTGATCACCTGATCGTTCTCGATCACACGAAGAAAGTGGAGTACTTCTACTTCCGGGCGGAGACGTTCTACTCGGTCCGTCGCTGGAAAGACGCTGCTCCTTCTTATGTCGAGGCCATTCTTGAAGCGAAGACTGTGAAGAACGAAGTCCTCGGAAGAAAATCTTTTGATTCTCTCCTGGCGCTCACCGGGATGGAAGTCCTTCCGAAAGATGAGAATAAAAAGTTTCTGATCTTTGCTTACTCAGAGCACTTAGTGTTCTGGCCGAAAGATGAGCGTTCTGAGCAGATCTATCCGAAGCTCTTTGAGATCTATCACGAAATGCATGATGACGTGAAGGCCTCTCAGGTCCTCGCGGTTTTCAATAAGTATTACCCGGAACATCTGAAAGATCAGCAGAAGCACATGACCCGCGTGCTCGACTACTTCATTGATCAGAAGAACACCGTGAAACTCGCTCACTGGGTGAACGAGATGAAAGCGGGCTTCCTGTCCTTCTCTAAGGAGACTGTGGAAAAAGCCGAGATCACTCTCGGAAACATCCTCTTCATGCAGTACCAGGACATGGCGAAGAAAGGTGACCGCGTTGCTGCTGCGAAGGGGTTCGAATCCATCTACGTCCATAAGCTCTACACAGATAAAGTGAAATACCAGGCCGCTTTCTTCGCTGCTATGGTTCAGCTCGAGATGGGAGAGACGTCGAAGAGTTATCACTGGCTCGAACTTGCCCATGCCCGCATGACGGATGAGCAGTGGCAGGAAAGACGTGTGGAAGAATTAAAACTCACTGAGCGCATGTACCGCCTTCAGGATTTTGTCACGGCCTTCAATATGACGAAGCTTCACCTGAAAAAATTCTGCAGCATGAAAGATGACACGCAATCGCGCTTCTTTGAAATCGGTGTCATGACGGCCCTCGTGGAAGAAAACACGAAAGTGGCCGAAGGGATGCTCTCGTCATTCAGAAATTGTATCAATAAGCCTGAACTCATCAGTAAGGGACTTCAGCAGATCTATGTGTTCCTCGAAAAACAGGGCGACTTCCACGGACTTCGCCTTTTCGTTCAGAGACACTCAGTAGAGCCGTACATCACGCAGTACCGCTACTCTCTCCAGAAGTGGTACTGGGAAAAATCGAGTCTCACGCTTAAAGAATCCATCCTCGCTGAGTTCCGTTCGCTGAAGAACGATGAAACTTCACGCTGGCTGGTGGAAATGAATCTCTTTGAAAAAGCGAAGAAAGACCGTGACATTCTTGAGGCCCACGTGATCTGGGACAAACCTGTCTTTGACGGAGACGCCTACAACAAATCTCTTGAGGCGTATCTCCTGAAAGTCCAGGCGTTCAAGAACAGCTACCAGGCCCTCACTCAGTCGACGCAGGTGGATCTCGCGATCCTTGCCACAAGACACTTCTCCCAGGTTTACCAGATCGTGGGCACGAAGATCCAGGCCGTCCGTCCGAAAGGAATGGATGAGGCCACAACTGTGGCGTTCACCGGAGCGATGAAAAACGTCGGCCAGGAATTCCTCGGCGTCTCAGCGCAGTTTGAAAAGAACCTCGCAAAAGCACTTAAAGATAAGGAAACCCTCACTTATGGATCGCGGTCGATTGCCTCGGTTGAAAACGTAGAGAACCCGGTTCACTCGTTCTTCACCGGAGTAACGATGGACAAGGCGAGGGAGTAATTTATGAAAACGACACTCATCATCCTGACCCTGATTATCCTCGCATCGTGTTCATCCAGCCGGATTGACCGGAAGATTGATAACGTGGCCTGGGATTCTCTCGCTGATGAATCTTATCTCCGCTGGGGGGAGAGTCGTCTTGAGAAGCAATCATCTTCCCAGCTTCCGGTGATCAACTGCTATAAAGGGAAGGCAAAAGAAACTTTAGTCCAGTACAAGAAAGACTACGAAAAACTCGTCGGGACTTCGTACTACTGGCTCCACATCGGGAACTGCTATTTCGTCCAGGACGCCTGGTCGAAGGCCGAGTTCTATTACCAGATGTCTCTCAACGAAAGTAAGAACGCGACGGTGAAATCGATCGCGCTCAATAACCTGGGTCTCATTCACTTCAAGCACGAGCAGTGGGAGAAGGGGAAAGAGCTCCTGAAAGAATCGATGAAGACCGCTTCGGAGTTCAAAGTTCCACGCTACAACATGTCCCAGCTTTACCTTCAGTTTGGCCACTATGACAAAGCGATCGAACTCCTCACCCAGGGGCCCTTCAAGGGAAGCCAGGACATCGATGTGTATTTCTCGCTTGCGAATGCCTGGTTGTACAAGGGTGACCTTGAGGCCTCCGGAAAATATTTTGCCCAGATTCCGAAAGACCATTTCCGCCGGGAAGACATCGCTGCGACCTACGCACTTTATCTCATCCGGAAGAATGATATTAAAGGCGCTTCTGAAATCATGAAGGCCCGTGAACGTAGTGGTGTACTTGAGATTACTGCTATCTCTCAGAAGATTGAGAAGATGCTCGCAGTGAAGATGAAAGAGGAGTAGCGCTATGAAAGCCGCACAATTAGCAGCAGGACAGATGAGGCTTCGATGCCTCGATGCGAGGATTCCTGATGCCTTCGTCCTCGATAAGAAAAAACTCATCATCGGTTCCGGTGATCACTGCGATATTCAGCTGAAACTTGCGGGAATTTCTTCTTACCATGCATTCCTTTTCGTGAAGGGCGAAGGCCTCATGATCAAGGATCTTTATTCGGAAGCCGGAATCTTTGTTAATGGAAAAAGAGTAGACGAATCGTTCGTCGGTGCGGGTGATGTCCTCACGATCGGTAACCTTTCATTCCAGGCCGAGCTCCTGGAAGATGCACCACCGGTCTTCAACGTTGACGAAATGATCGAAGCCGTTCATGCCGAAGCTCCGTCTCACTTTGAGATTCCCTCGAAAGAAGGCCTCGTGTTCATCGACGGTGAATACTGTGATATTAAATTCGATGAAAGCGAATGGAAGCCAGCAAGTGTCATACCGATGGCGCGCTTCTCCGGCGACTACGTCGATCTTGACCAGTCACTTGAGGCCCTGGAAATTGTCCACCAGACCAAAGACCGCCGTCTTGAGATTATCAGTTACATGAACGGTCTCATGATGGACGTGACATTCCTTAAGCTCCGTGACGGGGAATACTACCTGGGTGCGGACAAGAAAAAGAACACGATCCCGTTCCACTCACTTGATCATGCGAAAGTCTTCTCCATCCAGGACGGGAAACTTCGGTTCCACCCGAACGACAGCATCATTCCGTCAGTGCCGTGGGAGCGCGTGAACTTAAATGAACCGTTATTCTTAACCTGCGGATCAGAACAGATCTCCATCCGCCTCGTTGATCACGCAACTGACTGGCGTGCGATACCTATCATGTATCGTGACCGCGAATTCCTCATCCGTGCCTCAAAAGTTTTCACGGGAATTTTCCTCCCGATGCTCCTTCTTCTCTTCGTGACGATCCCGACGCACGAAGAAGTGAAGAAAGATCTGGCGATCGTGTATACCATCAAGACTCCTGTTCAGAAAACTGAAGAGTCTCAGGTGAAGTCGGAAGTCGCCGCCCAGGAAGTCACGTCGAAAACGGAAAATTCCGGACATAAAGAAAACGATCAGCAGGTAAAACCGAAAGTGGAATTTGCGCAGGCCTCTCAGAAGCAGAAAGTTGTCGCGAAGGCCACTTCACCGGCACCAGCTGCTTCTCAGCCAGCGGTTCAGCCTCCGGTTAAGGCCTACGAGTTCAAGAGCTCAGTTGCTCTCGGAAGTGTCACCGCCGACGTTCCGAACATCAACGCCCAGGGAACAGCTAACGGTAAGAGTGGCGCAAAAGACGTTGCCTTTAATGCCGGCTCTTCTGATAAAGGGGCCCTCGTCGCTGGTGCGGATATCGGTGTCGGACGCTTTAACGGATCTGATTCGAAAGGAAATGGTTCGGCCTCTTACGGAGCTCGTGGACTCGCCTCGAAGAAAGGGTTTGATTCCGCTTACCTCGAGCCAAAAACGGTGGTTCTCGGATCCATGGATCCAGAGCTCCTGAGACGAATCCTTCGTGAGTACATTCCGCAGTTCCGTCACTGTTATCAGCAGGAACTCATCGGTCAGGATGATAAGGTGAAAGGGGTTATTGATCTTAACTTCACCATCAATGCAAACGGTAAGGTTGCTAAGTTTGATATCAAAGTGAAAGACGCGCAGTTCTCGAAGAAAGGTCAGAACTGTATGGGTAACGTCCTGTCTCTCATCGACTTCCCGAAACCGAAAGGTGGTGGGGTTGTGGACGTAAGACAGCCGCTTAACTTCTTCTCAGAAACTGAAAAAATTTGATGAAAGTTGCCGCACTCATTGTCTTAGCATTAACGTTTGCTGGAGAGAGCGCACTTGCTCAGGGCCGCTCGCTGTATGATCTTTTTTATGTCACTCAATTCGGAGAAGATGGGAAAATTACACCAACCGACCTAACTGAGCTTGCAAGAGCGATCCGGGGAAAAGACTTCTCCCAGTACCCAACTAATTCCTATAGATTTAATAAAACAAGACCCTCCGCTTTTGGCACAGACTCCGTGCTTGATCACCAGTCACCGGTTTTCGGTCTGATCGGCAAGTGTGAGCCTGATGCTCTTGCCATGCTCTCAAATCAGAAAGCAAATTTAAGGGAAGCTTTTCTTGTTTACAAGGATCCAGGTTATGGTTTTACCCGGCGATTCATAAATTCGGGTACGACCGATGATAACAAAAACATGGTCGATGGACAGGAGATTGTTATCAATGAGGCGACAGAAAAGTCCCTCCGTTCCTACGGTCAAATTTCGACATACGCAAAGGGAAAAGTCGTCTCTACAATTCATTTCGAATTTTCTCTGGCTCCGGACGAGGCCCATAGGGAAATTCAGAAACTCCTTAATGGAGAAGCCATCGAAGCCAGAGAAGTGATGAATAGGATCAATCCGACACTTATTACAGCTCTTGATTATGCCCGCTTTCTTAGAGACCAACCGCTTCTTCAGTTCCGTCAGAACGGTGACCAAAACTGTATGGATAGGATCATTCGTTTTCTTGAAAAAGAGAAAGTACCGACTGGTGAAGAGCTTTTAGAAAACGATCCGCAGTACGCTCAAATGAAAGGCGGAATCGAGACCAGAAGGAGAGTTAATCTCAGCCTTTTCGGTGCCACACCTATTTTCAGAGGTACCAGTGAGAATGCGGTCAATAGTAGTGACCGAAACCTTCTGAAAGAAGCTTCAGATCTCATTAATCACATTGATGAATCGTCGAAAATTTCTGACCAATAACGATGCAATTAGAAAATAAGAAAAGAAGGAGCACGTTTGAAAAAAACACTCGCCGTTTTAACTTTGATCTCAAGTCTTTCCGCCCTGGCAGAAAAACTTCCTAGGGGAGTCGTCTATTCCCGTGATGGTGGGCAATCAGAATATCCGGCGGCGTTCAAGGCGCTGGAGGAAGTAAGTCTGAAGGGCCGCGGCCTTCCGGGTCCAGGCGAGAAGCAGGATAAGAAATGCGTGATCGCGAAAGACAAGAAGCTCTATTTTGCTAAAGACCCGCACGTCATGACCCAAACCTATGTCACCGGAAAGTTCAAGGCCAAAAAGGCGTTTGAATACTCCGAGTGGGACGGAACCAGTGAGCCGAAGAAAGTCATGATCAAGAAAGGGGAGATCGTCGAAAACGTCAGTTATCTCTCGGAAGGCTCGTGCCAGATCCGTGTCCGTAAGAAAGTGAAGGTGAATGAGTGTTTTAACCTCACCGGCGACGATAAGAACCTCATCACCGTCTCGGAGCTTAAAAGTGATTCCTGGATCGGTTTAGAGTGCGAGGGAGGCCTTGGGTGGGTCTCTCAATCCCAGCTCGAAAAGCTCAAGGGGCTTAAGAGCTTCTTGTACAATCCCTATAGTGATACCGAAGAAGAATAAAAAAAAAGGGCCAGAAATGGCCCTTTTTACTTTGTGACGATTAGGCGGCCAGTTGCCGGGGCTCGGTACCTGAAATCTGATTATGGCCCTTCATGAGATTCTTTAAGATCAATTTCTGCATGTACTTCTCGATCTTCTTCACCATTTCCGGATTCGTGGTGAAGCGGAACGTGCCTTTCTGACCTTCATAGGTCTTCCATTCAATCTTTCCCCAGAAAATAAAGCGGGGAGCAGAGATCTCGAAACCCGAGAGTGCTTTCACTTCGTAGATGGTGATGGCGTCCTTTTTTGAGAAGCTTCTCAGCCAGGTTTTCTTCGTGAGTTTGAGTTTGTCGTCGTGAATTTCGAGTACGTAGCCGGGGCCCTGGATGGTGTAGAAGATCACGTTTTTTCCCTCCGAGATAAGTAATTTCTTATCGTGCAGAAGAGGAAAAAGGGTGAGGCAAAATTACCTGCGATTTTTTTGTTTATAAACAGATGGGTTTCATTGGGAGTTCAGCGCAATCTCACGGCAACAATTGCTTTGGAATTATCCCACAGTCTGAAGATGGGGCATGACCACAGCTACGCAGTCGAACTTCTTTCTGCGCTTACGGGCGAGAAGCTCCGTCTGCGACTTTTTGCTGTTCTTCAGAAGGCCCTTAGGGACGCTAAGCTCCTGTTGTGCCAGGACGGGGAGGGAACCAGTGAGAAAAATAATGGTCATGAGGATTTTCATAAGCTCATATTAAAGGCAATCACGCCCCGCCGATGCATAGTCCATGATTCAGATGACTTACAAAAATGAAGGCCACCCGAAGGTGGCCAGAAAAGTTGTTACTCTAAAAGAGACCGTAGCATCCACGCTGTTTTCTCATGCAGCTGCATTCTCTGGGTCAGAAGATCCGCCGTTGGCTCATCCGAAGATGCTTCCACAATAGGGAAGAGTGAGCGCGCGGTTTTAATCACGGCTTCCTGACCTTTCACGAGGTGATTGATCATGTCTGTCGCTTTGGGCTGACCCTTCACTTCTTTGATCGATGAGAGTGCCGCAAATTCTGAATACGTTCCTGGTGCCGGAGCGCCGAGCGCGCGAATGCGTTCAGCAATGGTGTCCACCGCGAGGGCAAGTTCCGTGTACTGCGCTTCGAACATCAGGTGAAGCGTGTTGAACATGGGCCCTTTCACGTTCCAGTGAAAATTGTG
>CANGAC010000092.1 GCA_947451425.1 Bacteriovoracaceae bacterium | reverse complement strand
GAATGAAAATAAATCATCTCTTGTTTTGTCTCTTATTCACTTCCTGCGCTTCCTATATTCACACTCCTCAGAACCGCATGATTTCTCCCGAGGCCCAGGGTGAGACTTTCGCCGGATCAGTGGAGCTGAGATTTGCCGCCACCAAACAGGATGAGTGGTCGTTTACGAATAACAACATCAAGAAACCTTTCGACGGCGAAAGACAGGTCTATAAAATTGCCGGCATGCTGGATCTCGGACTCCTGAAGCGCCTCGACTTCGTCTACATGGATTACCTCTCAGGCTCGACCGTGGGAGTCTATGGACTCAAGGTCCAGATTCTCGGGAAACCCCGGAAAGAAGCAAAGAGAGGAAATTTTTCTCTCTCGTTATTCGGTGGATTCGGGGCCAACAACAGCACTTACGATACTTCGGATAATGATTTTCAGAACTGGTCAACCAATGTGGATAAACTCTCCTATCAGGTTGAGCATCATGACCTTGGGCTCATTATGGGATACCGCTGGCAGGATAAATTCCTCCAGTACGCCAACGTCTATTACTTCCATGAGAACGTTCGCGGGAAAGTCACTACGGACAATGCGGTACTTAACCAACAAAGCTTCAGAGCGAACCAGAATGGGCTCATTTATTCGACAGGTCTCACCTATGACCTCGGGGCCAACTGGTATCTCAAAGGGGATTTTTCCCATATGACGTCGAAGTGGAATTCAACCCGGGGTGAGACGAACAATGCCCTGAATGCCGGGATCGGAGTCTACTGGTAAACCTTTCTGCTCAACTTAAGAATCCTTTTTTTTTTCCGATGAGTCCTCCAGCATGTATATCAAGCTCGGTGATAAGAAATATCAGCTCCCGGATTCCATTACGATTGGTCGTGGTGAACCGTTCGATATCAACGATCGAAGCCTCGCCCGCGCGCATGCCAAGCTGACGTACAAGGCCGGCAAATGGAAGATTCTTGATCTGGGAACAGACACCGGCATTTCCATCAACGGCAGCAAGATCAAATCCGGAAAATACAAAACGGTCACTCTCGAAGACAAGATCACTTTAGGTTCAGTCCCACTGGAACTTTTTGAAACGATGGAGGCCAGTGAGTACGCGGGGATCAGAAAAATCGTTTCACGAAACGCCAGAAACTATAGACCACTCATTTACGGGATCCTTTTCGTTGCGGCCGCGATTGTTGTGTTCTCAAAGTCCCAGGGAAATCACGTGAGTGACGGAATTTCTCTCGTCCTCCTTGCGGCAATTCTCAAGCTGATGGGAGTCTTTCTCCGGATGGGAAGAGGGTACTTTTTCCCGTTTAAGATCATTCACGAAGTGATCCTCGGCTCTGACGGGATCACGCTGTCCCTCAGTGATAAATCAAACTTTTCGTTACGTTTTCACAGTATCAAGAAATGGCATCTGGTCGGGAAATGCTTCTTCATCGATGCCTACGGGAAAGACCTCCGTTTTATGATGCTGGAAGATCATCACGAACTTGAAAGAATCCTCGTGAATAAATGTCTTGGGAAACGTAGATCAGGACATGTGCTCTTTTCCTGCATGGGACTTATCCCCCTTTTTGGCGCTCTCGCGGCGACAGGACTACTCCTCTCTTTTGATGGGAAAATTCCCACTCTGATCGGCCACACTCTGGGAGCAGTCTCCGTCATGGGACTCATGACCTATCTGTTCATCGAAGACCTGAGAGAACTCATGCCCTTTCCCTGGAAGCTTTCCCGCCTGGCCCAGTCATCGCTTTTCGCCAGTGTGATCGCCGTGACCCTGGTTACCCAGTTCAATCAGGTCCAGGGGAACCGGCAGAAGGCCAATCTCTTTGCGCGGATTTCCGGAGGCTTGAAACACGAAAAGCAAGTAAAGTCCGCACCCGTAAGACTTCCCGCCTCCGCCAGTAAAACGGAATAAAGTCCCTCCTAAATTCTGCCGATACTATTTTTGTGAGCATATACCTTTCACTCGACGGAAAGAATTACAAGCTACCTGATGCGCTCATCCTGGGCCGCGGGGAACCGTTTGATACAAACGACCGCACCTTCGCACGCGCTCACGCCAGACTCGTTCATAAAAAAGATAAATGGAAAATTAAGGACCTCTACTCCGACTGCGGAATCATGGTCAACGGGAACAAAATCCAGCCCGGAAAGTTTCACTCCATAGGCCCTGGCGATAAAGTTCTACTCGGAAATGTTCCCCTTGAGCTTTTTGAAACCATGGCGGTGGGGAAATACACCGAAGTCCAGAATTTCGTGACCAATGACTTAAACGACTACGCTCCGATTATTTACAGCGTGATGTTCATCATGGCGGTGGTCGTGGCAGTGCTCGAATCGACCGGAAATTACACTGACGATCTTCTTTTCCTGGGTGCAGTAGCAGTCTTTTTAAAAATCGCCAGCGTCGTCACCCGCGCTCTTAAAACCGTCTATTTCCCGGTGAAAGTCGTGCTCGAAACGAACATGACTTATGAAGGCGTGACGTTTCACCTCGCCGACGAAAATAACTTTTCATTGAAATTCGATGACGTGAAAAAATGGTACATGATCGGGAAATGCTTTTTCATCAACGTGTATGGAAAAAATCTCATTTTCCTTCTGGGCGACGGACATGTCGAACTTCACAGTCTTCTTCGTGAACACTGTCATAAGAAAAGAGCGATGGCCGAACCGGTGATTGAAAAAGTGGCACTTCTTCCTGGAGTCTTTGTCTTTATTGCCTGGATCGGACTCTCCATGGCCGACTCACGATTTTTCCATTTCGTAGGCCACGGTTTCGGAATCCTGGGCCTTCTGGGACTTCTTGGACTCTTCTTCAGTGAACACTTGCGGGAACTTCTTCCGATCCCTTCATCCGTCTCTCCCAAGGTACAGACTCTGGGACTTGCGACCATCATTGCCTTCACCATGGTGATGCAGTTCTCCCAGATGAAAAATCACGTCGAATCAACCAAGCTCCGCTCGGCCCTCACCAGCTGCTTCCATGAAAAAGGATGCACGGGAATTAACTTCACTCTCCTTCAGTCAAAAAAGCTGCAAGGCGAAGAGGCCAATCTTCTGGCGCGTATCTGCCGCGAAGGAAATATCACCGCCTGTCCGGGTGATCACAAAAGAAAACCAGCTTCGAAATAAAAAAAAGGCTCCTTCCGGAGCCTTTTTCATTTCTACTGTCTGGTTCTAGGGGCCGAAGCCTTAGGTGACTTTTCCCGGGATTTTTTCTTCTCTTTCTCTTTCTCATCCATGATGGCGGAAAGTTTCTTCGAGACATCCTCGAGTTCTTCGATGAGTTTTTTCTTGAGAGCTTCCGGAGATTTCAGGATCTTCCGGAACTCGTTCAGGGCCGAAGTCTCTTCTTTGATAAGGAGAAGGCGCTTTTCCACTTCTTCTTTGGTCATCCGGTAAATGGCCATGTCGGCGAGGTATTCAGCGTAAACGAACTTGGACTTCGTGAGGTAATCAACGTAGTCTTTCCGGTTGGCCTTCTTCTCAGCAATGGCGTAATGCTTCTCTTTAATGAAGCGAATGATCTCGTTGTTTTTTGTGAGACGGTCTTCGTAGTCCTTGATCAGGAGTTCGTAGCGGCGCTTCGTGACGGCCACGCGCTGAACAGTAAAGACTTCAAGGATCTCTTCAACCGTGTGGAAAACTTTTACACCTTTCTCCGTAATGAGCGTGTAATTCGGAACAACAGATGAAGTGACACCCATCACGCGCTCAACTTCTTCGAGTGTCGGAGTCTGGCCGCGCTTGAAGATGAGTTCGATGTTGATGGTGTTATCCACTGATGAGTCGATGTAGTCTTTAAGGAAATCCGCATCCATGTGCTTATTCAGGTGCCGGTAGATCTTCGCGGCGTCGTAGCCCTTAGGAACTTCTGTGATGAAGATCTTCTCTCCCACCTGCTTGAACATCATGCGCGTGATGAATCTTCCCTTCTCATCGATCTCCACTTTGTCCGTGTAGTAGCGATAGTAAGGTTTGATCTTTTTAATTTTCCCGGTTTCAACAAACGAGATCATCGATTTCACGATGTCCTCATGGTTAAAGCTCGGGATCACTGATGAGAATCCGGTTCCGATACCTTCGGCACCGTTTAAGAGCATGATCGGAAGCTTCGGAAGAAGGCCCACTGGTTCCATGACTTTTTCGTCATAGTTCGGAACCATCTGGACCTGGTTCATGTCATCAAAGAGCAGAAGTTCTGCGACCTTGCCCATTTTGCATTCAATGTAACGGGCAGCAGCTGCCTGAGTTTCCATCCGCTCGCCGAAATACCCTTTCTTATCAATCAACGGGTAGTTGTTTGAGAAAATATAATCCTGGGCGAGGTTCACGATGGATTGCTCAACCGACGCCGGGCGGTGTGGGTGAAGCGTCAGTACCAGACCCGTGAGAGAGCTCACTTTAATGAGGCCCTTGTTCGAGTTTTTCCAGAGAGTGAAAAGGATCCGCCTCTGAGACGGCTTGAGCCCGTCCTGCAGGTACGGAATCGCCCGGTCCATCAGAGTGTAGATCTGATACGTTCTGTATTCTTCTTTGACCAGTGCCTCAAGTGGCACGGCCGCCATGGAATGGAGAGATTGATTGTCTTTCATAATTAGTGTCTAGCGTCCTTCGCTGCTTTTTTCTTCGCCGCTTTCACTCCGGCGATAACGTTCGAAAGGTCCACATCAATTTCATCGGAGTCGATCAGGAGATCCTTCCGGAGCTGAGACTCTTTCCCGAAGCAGGTCTCGAGCATGTTCTTCGAGGACTTCATGTCTTTGACGGAAATCTTAGTGAACTCTTTTCTGTTGAGAACGTGCTTAAAGGCTTCCTGGCTCATTTCCCCAAGACCCTTGTTCCGCATGATCTCTTTAATCTTATGGTCCTTACTCTTCTTCAGTTTCTCGAGTTCGTTCTCAGATTCGCAGTAGATCGTCCCTTTATCCGTCACAACTTCAAAGAGCGGAGCTTTCGCGATCTGGATCATCCCCATCTCGAACATCTCCGGCCAGAAGGTGAAGAAGAAATTCGTGAGAAGGGTATTGATGTGTCCGCCGTCGACATCGGAGTCGGCGAGGAAGACAATTTTTGTGAACCGAAGTTCGTGGGTCTTTGCTTCGACTTTCTGACCGATCGCAAGCCCGATAGAACTCATGATGTCGGCGAATTCCTGATTCTCGAGAACCTCTTTAATCGAGGCCTGAGAAACGTTCATCGGTTTCCCTTTCAGCGCGATCCCACCCTGGAAGAGTTTATCGCGGGCCGAACGGAGTCCACCGATTGCGGAATCCCCTTCGCAGATAAAGAGCGTGCATTTCGTGCGGTCCCGGCGCTCGTTGGCGTCGAGAAGTTTTTCCACACGCTGGCGCTTGCCTTTCTTGGCGAGCTTCGAGGCGTCTTTCAGATCCATCAGGCGCTGGCGCGATCTCGCGCGCTCCATGATGAAATCCAGAAGCTCCTGGTTCTTGCGGACAAACTTGGGAACATTGTCGCCCATGAAAGTTTCAATCGCTTTCTCGAGAAGTGTGTCGCGAACGAGCTTTCTCTTGGTCTGGGATTCAAAACGCGGGTTCGGCATAACGATACCGATGACCATCGTCATCCCGGCGAGAACGTCGTTATCAACGAGAGTGAGTTTGTCTTTCTTGGCCGTTCTCTCGAGCTTCTCTTTCACCATATTAATGAAGAGGCGCTTGATCCGGTCGTGGTGGAAGCCACCATCATACGTCGGAGTCGAGTTGACGAAAGAAATGATTCTCTCTTTATCATCTGACTTCTTATCAAAGGTAATAGAAAGGTGAAGATCATACTTCGCCTTGACCTTGGCACCTTTGATGTTAGTGGTTTCGTAAACAAAACTTTCTTCACCGAAGAGCTGGGCCGAGGTGGCATCAATCCGCTGAGCAAGCTCAAAGAGCCCTTTCTTATAGAGATACTTCTCGTCATTGAATGTGAATGTGAGACCAGGATTGTTATAAGCAAGATCGATGATGCGCTTCCGAAGAAGCTCTTTATCAACGACCTGGTTCTTATAGACTTCCTTAGCGAGAGTCAGCTCAACCCGGACTCCGGATGGACCTTTGAAAGGCTTCTCTTTGGATTTCTGGATTTTCAGAGCGCCGTCGAGGAATTCGTAAGTCTGTTCTTTTTTCGAGTTGTAATGACGGACGGTGGCCTTGAACATATCCGATGTGAGACAGGTCGCTGAGGCACCCAGACCGTTCTGACCGAGAGTCCGGTAGAGAAAGCCCTTTTCATCAACTTCTTCGTCTTTAAATTTCGATCCGGTCCGGAATTCTGTGTAAACGTCTTTGATCTTCGGAAGCGGAAATCCGACCCCGTTGTCATTGACCGTGACCACTTTTCCGTCCGGAGAAAGAGTCACCTGAACTTCCGTCACGTGACCGCGGTAGAATTCATCGATACAGTTATCGAGAATTTCTTCGATCGCCTTGGACTTGGCCTGGTGGAAATTAACGGTCTTGAACTCGAGCGAGTCCTTTGTATAAACGTAGGTTTCAAGTTCTTCGATATCGTTTGATCCGAAAACGAGAGTTACCCGATTCCGGGTATGCCAGCGTTGGTCTTTGCTTTCAATTAAAGCTTCTTTGACCTTTCCGCCACGGCGCTTCACTTCTTCAACGGCCATTGTCAAAAGCTCCTTTCAGGTTGCTTGCAAGAAAATCAATAGGATAAGATTAAAGGTATCTTGAACACTAGGTCAACCAATGAGATGGCGAAAATTTTCCGGAACCCTGCTTTTACTTATAACAGTCTGTGCATTCGCCCAGTCTTCCCGGGTGAATTTACCTTCAACGTTTCAAAATCCTGTGCTGACGGAGCTTAAACCTTTTTTTGCGCCATCTGAAGGGCAAACCGAAGATTTATTGAAAGGAGACGTTATTTCCGTGGGTAAAGTCGATTCACCGACGGCGAAAGAACAACAAATGATGTTGTTTGTCTCAGGTATTCATCCCAGAAACTGCACCCGCGCCATGAGAAAACTTTCTCTCTACGAAAATTATTCGTCGTACATGGATTTCATCAAGACCTCGAAGTACAACGAGCAGACTCAGAAATTCACCTTCACGGTGGATCACGCTCTTCTTCCTTTTCCTATGATTGTGGGATTTAAAATTCCCCGGATTAATAAAGAAGGACATTATCCTTTCACGTTTGAAGATGGATTCTTGAAAGATCTCAAGGGCACAGTGATTGTAAAAGAAGTCGGAAAGTTTTGTTTGCTGGGACTCAAGGCAGACTGGCGTGGTCCGGAATCAAAAATTCCCAACATCGTTTTCGGGACGTTTGTTCAGACGGTTGGCAAGCTTGGACTCGAACATCTCATCCGGGTTTCTTTATTTTAATCACTTTCCAAACGGCGTTTAACGCCTTACATTCACTTTCGTGGAAGTACTAAGAATAAAAGCGATCGACACTCATCATATCCGGCACAAGATGCTGCGCCCGAATGGTACGCTCGAAGATTGTATCTTTCAGGGTGATAATGACGAGCTGACGTTTCACCTCGGGGCCTTCGTTGACAAAAAACTTGTCAGTGTTGCTTCGTTTTATTTTGAAAGAAAAGAGCAATTTTCCGATCCCAATCAATTCCGACTTCGCGGCATGGCAACTCTTCCCGAGTACCAGGGCCGGGGACTTTCTTCCGCTCTTCTTCGGACCGCGTTTCCTGTCATCAAACAGAACCAGTGCACGCTTCTTTGGTGTAATGCCCGGGAAAAGGCGATGGGATTCTATTCCAAAGTCGGCTTCACTCCTGTGGGCGAACACTTCCCCATCCCGAACATTGGAAAACACATCCTCATGTACATCAAGATCGACTGAGGTTACTTTATATAAGTGACTTATTCAGGAGATGCTTGTGTTTCTGTTTCACGATTCCTTTAAAAAAGAACTCGCTCAAAACCTGGTAACAGGAATCAAAGAATCTCTCGGTGTCGACATCACCTGGGAAAAACTCTATCCGCTGTTTGGCTCTACTCCGAACAAGGCCGCCGGCGATCTCGCCTTCCCCTTATTCATCATCGCTAAAGAAGCTAAGACCAACCCCGCTCAGGCGGCCAAGAAACTCGAAGAGATCCAATTCACGCTTCCCTCGTTTATCAAAAAGAAAATGGCCGCGGGGCCCTACTTAAATTTTTTCTTCGATTTCAAAGTCATCGGAAAAGAAATTCTTCCGCAGATCGTGGAAGGAAAAAACTTCAAAAAGAAGCTCACGGAAAATACACCGAAGACCATGGTCGAGTATTCCCAGCCCAACACTCATAAAGAGCTCCACGTGGGCCACATGAGAAATCTGTGCCTGGGTGATGCCTTGATCCGCCTTCACCGGTACGCGGGTTTCAACATCATCGCGAGCACCTTCCCGGGTGACGTCGGGACCCACGTCGCAAAATGCCTCTGGTATCTGAAGTATCATTACAAGGGTGAGATTCCCCAAACCAGAAAAGGTGCGTGGCTGGGAAAAATGTATTCCACTGCTCACAATAAGCTCGAAGAAGAAAAAGGCTCTCCCCTTGAGGCCGTGAATCGCGAACAGCTCACAGCGATCTTAAAACAGCTCGAGCAAAAATCGGGTGAGTTCTACGACCTCTGGAAAGAAACCCGCGAGTGGTCCATTGAACTCATGAATGAAGTTTATAACTGGGCCGGCGTGAAGTTCGACCAGTGGTACTGGGAATCGGAAGTGGATTCTGATTCGGTGAAACTCATCCGGGAATACCAATCGAGAGGACTCTTCAAGGAAGACGAAGGTGCCGTCGGGATCGATCTGTCTGACTATAAGCTTGGCTTCTGCATGCTCCTTAAAACTGATGGGAATGGACTTTACGCCACCAAAGACATTGAACTCGCTCGCCGGAAGTTTGAGAACAACGGCATTGAGAAAAGTATCTACGTCGTGGACAAGCGCCAGGAACACCACTTCAAGCAGGTCTTCAAGGTCCTCGAACTCATGGGCTTTGAGAACGCCGGAAAGTGCATGCACCTTCAGTATGACTTCGTGGAACTCCCGGATGGGGCCATGAGCTCGCGGAAAGGAAACATTGTTCCTCTCCAGAGTCTCATCGAAGAAATGGTGAAGATGATCAAAGAGCAGTATCTCGCGCGCTACCAGAATGAATGGCCGGCCGACGAGATTGAGAAAACGGCCCAGATCGTCGCCAAGGGTGCGATCAAATACGGGATGACGAGAATCGATCCGCATAAGAAAATCGTCTTCGACATGAAAGAGTGGCTGAAGCTTGATGGTGAGTCAGGTCCCTATATCCAGTACGCCTACGCGCGGATCAATTCCATGATCGCAAAACTCGGGAAGCCGACCACGGATGAACTCAAGTTTGAAACTCCCCAGGAAGAAGATGTGATCGCGCATCTCATGAAGTTCAACAACGTCGTCCAGGAAGCAGTTGAGCAGTATAAGCCTTCTTATCTCACCGCTTATCTTTACGATCTTGGCCGCTACTACAATAGCTTCTACGCAGAATGTCCTGTGGGATCTGCGCCAGAACCCATCCGTTCCTCACGTCTCACCCTCTCAAAGGCCGTGGCAGAAACGTTGAAAACCGGGTTGTCGTTACTGGGAATTGAAGCGCCGGAAAGAATGTAATTACCCGAGAGCGGTTTTTGCGAGAATCACAGTCCCCGTGAGAAGAATTGCCCACGCCATGAGAGTCAGAACTGTACTCTGAGTGCTCTCGCGTTTTTTCTCCTCAGCTTCTTTTTTATTGAGCTTGATTCTCGTGACGGAAGTCTGTCCGTCGCTCTGGAGTAACGGTCTGATGTTCACAATCGAGCGGGTGAGTTCGTCGCTCGATAAATCAAAGATCACATAGCTGTCGCCGATTTTCAGCTGCTGAGTCGTCATGTAACGGGTGCGAGTCCCGGGCAAGAGAGGCACGTTATCGACGACAACACCGTGAGTACTATTGAGATCCGTAAGGAAGATGGATTTTCCGATGATCTCCACTTTGCAGTGCTCACGGGAAAACTCCATGCTCTGAACCCTGACATTGCATTTCGGCGAGCGCCCGATGATGAATGACTTATCCCGGATGGGGTAAGCGTTGATGGCACCATCCTGAAAAGTAAACGTTATCTTCATGGGATGACTTCCTTCTTCCGGGCATCAGAGAGACAGAATCTTTTTCCATGGGCCTGACCCGTGAGGTAGAGAGATTTCTGAAAGCAGGATCTCTTCGAAGGCATTTGTCCCAAGTGTGCGCAGGGAAGATCTCTTTCCCCATTCCTGAGAGCGAGCTCTCTTTTCTCTTCACACGTCACGCTGTCCTCAGCGAGCACACAGGCCCAGTGATCATCTTCGCAGTCGAAAATGAGATGGGCGCCGGCCTCGTATTTTTCTGAGATCGAGTCCGTTCTGGAATCGTAGTCCGCCGGAGTGAGATCTTCTTCACTGAAGGCATTCGTCGCCAGAATAAGGATCACGAGAAGGAACTTCATGGAGCTTTCTGGTCTTTCGTCGTTCTGGCCGATACTTCCGTGCGGTATTTGTGAATACCGATGATGGTCACCGCGATCAGGATCACCAGAAGAACACCTTTTTTATCAAATGACTTCTTCGGTGGAGCTGCGACCGGTTTTGGTCTTACGGGAATTTTTCTCGGAGGGGCCATCGGCTTATAGAGATCTCCCGGATCAATCTTCGAGTACGTTTCCAGCGACAGGTGATCCGGATCATTCTTATCCTCGGAAATATCGAGTGTCACGAAACACTCCCCCATATAGAGCGGAAGCTGCAGGTCGTACTTCACTTTCATTTTCTTCGGAATGCGGATGTGATTAATGAAGACACCGTTCTTGCTTCCGGGGTCCGAGATATAAACTTCTCCATCAACGAGCTCAACCAGACACTGCTCGCGGGAAAAATGCTCCGAAGGGATGCAGAGTCGGCAATTCTCTGAACGACCGATGGTGAAAGTGCGCTCAAACACTTCCTGGGCAACGACCCTACCATCTTCAAATTTGAAGGCGAGTTTCATAGAACCTCTGTTTTCCCACTATTCGGATCAGTTGGGACAGAGCTTGAAGGTGATTGTAAATCCTGCAGGAGGGATTATAATTTCCTCATGATCCTGAATATCAAACTCATCACGGGCGAGAGTCTCAATTACAAGATTGAAAAGCAGACCTGTGTGATCGGACGTTCCGGACAATGTGATGCCGTCATCCCCCATGAGGCCGTCTCCCGGAAGCACTGCCAGATTGATTATCGGGACGGAGAACTCTATGTCACAGATCTCGGAAGCATCAATGGCGTCCTGGTTGATGGCCAGAAGATAACACCGAATAAACCGGTCAAGTTTCAGTCATTTCTGACCATTTCATTCGGGGCCGTTCAGTCGCTTAACGTTGAGCTCGATGAAGAGCGAACATCCGTTCAGGTGAATCCCCTTCTGGCGACTACTCTGAATGTCAAAGAGTACAAACCAAAGCCTCAGAAAGTAGCCCAGCCTAAAGTCACCTTTGATGACATCAAAAAGAAAGACATGATGAAGGAAGAGCCGACGTCGATGGCCAATTTCATCGTCCTTTGTGTGGTGGTCGTCCTGGGCTTTGCTTTGTTCATCTTTAAAGACGAACTTTTCTAGTAACCACCTGAAATTCATCATCTATTAAAGAGGTGCTTTTTAGCCTTATTTACGTTAAACTGCCCCTAAATAAGGCAAAAAGTAACGTATTTATGATTAAGATTAATCGCAAAGTTGAATATGCCCTGATGGTTCTGAAGCTCATGAAAGATCGTCCGGCAACTGAGCTCACGACTGCCAGAGAAGTCTGTGACAAGTTTCACACTCCTTTTGATACGACTTCAAAAGTCATGCAGCTGATGAACACCGCTGATCTTCTTCACTCGCACAAGGGTGTGAAGGGTGGATACACGCTTGCGCGCGACCTGTCCGAAGTCTCGTATGTTGAGCTCGTTCAGTTGATCGAAGGAAAGAGCTTCATGATGGATTGTCATGACCGTGGCGACGGCGCGGGGGTACCCTGTGATCTTTTCCATAGCTGTAACATTGCCCAGCCCATCCGGCGCCTGAACGACTACATCATCAACATCTTCTCTACACTGACTCTTAATGAGTTACTGGCCGACGACAATCTGTTAGCACTGAAGAAAATGCCTGAGAAGAAAATTGAAAACTGCCCATTGGTGAACAAATGAAAATCGAAGACAAGCTCCAGGATAATTACAAATACGGATTCGTCACCGACATCGAAAGTGAAGAGTTTCCGAAAGGACTCTCGGAAGAAATCATCACCCTCCTTTCGACG
>CANGAC010000091.1 GCA_947451425.1 Bacteriovoracaceae bacterium | reverse complement strand
CAAGTGACATCGTCATGAAAAAATTGTCCGTTCACTTCCTGGGTAGAATACCAGCCTTTCGTGAAGCATCCTCCCTCTCTGCAGGACACATCATAGGTCGATTGATCATTGGCCACCGACGACCAGCCATAAATGCGGCAATCTCTATTCTTGCATTCGGTATCTAGCGAGTATCCCGGAGCCGTTGTGATCCATCCATTTCTGAAGCAGTCATTCTCTTTGCACACTGTTTTGTACTGAGTGAGAGCAAAAACCGAGCTGGTCGAAAAAATGAGAAGGAAAATGAACGCTTTCATGATGACCCCTGAGTGTGAATAGTTTAAGAAAAGTCTAAGCATGACAAAGAGCTCTGACAATTTAAGAAGAGATCCTTTGCCCCTATGGCCAGCGTTGCGAGTCAGTAGAATAACTTTCGGTCATTTCAGTGGATAGACAGTGGATAACTCCTGAATATATAGGTTAGAATATCCCTAGTTTCGATTTAACTTATTCGAGGAGATGTTATGGACATTGCTCTGTTTACTGAAGAAGGATTGATCATGATCCTTCGCTGGATCCACTTCTTTGCCGGCGTGGCGTGGATTGGTCACCTCTATTATTTCAACTTCGTTCAGGGTGCTTTCTTCGCTGAAATTGATGCTCCTACGAAGAACCAGGCCTTCTCGAAGCTCGTTCCGAAAGCGCTCTTCTGGTTCCGCTACGGTGCTCTCTTCACATTCCTCTCGGGTGTGGGAATGCTCGCGATCGTCGGTAAGGACCTCGGTGGAGAATTCTTCCGGACTCCGTACGGGATCTACATCTACACAGGTGCCCTCTTAGGAACACTCATGTTCCTCAACGTGTGGCTCATCATCTGGCCTAATCAGCAAATCATGATCGCCAATGCCAACACTGTCATTGGTGGTGGAGCTGCGAATCCAGCTGCAGCAGCTGCTGGTCCGAAAGCGCTCCTCGCATCTCGCACGAACGTGATGTTCTCTCTCCCGCTTCTGTTCTTCATGGGAGCTTGCCGCCACCTGGGTCTCAATATTCCTGAAGATTTCAGCCCGGCCGCCGTGATTGGTGCCGTAACTCTCGTGATCCTCGCTCTCGAAGTAAATGCGATCAAAGGGAAACTCGGTCCTCTCACAACAGTGAAAGGGGTGATTCACTGTGGTGTTGGTCTTCTTGTCTTCCTCTACGCTTTGATTGAGGTTGTTGTTTGATCTACAAAATTTTCGGGGCCATCGTTGGCCCCGTTCTTTTTCTGCAGATAGCTTTTGCTCAGAACAACGCGTTCCAGGTGAAGCCGCTTGCGAAAGTGGATGCTGCAGCACTTGAGCGGGGTGCGCGCATCTACAAAGCGCAATGCGTCCGCTGTCACAATAAAGATCCTAATCTCAAGGGAAGTATCGGTCCTGAGCAGGTCGATGCACCATTTGATGTCGTCGTCTCAAAAATCATGACAGGAAAATATCCTGAACCACTTCCGAAAGGTTTTGTTCCTAAGCGTAAATCAAAATCGATGACGCCGCTGAAGAATCTCAAGGCCGATATCCCGTATATCTACGCGTGGATCCAATCTGTAAAAAAGAAGAAATAATTTTCTCAAGATTAATTCATCCCTAATATATTTGCACTTCCCGGACATGAAACTTCGGGAAGTGTAATCTAAGGGGATGAATGAGAACAATGAATACACTCAAATTGGCCAGTCACTCACGATCCTCAAGAACGTCATTCTGGATCAGTGGGAAAGACTGGTGAGACAGGTGATTGCGAGTTCGCAGCATGAATCATCCATCATTCTCCGGGATCATATTCCGCATTTACTTGACCAGCTCGAACTCATTCTGAAAGAAGGTGAGATTAACGAAGTGGAACTGGGAAAAAGTCATGGCTATCATCGCTCAACGATGACGGACTTTTCCGTCGCCGACTTAATGACTGAGTACAGTCTGTTGCGAGAGACTCTCATTACGTATCTCTATCCCTCCGGTGGGATAGAGGGGGCGAAGCTCATTCATAAATTCGTGGATATCCTGGCCAAGCATTCAGTCGTGGAATTTCTCAATGATCAGATCAGTCACCGGACTTTAACTTATGAACACATGGGAAACGAAGTCCATGAGCTCATCAATAATCCCGTGATCAAAACGCTCGAGCACTAATGGACTTCTCCCGAAACCTCAGCAGTTGAGATCCTTTCCATTTTGTGATGGTCTTTGGAATTCTTATCCAGCGTATAGATATTGAAAGCGTGACGGATCACGGGTTGCGCCACATTCCTCACCGGAATTTTTCCGGGAGTTTCACCTTTTTCCACGCCGGCGTGGGCGTGTCCATGAAATGCGATATCTGCCTTCCCGTAATCAACAGCTTCCGCCAGATAGTAACAACCGAGAAACGGATAGATTTCTTTTTTCTCGCCGTACAATGTCTGGGCGGTCGGAGAGTAATGGAGGAGGACAATTTTATAGTCGGCTTCCATACCCTTGATGATTTCTTCCAGTTCCCGCGCTTCATTCTTTGAGTGCCTCATGAACGCCTTCATTTCAGGTTCACCGAAATCAGAACCGGAGGCGCCCACGAAACCACCGCCAAAACCCTTAGCACCGGCGATGCCGACTTTATGATTTTTGATATTCAGGACAATGCAGTTTCTTTCGAGGACTGTGACATTCGCGTCCTGGAGAATGCGGGTGACTGTTTCGACTTGATCAAGGTGATAATCGTGATTGCCAAGGACAGCGACGATGGGAATCGGACATTTCTTTAAATCCTCTGCGAGGACCTGCATCTCATCCGGATGTCCGGTCTGAGTCAGATCTCCCGCCAGAAGAAAAATATCGGCCTTGTCCTGGAGATTACCGAAGTGCTGAGCAAGACGATTGTGAGATTTCCGGTCGAAGTGAACATCGCCGGCAGCAGCAATTCTTATCATTTGATGGCCTCGCTTCCTTCGGGAGCCGTGAGCACTCTGACATTCACCTGGTTTCTGATTTCATGAGCGGGAGCACAGCGGGAGATCACTTCATCCACCGCTTCTCTCTGTTCGCGCGTGAACACTTCGCCTTTTGCGACGATCGTGGAATCTGTCACGATGACTTTGATATCGTGTTCAGCGATCCGCTCATCAAGAGTGAGCGCATCCATGATTCTTCCCTTGGTGTAGATGTAGTGCTCGCGGGAATCATCGCGATCCCGGAGGACATCTTTTTTCTCACGGTAAGGATAGATGATGGACTGCTGGCTATACGCCGGTGCCTCATAGAGGCAGCGGTAGAGCTTCTGGATCACTTCGTTCGGAACGGCGAGATCATTGGACTGCCCATAGATGAGAAGAGCGAGAACTCTTCTGGGAGCGTGTTTGGCCCGGGAGATGAGATAATCCCAGTCGAGTCCGCCTTGCTTGAGTACGGCGAGGGCATCGTGCCAGTGATGGGGGTTATGTTCCTGGTGGGCAGCTGCCTTTATAACAATAAAGTCTTCCGGACTGATGGCATTGATCATCATGTTGTTATATGGAACTCGTCTCACGTGAGAGCGGACTTCCTCATCAAAATAAATATCCCCGCTGGATTTGAAAATAATATCCACGAGAATGTCTTTCTTCCATGCCTTATACAGCCAGAATGGATCACGCAGCTGAGTCGTGAATCCTTTTGCCTCAAGCACCTTCAGGATTTTTTCTGCATCATCCGGACGTACGAAAAAATCAATGTCATGAGTAACTCGTGGGCGACCCAGATTTTTTACGGCGAGACCCCCGATGATGGCATACGGCATTCCGGATGCTTCCACGGTGTCCACTGCTTCGAGCAGCACATCATGGATGTCACTGAGCTCTGTCAGATTATGATCATGATAATCTTTCTCGCAGTTTTCAAATTCTTCTTCCTGACTTAATACTTGTTGTACACGCATAGCTTCTCCCATGGCAGCATCCTCCACACCCAAGTTCAGCAAGAAAGAGGCCATAACTAACTCTTCGATTCAAGATGTAATGATGAGTGATAAGGGAGGAAAACTGACCCGGCAGAAAAGCATACTGATTTGGTTCTGGATTTCACTGCGACATCATCATACGATAGATTCATGAGCCTTCGAATTATCACCCTCATCGTTCTTCTGAGCGCTGCCTGCTCTTCGGAAAAAAAACTCCGGGGTCAGATGACTTCGTTCCCTGATAACGATGAGAGGATTTCTCACGACTGGAACGGCGACGGTATCCCAGAGGTCATCCAGATCCAGCCGATCCGCGGTGGGGGAGAGTACAGGGAGCTTGCCGTTTACCTGGGAGTTCTTGGTGATAGTCCCAAAGAGCTCGTTTTCTCCAATCGCCATCTCATTCCAAGAAGGGCAAAACCCGGCGCAAAACTCCGGATGCAAAGGGACTCATCCTTCCATCTTACTGTCGACGCTTCCGCATCAGGCAGAATTGCTGAAGTCCTCGTGTGGAAGATCAATTACCGGAAAGGACGTTACGTCCTGACCGGAATCACGCGCGACCTTTACGACAAGCTCGATCCCAACGATCACAAGTCCTGTAACGTTGACCTGAAAAATGGCCGGGGAATGAAAAACGGAAGACCGGTGAAATTTGAGCCCCTGTCAGTTGATCTCCTGGATCTCAACGAAAGATTTATTCCCACCATCTGTGAATTCTGATTAAATTACTGGCATGACTCAAATTATCGACATTATTCTTCATCTTGATCAGCACCTCGTTTCCTGGATGGGACTTTTCGGCCCGTGGATCTACCTCATTCTTTTTCTCATCATCTTTTGTGAGACGGGCCTCGTGGTCACACCATTTCTTCCGGGTGATTCTCTTCTGTTTGCCCTCGGGGCCCTGGCCGCACTCGATGAGGGACTGAATCTCTGGATTCTTCTGGGGACACTGACGGTCGCAGGAATCATCGGAGATACGGTGAATTACCAGATTGGAAAACGGCTGGGTGTAAAAGTCTTCGAGAAAGAAAATCGCTTCTTTAAGAAAAAATATCTCACGGACACTCAGGCCTTTTATGAGCGCTGGGGTGCCTTCACGATTATTGCTGCCCGCTTTGCTCCGATCGCGCGGACCTTTGCTCCGTTCGTCGCCGGTATTGGTTCCATGAATTACAAAAAATTTCTTTCCTACAATGTTGTGGGAGCAGTCCTCTGGGTTTTCACTTTCATCCTGGCCGGATTTTTCTTCGGAAACCTTCCGGTCGTGAAGAGGAATTTTCACATCGTGATTTTTGGAGTGATCGGCGTCTCGCTTCTTCCGATGCTGGTGCCCTGGATGAAATCGAAATTCGGAACCCGCGCGGCCTAAGGGGTCGTCGGAACTTTCTTTCTCTCGAAGAATCTTCCGTAGTTAGTCTGATAGCGATTCGTCACCTGCTGCCAGATGGTCGCTTCTTTATTCCTTGAGATGTCCGAAGTCTCGACATCGTAATTGTCGAGCGAATCTTTCTTCTCACTGGCCTGAGCGACGGTGAGATCTTTTGCCATTCCGGTTTCTGTCAGTTGGGTCGCTGGCACTGGTGCCACCGCCGTTGCCAGCGCTGTCGGTTCAACCACCACCGGAGCCGTTTCGACTTTCACTGGTGCCATCGCCGCAGGAGAGGAGCCGAGTCCACCAAGGGCCGCCATCAGAGGAGCTCCGCCTTTATCGATCGACTGAGAGATGTTCGCACTCATGCTGTCCACGGCTTTCTGTGTTTCGGCATCAAGATCGAGTTTTGGTTTTCCCTCTTTTGCGAGACGGTTATTTAAAAGATTGAGTGCGGTCTTTCTTCCGGCTTCCACATTCGCGGCCATGGCGGAAAGGGACGCGGCTGAGATTTCTGCGCCAGCCGAGTCTCCAGCCGCAAAGGAATTCGCTGCTTGAGTGGCCGTTACTCCGGCCGTCGTGAGCGAAGGAATTTCTACTGATGGTCTTGTGAAGGCGAGAGTCACAGGTCGTGAGCAATCAGCTCCGATAGCAACTTTATCTCCGACGCCCACGGCGCAAGTCTTAGTAGTCGAAGCTGTAGTCCCAGCTGCGGCAGCCTGATTTCCTGAAGCCAGAGTGTTGATCGAGCCCTGTCCTGCGGCCGAGCCTGGAAGTGATCCACTGGTCGTATTTGTGGAATTGGCCCGGGAGTCGTTGTTACTATTTGAAGCGACGTCGAGACCGGTGGTGGTTTGAGTTTCTTTTTCAAACTGCCCGAGAGCTTCCTTCAGCATTGAGACGTTTTTCTCGATGACTTTTTCTTTCTCACTTAATTCGCCAGCGGCCTTCAGTGCAAAAACGGCCGAGGCAGAGTAGAGAACGGCGCGGGTTGCGGGCAACGCTTTTAAGGGAATGAAAAAGACTGCCATACCAAGAGCGATGGGAGCGAGAAGGGCCTGAAGAGGCTGACCTTCGGAGATACCAATGGTCGCGGCAAAGGCGATTTCAATGGCGATGAGCCAGGGAATAGACGTGATGTTGAGCCCGGCGCAGGCCTGAGTGAACACAGGGAGAAGAAGGATGTTCATGGCCTCCGCGATGGCGAGACCCGAGGCCGCGACCCACGCGACATTGACCGCGGTCATGAAGCCTTTCCGCTTCTTAATGAACTTGAGTGTTTCTTCCTGATCTTTCAGCGCTTCCTCGAGCGCCATTTTCTGCGCGTCTCCACCGCCCGTCATTTTTTCTTTGGAAAGAGCGAGGTCTTCGGCGCGCTTCTTGATCGATTCTTTTTGTTCTTTGCCTGAGGAGATTTCACTTAAAAGATAAATGATGGATCCTGCTGCGAAGGCAACGTTGGAAGGTGAGACTTTTCCCGGGCCGATACAACCCGTGATGGCCCCCGCTCCCAAAGCTGAAGCACTCATCACAACTAAGGTGTCTGCCATGCTGCCTTTTTTCTTAGCGTCGGCATTCTCCAGGAACTGGTCACTGGCCTTGGTATCATCGCCCGTAGCGTGAGCAACCGGGGCAGAAATGAGAGTGAACATCAGGATGAAAGTGATGAGTTTTATCATTCGCTTATTTTATTACAGATGGCTTAAAACTCCTCACGGAGGGAATATTTGCCTCCTACCTACCTGAAAACACGATCCTTTTGAGACGGAGTCCTGACCTCTTTTCAGGGTTTTGCCATGTTCTGAAGCTAGTGCCTAAAGTTTCGACGGCCCTGAGAGCTTTTACAAGACCGGACCCTTTCCCTATCTCCGGGAAGGAATTTCACGCAGAATAGGGGAGATCAAACTAACGGACACAATATGAAGTTTTTGGTTCTCATTCTCATGATTCTTGGAAGCGCGCTCGCCCGCGCAGAATCCTGCGACGTCCGCATGGGACAATCCATTGGCCTTCGGGTGGTGGAATTCGTCAGCGGAAATACGATTCACTCAAAGATGTCACTGAAAGATACGACCGCTGATTCCATCCATCACGAAATGATGAGTCTTCAGGAAGAAGGTGTCTGCGACGAGAGAATCGTCGTGAAAAAATGCATTCTCCGTTACGAGAAAAAATCCAAGACAACTTTGATCACACTTATCCGCGGTGAAGACCGGTGGGTGAGCTGGCTTCTTTCGTCCAAGAAAAAAGCCCAGGATTTTATCAAGAACATGAAACGCGTCGGGTTCTGTTCTTAGTTATCGTTAATGAGAATGGAGAGTTTCTCGAAGTAACCATCAAAGGCCGGTGCCTTGTCTTTGTCCCACAGAAAATCCGGACGAACGGAAGATTCCCACGCCCCACCAACAATTTTCCCCTCAGCATCCAGTTCCACCCGATAAAGAAGTTCGAGTTTTGAGACGACCTGTTCAGAAGTTCCCATCACAGTTTCCCAATTTGGTTCAGATTCATCCGTGTAGAAAAACTCCGTCGCAATCCGGACTTCAGAGACAGCATTCTTCGCTGCTTTTTTTGAAGGCGGAAGATCTTTCTCGAGAACTTGTGAGCGGAAGCCAACGATGGGTTGGTTCCAGACTTCGTTGAAGCGCTCGACGTCTGCGACGAAACCTTCGTGCTTGATGCCGAGTTTATTGGCGAGAATAATGTGGAAGGCTCCTGCATTGAGATCATCCCCACACCCGCGAGCTCCACCGATCCATGATCCGAAGAAACAACGTTTCCCGACCTGATGAACGGTTTCTGATTCGTAGTGATAGGCGTAGTAGTAGGAGAGAAGGGCCTTGATGTCGGCCGAGCCGAACGGGATCACCACACCGTCAGCATTCTGGATGTATTTCGGATTCGGTTCATTGTGGTGAATCGCAGCTGGTGCCCAACCGTGACAGATGCCGACCCAGTCTTTCGAAAGGCGGGACGTCACTCCGTAGACTTCTTTTTTCAGCGGATAATCGTAGCGGCCCATGAGGAGATCGTATTTCTCACTCGGGGAGAGTGTCTTCTTCGCATCGAGATCCATCTTTGCGACGGTCGCTTTATCTGGTGATTGGTAATCAAAAGTCTCGTCTTTGGGAGAGAACCAACGGTTATTGATCCCGGCCTTTTTTGATGGCCAGTAGTGACTCGACCACGCTTTGTTTCCTCCGAGAAGGCTTGCTTCGAGCGGAAGAGTAGCGAAGTCGTGCACGAAGCCTGAGCTCATGATGTCCGGAGAGGAGAATCCTTCCCAGGCCTCAGAGATGTTCTTCGCTTCCTGTCCGAAGGAAGCGTTGACGACAAAAAGAAATACTACGAGAGCTAAGAAAAATTTCATTATGGGTCCTGCCGATTAATCGTTAAGAAGGTCAGAGAAGTTAGCGAAGTAGCCGGAGAAAGCTTCCACTTTCGCTTTCTGCCAGATGAAGTCCGGACGCTCGTCCGACTCCCACGTTCCGCCGATGATTTCATCGCGGTTATTCAGTTCCACGCGGTACTGGAAAGTTTTCGATTCAGTTTTCTGATTCTGAGTGCCGTGAACCGGATACCACGAGTTGTCAGTTTCATTCACGTACCAGACCTGAGTGGAGAGACGAAGCTCTCTGACAGTTCCACGAGCAGCTGTCTGAGTGGGTCTGAACTCACCCATGAACTGTGAGCGATACGCGATCACCGGCTGATTCCAGACCTGGTCCCAGCGCTCAACATCCATGATGATGCCTTCGCCCTGAAGTCCGATGCGGTTCGAGATGATGATGTGGAAGGCGCCTGCGTTCAGGTCCTGATCACACGCCACTTCTCCCCCTGTCCACTGACCGAATGTGCATCTTTTCCCAACAGTCTGTGAACCGTTGTTGGCGTGCCAGGCGTAGTAGAATGAAAGGAGTCCCTTGATATCGGATGATCCGAAAGGAACGGCGATGCCGTCTTGGTTTCTTAAAGTTTTCGGCTGAGGTTCTGCGTGATGAAGAGCGGCCACCACCCATCCGTGGCAGATTCCTTCCCAGTCCGCAGCAGTTTCTGAAACTGTTCCTGCGACTTCCGTTTTCAGCGGGTAATCGTAGCGGCCCATGTAGATGTCGTATTTCTCACTCGGGGAGAGTGCTTTCAGCTGCTGCGTGCTCATGCGGAGAAGTTCGTTCTTCGGAAAGTTGTATGTGCGGAAACCCGACGGGCGATTCGAGGCCCAGCGGTTGTTGATCCCACCAGCTTGTGAAGGCCAGTAATCACTCGACCAGTATTTTGGTCCCTGGTAGCTCGTGGCACCTTCAGCGGGGAGAGTGAAGTAGGAATGCGTGAAACCTTCGCTCAGAATCTCGGGGCTCGAGAATCCCTGCCACGCTTCGAGAATGTCAGCGCTGGCGGAAAAAGAGACGCACAAAAAGAGAGCGACCGTTAAAGAACGGATGTGATGCATAAAACCCCCGGGTGGAGAGGGGGTTTTATGACTGGCGCAGCGCGTTTGGGAAGCGAAGAATTAGAATGCTGTGAATAAACCGTAGATCGAGCTTGGGTCTAGTTGAGAAGGCGAAAATGCTCCGTCGTAAATTGATCCAGAGAAAGTCGTTGGAAGTACTCCGCAGGTGTCAGAGCTGAAGGCCGTTTTACTCACACACTGAGCGGTGGGGATTCCGATCGCGGTCGCCAGTGCCGAGACATACGCGGTGTCATTCGAAGTGGCTGCCGTCGGAGCCGTTCCTGGAGTGGCCTCAAGGAACCTGAACCCAGTGATGCCATTTTTCACCTCAATCTGGGAGGTGCGAGCGTAGTACTTATAAGCCCCGCCTTCGAAGTTGATATCGAGACTCCACTTCCGCGCGCGGGCGCGGAGCGGATCGCTGGCAGGTGTTTCTACGAAGGCGTATGAGGTTTCGATCCGGAGGATCCCGTTCGAGTCACTCTTGTCTTCGTAGCGATATTCTTTCACCCGAGATGCGCTCGAGGAGCGTGTGTTCCACTCAACGATTCTTTTCTCTCTCCCATCGGATTTAATGTGACGGCTTTCCATTCGGCCAACGTTTTCGGTGCAGTCGAAGTCGATAACCATTTCAGCCACGTAGGAACTTGTTCCGACTTTCCGTGAGATGAGGATCTTTTTATCAAAGTAGTTGGCAGCCAGAACGACCCCGTCTGCGAGGTAGCTGCCGATGGTTCTGGAGTTCCCCCCATTGAGAAGTTCGATCTTATATGTCTTTTTGACACCATCTTCTTGGAAGGTGACGAAGTTCACCGAGGTATCCGTGACACAGTTAAGGCCTCCTCCGAGAACTCCACCGGCCCCCTCAGGACCCATCATTTCTCTGACCTCCGAAAGTAGCCCGGCTTCGGAATGATCTTCAAAGAAAGCGCTGAACGAATTCTTGATCGGCGGATTAAGGGTTGCCGAAAGCGGGTAACCGATGTTCTCCCAGGCGAACGCGTGGGCGTCGTAGAAGGAACTGGTTTCCAAAGTGCGGGTGATCGACGGAGCAGAGCTAAAATTCAACTGCAAAGATGGAGAGACACTGAGAGATGTGAAATTTAACCGGATCAGAAGTTTTCCGTCTTTAGTGCTACAGCCCTGTTTAATTTCGGCGAGTGTGGGAACCGGGGTGATGCTGGTCGGGACGATGCTGACCAAGTTATCACACGTCTGATTCGCGACCGGGATCTCCGCCGCAACAAAATCTGCACCGGAGCGCACGAGGATGTTTGAACCTGAGGGGAGACTGGTTGGAACGTCCATGCACGGAAGGGAGTTACAAAGGATAGAGGGCTTGTTTGCGAGGAGGCTCGAGAACCCGCGTTTCGTTTCGTACGAAGGCAGGAAAAGTCTGTTGGTAGAGCTCATGCGGTTTAACAGAGAGTCGTGATCCGCGTAGGCCTCGCCGATTCCTTTTGTGAAATCATACCTCGCGATGATGGTCCCAGGATCGGTCGGACAGTTCGGCTGATTGAAGAGAGTCATCTGGAAGGGAATGCCTTTCGTCGGCACGTGTGAAGCGGTAGAGAATACACCATCTGATCCAGAGGCGATGCACCTCGAGATCCCCGCAGATATTTTCCCATTGAGATCCTGAGGTACTTCGATCAAAACAGACTGGGCGTAGTTTTTGTACTTGGCATCGACCGAGGAACCGGTGTTACACCAGCTATCGGGAGTCGTCGAGCTCACGGGAGTGATCCCGTCGGATTCGTAAAGCCAACCACAGGTCGCGACTTTAAGCGGATAGAAGGTGTTTCCGTTTCTGAAAGTGTTACTGCCGAAATATTCTTCCTGAGTCGCGCATTTGGTGTAGTCGATCTGTAGATTCACTGTCTCTACATCATTCTGAAGATTCACCACGGTTGCCCCACACTTGGAGTTCCCATTGAATGGCGTCCCGCCTTCCCAGCCAACCGCTGAAAATGTCCACTCATCTTTTTGAAGCTCGAGGGTCACGCTGCTTCCGGTTCCGGTGTTGGCCGGGATGGGATAGACAAAATGCTCTCCGGTCTTGGAGGCAGTTCCCGTGATCACCAAGCCCCCACCGTAGATGCTATTGGCAACACTCAGAGCAGACGTTGTGACTTCAAATTTCGCAGAAGTTTTTCCTCCACCACATGAAGTGATGAGAAAAAGTGACGTTAAAAAAAGAAATGGCATAAACGTTTTCACAAAAACCCCTAAGGTTGTTTTGCTACAAAATCAGAATAAGCCTCCGCAAAGGCCCTCCCTTCCTTTTCGCCCTTATAGGAGGCAAACTTTACCCATAGTTTCCGGGGGATAAGCCCGATCACTATGGTTTTTTTTGCTGTTTCTTTATAAACTAAAAATATTTACAGGCAGTTGCGATCGCACAAGTTTGTGGCATAGAAAGGTATAAGGATTTAATTTTATTGAGTGAAATTCGAAAAAGGTGACCCAAGTACCGGAACAAATTTCTCTCCAGCTCATCTGACTGATCACGACATTTCTGGCATTTACCCGGCATCCGCTTCCGCTTTTTGACCTGATTGAGCCCATTCCGGCGAGGCGT
>CANGAC010000090.1 GCA_947451425.1 Bacteriovoracaceae bacterium | reverse complement strand
GCACAAAGGTGTGGCGATTTCTTCTCAGGGTGAATCTTCTGTATCAGAAGGTTACTGTTACGAAGCGATCACCGGTGCGGACCGCGAACTTCTTCCGTGCGTTTTCGTTTTCCAGGATAACGGTTACGGAATCTCGGTACCGAAGTCAGACCAGACGGCGAATGAAATCGTGGCGGATAACTTCACCGGCTTTAAAAATCTCAAGATCATCAAGTGCGACGGAAAAGACGTCTTCGATTCGATGAACGCGATGATGAGTGCCAAAGAGCACGCGATGAATAAGCTCGAGCCCGTCATCGTTCACGCCATGTGTGTGCGGATCGGGAATCACTCGAACTCTGATAACCACGAGTGGTACAGAGACGAGAAAGAACGCGCGGATGCGAAGGCGCAGGATCCTCTGCCGAAATTCAAAGACGATCTCATCAAGGCCAAAATCTTCTCGCAGAAAGAAATCGATCAGATCGAAGCGGAAGCAAAGAAAGAACTCCTTGAAGCTCACGGAAAAGCGGTGAAGGCACCGAACCCGACTCCGGAATCCATCTGGGAACACATTGTTCCTCCGGCGTATGTTCCTCAGAAATACACTGACGGAACACACTCGGAAGACGGCGAACAGAAGAAATTCATCGACGCCATCAACGGAACACTCAAAGCAGAGTTCCGTCATAATCCTCACACCTATATCTGGGGTCAGGATGTTGCCAATAAAGAGAAGGGCGGGATCTTTAACGTCACTAAAGGCATGCAGCAGGAATTCGGAAAACACCGCGTGTTTAACGGACCGATCGCTGAAGATTACATCCTTGGTACAGCTAACGGAATGTCGCGCTTTGATCAGGAAAAAATCCATATCGTTGTAGAGGGTGCTGAGTTCGCCGATTACTTCTGGCCTGCGATGGAACAGATGGTGGAAACCTCCCACGATCACTGGCGCTCTAACGGAGCTTTCTCTCCGAACATGACCGTTCGTCTGGCTTCCGGTGGATACATCGGTGGTGGTCTTTATCACTCACAAAATATCGAAGGGACGCTTTGTACTCTTCCAGGAATCCGCGTGGTCGTTCCGGCGTTTGCGGATGATGCTGCCGGATTACTCCGCACATCGATGCGCTCGAAAGGCTGTACCGTTTATCTCGAGCCGAAAGCTCTTTATAACGCCAAGTACGCGATGACTTCGATCCCGGATGATTTTGAAGTTCCGTTTGGGAAGGCGCGTGTTCGTCGCGAAGGAAAAGACCTTTCGATCATCACTTACGGTAACACGGTTCACTTCTCACTCGAAGCCGCTGAAGCGCTCGCCAAAGAAGGGTTCGATGTCGAAGTTCTCGATCTGCGCTCGCTTAACCCGCTTGATCTCGATTCGATCGTTGAGACCGTTAAGAAAACTCACCGCGCTCTCGTGGTTCACGAAGATAAGGTCTTCGGCGGATTCGGGGGAGAGATTGTGGGCCAGATCAATGAGCACGCGTTCGAACATCTCGATGCTCCCGTTCGCCGCGTAGGATCGACGTTCACGCCGGTTGGGTTTAACCGGATTCTCGAAAGAGCAACGTTGCCCGATGTGACGAAGATTCTGAATGCTGCGAGAGACTTAATTAACTACTAAAAAAGGCCCCTTACGGGGCTTTTTTTTTACAACAAATTTAAAACACCTTCCGCCAGCGCCTGCGAATCTGCATTCACATGATGGAGTCCATCATTCGGTACGGTCGGAACGACAATCGGTCTGGCGTCGATGACAGAGCATCTCCCTGAGAGAAGTGAATTGAGGTTCACATACAACTCATCCACCGCCGCATTTCCTTTCCGGTAGGTTGAACCTTCGATGTGATAAGTGGGACCTATCCATGTGCAATTCTCTGGTGAGATCCCGGGAAGAAGGGCGAGGAAACTGTTGATGCTGTTGATGAATGAGCCACGATTGAAGGCAGCTTCTTTTTTACTCCGGACTGTTTTCCAGTCGAACATATTGTCGCCCAGATTGATCACAACCCGGGAATGCTTTTCCGGATGATAGAGCTTTGAGACAGATGGAAACGCCGATGTCACGACACTGGAAAACGACCCATCAGCATAGGCAGTGTATCCGCATTGAGTGGTCGAACCTCTCACCCAACCGATGGGAGCGGAACCACAGGCCGCGTAGTACGAAACTTCAAATCCCCTGGAACTCATTCCTTCCACAAAAACGTTCCCGAAGCGCTTGTTCGCCGGAAGCGGGTTTTGTTCGCGGATGTAGGAGTGAGAGTCCCCGATGTAGAGGAGCCCTTCTGCAAACGCACTGAAAGTCATACATAGTCCAAAGACAAACATGAGATTTTTCATGAGTTACCGATATCATTGGGAAGGCAAAGCTTCCAGAACCCTGAAAAAACTACCGTTCCCATTGAAACCAGCACCCCGTGGGCTATAGTCCCCCTAATTCTTAAAAGGGAGACTCCCATGAAAAATTTCATCGCCTTCGGCCTGTTACTTGCCTCACTTGGTGCTTCGGCCCAGTCGTATCTCGTTTTAAATAACGGTGTCTTACTGACGACTGATAAAGCAGGTTTTCTCTATGACTTCGGACATTTCGTTGTTCCGTACGAAGTGAAAGTCAACGGTGGTCAGTTCTTCGTTGAGAAAGAGCAGCTTTCCACAATCGATGAAGGCGGTTTCCGTTACGAGAAAGATGAAAAAGTTTCGAAGATCAAAGGGAAAGGAAACAACTACCTTCTGAATAACGATTCTGAACTCCTCACGATTGATGCCAAAGGTTTCTACTACAAGTTTAATTCTGACGATGTCTTCAAGCGCATCCAGAAGTTCGGCGGAAATTTCTTTACGGCCCAGGATGCCAGAAAGAAGAACACGCTTCTTTATACGATTAACTCTAAGGGTAACTACTTCAACATCTCTCTTCCGGAACTTAACCCGGCCGATATTTCTGTTCTCGGCGGAACGTATTTCATGAACAACCGTGGGGCTGTCTTCACTGTAGATGCGAACGGATTTGTATATCCGAAAGCGGACGTGAAAGTTGCTGCTCCTAAAAAGCTCGGCGGAAACTTCCTCATCGATGTTTCAAACAAACTCTTCACAGTTTCTGAGACGGGAATCCTTTCGAACCCGGTGATGCCGATCAATCTCAACGTAAATAATATCGTGAAAGTCGGATCGAACTATATGCTCGATTCTGACGGCAAGCTCTTCGTGGTCGACAAGAACGGAAACGTTTTTGAGCGCGCCGTTGGTAGTCACGATCTTCGCAACGTCAAAGTCATCTCACTCTAAGCGTCATCTTAAGGAAACACAGGGCCATTCGTGGCCTTGTGTCTCTTCCTATAATTTGATTCTCCCGTCTGGAATCCGGCACTAGACTCGTCTATATTCGTCTGGCTTTTTCAACCAGGGAGACGGATATGAAAAAACTTATCATGGCAATTCTCGCCACACTTTCACTACATGCCTTTGCTCAAAGTTATCTGGTCATGGACAACGGTTCTGTCATCACGACGGATAAGTCAGGCTTCGTGTACGACATGGGGAACTTCGCTTTCCCACAGAAGATCACGATGAAGGGCGGACGCTTCTTCGTAGAAGACAACAGTGTCATCGTCACGATCGGTGACAACGGAACTCTCTATCGTAAGTACGAAGTGATTCCCGAAAAGATCCTCGGGAAAGGGATGAATTATTTTATCTCTGAAGCCGGTGAACTCTATACGGTCGACTCTCAGGGACTCGTTCACATCACGACCAGCGATGCGTACAAGCTCGCTGGAGGCTTCGGTGGTAACTACTTCATGACAAGTGCCGGAGAGCTCTACACTGTGACGAATGAAGGGATCGCTCAGAAGACTGACATCGAAGGAATTGTGAATCTTCGCGATGTCGTGGCCTTCGGGGGACGTTATTTCATGACCAACAGAGGTGTTGTCTATACGATTGCTGATGATGGAAGACTCACGCCAAGAGCCGATGTCCGCGTAGGTGTCATGCAGAAGCGCGGAGGAAACTTCTTCACGGATTCTTCGAACGTGATCTTCACCGTGAGTTCCGAAGGGGATCTTATCGTTCCAGGACTTCCGATGAGCTTTAAACTTATGAATATCACCAAGACTGGTACGAACTACTTCCTGGATCTCAACGGAAAAATGTTTTCTGTGACGGATACTGGGGAAATCTATGAACGCGTTGTTCAGGGTTATGACATGAGAAACGCCAGAATTATTTCGCTTTAATTATAAAACGTGGAAATGGGAGAGAAGCTTTTCCGGGACGAGTTTCAGGAAGCTTTCTCTTCCGTCCACATCATCCACTACCAGGATCCGGTCTTCCGATTTTATATCCTTCTCCAGTAACGAAAAGAAACTTTCAAGCTCAGTCCGCTTCGGAGCTTTCTCCGTCACGAAGATATAGAGCTTCCGGTTGAAGTTTTCTCCCACGAGAAGAGTCGATTCATCGAGCTTACTTTTAATCGTGGCGGTGAGAAGTCCATCAAGAAGATAGTCGATGGGTTTGTAGTGAACGTGCTGGGCAGTAAAGATAGCTGGCCTCAGCCAAACGATTGCACGGGTGAGGGGAGAAACTTCCCGGACCAGGTCATTCATTGCGGTTCAGCTCTTGCTTCATCACACTGTCCAGAATTCCGTTTAAGAAAGACGCGGACTCTTTGGTGGAATATTTTTTCCCAAGTTCAATCGCCTCGTTGATCACGACTTTCGCCGGAACGTCAGGAGTGAATTTCAACTCGTAGATAGAAAGCATGAAAATGGTGTGCTCAATTTTCGAGATGCGGGAGAGTTTCCAGTTCTTCAGATACTTCACGAGGATCGTTTCGAGCTCTTCGTGAGTCTTCAGAATCCCTTTCACTGTCGAAGCGACATACGCCTGACCTTCGCTACCCAGTTCTTTCCCGAGAGTTTCCTTGAAGTCCTGGATGCGCTGGAAGAGGTCAGCGGTCTCGAGGCTTTTCTTCAGGTCCTGGAAAGCGGGGAGCTGAAAATGATAAAGAAACTGCAGGCAAAATTCACGGGCCTCTGATTTATTCGAACTCACGGTCTTCCTTCACTTGTGGCGGATGGATTTTGAACTGATTGTATTCGTCGTGCTTGAGTTCGTTCACGAATTCTTCGACGTCCTGGAACTTTCTATAAACAGCCGCGAAGCGGATGTAGGCAACAGGGTCGAGGTGACGAAGGTGCATCATCACGAGGTTTCCGATTTCTGAACTAGGAATTTCCTTGTCCGAGATATCGAGGATGGATTTTTCGATGTTGTTAATGATCCGCTGGATTTGAACGGCAGAGATTTGTCTTTTCTCGCAGGCCTTATCAATTCCGACTTTAATTTTTTCCTGGCGATAAGGTTCGCGACGACCGTCACGCTTGATCACCATGGGCATGGAGAGTTCAACTGTTTCAAAAGTTGTAAATCTCTTCTGGCAGGTATCGCATTTCCGGCGGCGACGGATGGAAGAACCTTCTTCGAGTGTTCTCGAATCGAGGACTTTTGTATCATCAGCAGAGCAGTAAGGACATTTCATGGTGAACCCATACTAGATATAGTGGTTATTGACCCCATATCTATCATTTTTGCCACAACAGTTAAAGCTAAATGGCTGAAAGCTTATGGGCTTCTAACTACTTCTTTTTATTTGCGCAACTGCCGTCCGTCCAGGTCTTGGCGCCATGGCATTCGGCCTCACAGGAGTTCCCGTAATTTCTTCCATCAGAGCCGCAGACAGGCATGAAGATTTTCATGCACTGGCAGGGCTGTACGGTATAGGGACTCACTTGTCTGGCATCGCTTTCGCCTTCATTGGAAGCAGCTGCATCCGCAGCAGGGGCTTCCGTTTTTTTCGGCTGAGTGGAGCATGCAAAAAGAGCGAGAAGAAGAATCCATTTCATGATTACCCCTTATCCGTAGACCGGAAACTTCTTACAGAGTTCCACCACTTCACGTTTCACGTCTTTCAGATTTTTTTCATCACCAGGATTCTTCAGAGCTTTCACAATAAGCTCTGCCATGTGATGAGTTTCAGCTTCTTTAAATCCACGGGACGTCACCGCGGGAGTTCCCAGACGAATCCCACTCGTGACAAATGGTGAACGCTTATCATTCGGAACCATGTTCTTGTTACAAGTGATCGCGACTTTCTCAAGGATCTCGCCAGCCTCTTTTCCGGACATATTTACGGAATCAGTTTTCACGAGAATGAGATGGTTATCTGTGCCACCTGATACGAGTTCAATTCCGTGCTGCATGAGAGTTTTCGCGAGTACTTTGGCGTTCGTCACAACCTGTTGCTGGTACGTTTTGAAATCCGGCTCAAGAGCTTCCTTGAAGGCAACAGCTTTCGCTGCGATCACGTGCTCGAGTGGTCCCCCCTGGATTCCCGGGAAGATGAGCGAGTTGAATTTTTTCCCGAGCTCTTCGTTGTTCGTGAGGATAATTCCCCCGCGTGGTCCGCGGAGAGTTTTGTGAGTCGTTGATGTGACAACATCCGCGTATTCCATCGGTGAGGGATGAATCCCCGCTGCAACTAATCCCGCGATGTGGGCCATGTCTACAAAGAGAAGGGCATCAATGGATTTGGCGATCTGAGAGAATTTGGCGAAATCAATTGTACGCGGATAGGCCGATGCCCCTGCGAGGATCATACGCGGACGTTCGCGCTTCGCGATTTCTTCGAGCTTGTTGTAATCGATCGTTTCTGTTTTCGGATCAAGGCCATAATGAAGGGCCCTGTAGAGTTTGCCGGAAAAATTAACCGGAGAGCCGTGGGTGAGGTGTCCGCCCTGAGCGAGATCCATCCCGAGGAAAGTGTCACCGTGATTCATCATCGCCATGTAAACGGCCATGTTCGCCCCTGAACCCGAGTGCGGCTGAACGTTGGCGTACGAAGAGTTAAAGATTTTCTTAAGACGATCGATCGCGAGCTGTTCGATCTCGTCCACGAATTCGCAACCATTATAGTAGCGCTTCTTCGGATACCCTTCGGCATATTTATTGGTGAGGCAGGATCCCTGAGCTTCCATCACTGCTTTTGAGCAGTAGTTCTCCGAGGCAATCAGTTCGAGCCCCATCTCCTGTCTTTCCTGTTCGAGATTAATGAATTTGAAGACGTCAGGATCAACAGCTAAGAGTTGCTTGGACATGAAGGGCTCCTTGGGTTTCCTTATTTTACGAATCTAGGGGGGAAGTGCCTATCGAAATGAGGCTTTTGCTACGTGTAAAAACCTCCATTATTCTTTGGTTTCTTTCCCTTTACCCTTATAGGGAGGGCCTGATATAAATTCAGGATGAGAAATAGCATTATTTTGTTCGTCAATGGCGAGCGGGAAGAACTGTCGCCAGAAAATTCGTTTATGACCGTGGCCGAATACCTTCGCTACAAAAAAGGTCTCACCGGTACGAAAGTCGTTTGTTCCGAAGGTGACTGTGGTGCCTGCACGATTCTCGTCGCGCGCATGCAGAACGGAAAACTTGGCCCCTACAAGGCGATCAATTCCTGCATCTCTTTCATGTATCTTCTCGATCAGACTCATCTGATTACGGTTGAAGGTCTGAAGAAAGATAACGAGCTCCATCCGGTGCAGAAAGCGATGGTGGAAAATCACGGCGCCCAGTGCGGATTCTGCACACCGGGTTTTATCTGTGCCATGGCAGCACTTACCGAAGACGCGAAAAATGAAAAATTCCCGCTCGAAGAAAAGCGTGTGAAAAATTATCTCACGGGAAATCTCTGTCGCTGCACCGGTTATGATTCGATCATCAAGTCCGGGTGTTCCGTAGATCTGAGAACAACTCCGCTTCTGGGGTCTTTCTACGATGACGGCAAAATTGAGAAAGAGCTCGCTACTCTCAAAGGCAGCGTGCGGCTGACGTTTGAAAATAAAACGATCTTCCTTCCGGCTTCTGTCGATGAAGCGACCCTTGAGAAAAAAACAAAATCTCCGCGCATGATCTCGGGTTCCACCGACCTGGGTGTGGTTTCCAATAAAGGAAAACTCGCCCTCACGGAAATGATGAGCTTAAATAACATCGCTTCCATGTACTCGGTGGAAGAGACGGCCACTCACCTGATCGTGGGAGCCAAAGCCTCACTCGCTGAGATTGAGGAAAGAACGGCGAAAGCCTTCCCGGCGTTTTCGAATAACCTTCATATCTTTGCGTCTCCGCAGATTAAGAACTCCGGATCTCTGGTGGGAAATCTTGTGAATGCTTCTCCCATTGCCGACACGATTCCGTTTTTGAGAGTCGCGGAAGCGGAAGTGGTGCTGAGGAGTTCAGCTGGAGAGCGCGTGGTGAATGTGAACACCTTCATCAAAGGCGGATACAAGGAACTTGATATGAGGAGTGATGAGATCGTCACTCACATCCGTCTTCCCAAAACTAATCACGAGTACAAGCTTTATAAAGTCTCGTCTCGCCGGGATCTCGATATCTCAACCGTCACGATGGCGGTTCGATACACACTCAAGAACAATGTGCTTGAGGAGTTCTCGCTTGCTCTTGGTGGGGTGGGGCCAACAGTCCTTCGCATGAATCAGATTGAGGCCAAGGCGATCGGGCAGTATTTCAATCAGGCGCTCTTCAAGCGTCTTGCGACGGATGTGAAAAATTCCATCAACCCCCTTTCGGATGTCAGAGGCAGTACCGACTTCCGTCTCATCCTCTGTCACAACCTCATGCTCAAGTTCTGCGATGAGGTCATGACCGATCACAAGATCTCCTTCCAGGAAATCTCCCTATGAGTATCGGAAAAGATATCATTCATGATTCCGGCATTGGCCACGTCACCGGCGAGAGTATCTTCATAGATGACCGTCCGGAACAAAGAGGCGAGCTTCACGTGGGCCTGGTCCTGGCACCTATTGCTTGTGGAGAAGTCACAGCGATTCATACGGCCGAAGCTCTCAAACATCCGGACTGCGCCGGCATTTATACGTGGAAAGATTTTGTTCACCAGAAATGGGGCCCGATCATCCACGATCAGAATTTTGTCTGTAATCCCAAGATCAATTATATGGCCGAACCTGTGGTCGTGATTGCATCGACGACTCGAGAGTCGGTTGAGGCCATCAAGAAGCTCGTGAAACTCGAAGTGAAAGAATCTCCGGGAATATTTACCATCACGGAAGCCAGGAAAGCAGAAAGTATTCTCTCGAAAGCTTCTGCGCCTTTTATCCAGGGTGATGTGGAAGCTGTTTTTAAAAAATCAAAACATGTTCTGGAAGGCCACTTCACCTGCGGCGGTCAGGAACATTTCTACATGGAATCCCAGGCGGCCGTTGCCTATCCGCTTGAGGGCGGTCAGATCGAAGTTCATTCTTCGAGCCAGCATCCCTCGGAAACACAAAGAGTGGTGGCCGAAGCATTAGGTCTTCCTCTTCATCACGTCGTCTGTGTCGTGAAACGAATGGGCGGGGGATTCGGCGGGAAAGAATCACAAGGAGCGCCGATAGCGGCTTATGCGGCACTCGTAGCTCACAAATTAAAAAAGCCAGCTCGTCTTATCCTCACGAAAGACGATGACATGAAGATCACCGGGAAGCGCCACCCGTTTGAAGCGGAATACAAAGTGTCCTTTGATGATGCGGGAAAAATTTCCGCGATCAAAGTCCTTCTCATGTCAGACGGAGGAGCGTACGCCGATCTGTCTTCCTCGATCTTAGAGCGCGCGATGTTTCACCTGGACTCTGCGTACTTCCTTGAGAACTGTCACATCGATGGCGTCTGTTACAAGACGAACAATCATTCGAACACCGCTTTCCGCGGCTTCGGTGGCCCTCAGGGGACGATGGCGATGGAATCGATCATCGAAGACATTGCCCAGTTCCTGAAGATGGACGCAACGAAAGTTCGCCAGACGAATCTCTACCAGGGAAATAATCTCCGGACTCCTTACGGTCAGGTCCTTGAGAACAATATGCTTCCCGATGTGATGAATAAGCTTTTGGATAGTGCGAACTATGAAGCGCGCAGAAAAGAGATCGACGAGCACAATAAAAAGAAAACCGGTACGATTCGCGGACTCTCAATGACGGCTACGAAATTCGGGATCGCTTTCACCGCGAGATTCCTCAATCAGGGAAATGCGCTGGTGAATCTTCATCTGGATGGCACACTTCAGGTCTCGACTGGAGCTACGGAAATGGGCCAGGGAGTGAACACGAAGATCCAGCAGATCGTTTCGCACGTTCTGGGTGTTCCTCATCAGGACGTTCAGGTTATGCCGACGTCGACGGAGAAAAACCATAATACGTCACCTACAGCTGCTTCTTCCGGAGCGGATATTAATGGAGCCGCGGCGAAGAATGCGGCCGAGATGATTAAGGGACGACTCACGGAACTGGCGAAAAAAGTTTTCGCTGGTGAGCCGGCGGACGCCATCAAAGAATACGAAATCCTGAAAGGGGAACTCGATAGCGACATCGTGTTTGCTGACAACAAGGTCACTCAGAAATCTTCCGGGAAAGAAATCACGCTGAAAGAGCTCATCGGGAAAGCGTATTTCAACCGGATTTCTCTGGGTGCCTATGCTTTTTATAAAACACCGGGACTGGGTTTTGATAAAGTAACCGTAAGCGGCAAGGCCTTCAATTATTTCACGCAGGGGATGGCGCTCTCGGAAGTCTCGATAGATGAATATACCGGTGAAATGAAAGTCCTGCGTTCCGATATCCTGATGGATCTCGGGCGTCCCATCAATCCCGGCATTGACCGCGGTCAGGTGATCGGCGGATTCATTCAGGGAATGGGATGGGTTACGACCGAGAGCCTTTACTACGATCAGAAAAGAAACCTCGTTTCTCATAGTCCGACGACTTATAAAATTCCGAATGTGCAGGATGTTCCACGGACACTCAATGTGGATTTCATCCCGAACCCGGATAATCACGTGAACGTTTACGGTTCCAAGGCCGTGGGCGAACCACCGCTTCTTCTGGGCATTTCTGTGTGGTCAGCGGTGAAGAATGCCCTCTCTTACCGCGCCAATGGAAAAGCCTTGAAGCTTAAGTCTCCGGCGACTCAGGAAGAAATTCTGATGGAACTCGAGAGGATCCGGTAATGGAAAGAAACTTCGGCCAGTTCTGCGAAGAGTTTCTCCGCTTAACCGAAAATAAGACGCCGATGGTTGTCGTGACTCAGGTTTCCCAGCGGGGAAGTGCTCCTCAGGACATCGGTTCCCGCATGATCGTGGGCCTTCACGGGGAACTTCTTTTCGGAACCGTTGGTGGTGGAAAGATCGAGGCCCATTGCCTGAAACTTGCGACGGAATTTCTTGATGCCAAAGAGCACGTGGAAAACCAGAGCTTCACCTGGAACCTTCAGAAAGATATCGGTATGACCTGTGGTGGAGAAGTCACCATGTTCTTTGAGATCCATAAACCCAAAGACCTCTGGGAGATTGCGATCTTCGGTGCCGGTCACATTTCCCAGGAATTTGTCCGCGTTCTTCTTCGTCTCGATTGCCATCTCACGGTCGTTGACCAAAGAGAAGAGTGGCTCGCCAAACTTCCGGAATCCAGACGGCTCAAAAAAATCTGCACCAATGACTTAGCCTCAGTCGTGGATACGCTTCCAGAAAATACCTTCATCACCAGCATGACGATGGGCCATGCGTCTGATCTTCCGGTTCTCGTCAAAGCTCTCACCAACCGTCACTTTCCTTATGTCGGTGTGATCGGAAGTGTTGCGAAGAGAAACCGTATTGAAACTGATCTCGTGGAGAAGGGTGTGCCGAAAGAAAGACTGAAAGACTTCTTTTGTCCGATGGGAGAGAGTTTCGGAAGGAATGCACCGGCGGAGATTGCTCTTTCGATCACCGCGCAGATTTTAAAAAAACGCGATCACTTATAGTTTTTCGTCGATCCATCCATCCGCTGCGATTTGCACTTGAAGCGATAATCATCGTGCGGTTTATTTTTTAATTTGCCCTGTTCATGGACACGACGTCGCCAGCGTTTGAAGCCGTTTTCATCGAGAGCGTAGCGCATGAAATGAACGAGCTCAGAAGGTGTCAGGTTAAACTGAAGCTCGATCGCTTCATAGCTCGTGCGGTCTTCCCAGCCCATGCGGATGATCCGGTCTTTTTCTTCAAGATCGTAATTATCAAATTTTTCTTTTAGTTCCCGGGAGATGCCCATGGCCCATCTTATGGCCATTCAGGAATGGGTAACAGAAACAAAGATTAGACGCTTATATGCCCCGGATCTGTTTCAGAGCACTTTCGAGCGCGCGACCCAAAAAGGGATAGCGCTTCGTCACCCAGGGGATCATTTTTTCCACGGGGAAAATCCTGAGCATGAGAAAGATCAGATATCCCAGGGCCACCGGGCGAAGAAGAATCCAGATGAGATCCGCGCGGTCATGCTGGGAATAAAGATAAAACAACAGCATCAAGAGCCAGGTCACAATGAAGACCGGAGAAAAGAGATCTTTCAGCGCTAGGATCCAGGCGCTGCCTT
>CANGAC010000089.1 GCA_947451425.1 Bacteriovoracaceae bacterium | reverse complement strand
GTCATCGAAATGGTGAAAGTGGACGAAGGTCCGACTCTTAAGAGAATTCAGCCGCGCGCTCAAGGCCGTGCGTACAGAGTTTTCAAGAGATCAAGTTACATCACTCTAGCGCTTAAAGAAGCATAATCAGGGGAACGACGAAAATGGGACAAAAAGTAAATCCATACGGTTTCAGACTTGGTTACATCAAAACCTGGCACTCTAACTGGTACGTAAAAAACAACTACGCGACAATCTTTCAACAAGATCTCGCGATCCGTAACTACATCGATACTGAGCTCGCACAAGCAGCTATCGCTAAGACTGAGATCACAAGAACTGCTGATCAGGTCAAAGTGACTGTTTACTCTGCTAAGCCAGGGATCGCGATTGGGAAAAAAGGCACAGGGATCGAAAAAATCCGTAATGACCTTAAAAATATTACAAAGTGCCCTTTGTTTTTCAATATCGCGGAAGTAAAACGTCCGGATTCTGAAGCAAAGCTCATTGCAGAAAACATCGCTCAACAGCTCGAGAAGCGCGTAGCTTTCCGTCGCGCGATGAAGAAAGTGATGACATCAGCTTTCCGCTCTGGAGTCAAAGGTATCAAGATCAAGTGTGCTGGCCGTCTCGGCGGAGCTGAGATTGCTCGTACTGAAGGATATGCAGAGAAGAAAGTTCCTCTTCATACACTTCGTGCTGATATCGATTACAACACTGCCACTGCTAAAACGACCTTCGGGATCATTGGCGTGAAGGTGTGGGTCTATAAAGGCGAGATTTACAAATAGTAATTATTTAGAGGTATTATATGTTAAGTCCTAAAAGAGTAAAACATAGAAAGATGCAGAAAGGTCGTATGACCGGTGCTGCGAATAGCGGGAACACGATCACTTTTGGTGATTATGGTCTTCAGGCTACTTCTTGCGGATTCATCACCAACCGTCAGATCGAAGCTGCTCGTATCGCGATTTCTCGCGAAACTAAGCGCGGCGGTCAGATGTGGATCAAGATCTTCCCTGATAAGTCCCTGACCAAGAAACCAGCCGAAGTTCGGATGGGTAAAGGTAAAGGGTCTCCGGAAGAGTGGGTAGCAGTTATTAAGCCAGGTCGCATCCTCTTTGAAATCGGTGGAGTAGACAAGGCAACTGCAGATGCAGCACTTAGATTAGCAAAATATAAACTTCCAGTTCGCACGAAAATCGTTGCGAAAGGCGACTTAGTTTCAGCAGATGCTCCTGCTCCAACTAAGTCAGCTGAATAAGACTGGATAAGCAGAGGTAGTTATGTTAAAAACCAGCGAAATTTCAAAGCTAAGCGCCAAAGAACTTAACGAGAAAGTAGCGTCTCTTAAAGGTGATTTGTTCAATAACAAATTCACTAAGTTTACAACTGGGACTGAAAAGCCACATGTTGTGAAACAAATTAAGAAAGACATTGCTCGTCTTCTTACTGTTAAGAACGCGCCAAAGAAATAGGTGATTTATGACAATTGAAGTAGCAAACAAAACAAAAAGAACACTTACTGGTGAAGTAGTAAGCGATAAGTCTTCAAAGACTATCGTTGTAAAAGTCGAAAGACGTACTATGCACCCTAAGTATAACAAGTTCGTAACAACATCGAAGAAGTTCCATGCTCATGATGAAAGTGAGAAGGCTTCTGTTGGTAACATTGTAACGATCGTAGAATCCAAGCCCCGCTCTGCTTTAAAGAGATGGGAACTTGTTTCTATCGTTAAGTAGTAAGCGGAGAACAATATGATTCAGCAGCAATCGATCTTAGACGTAGCCGATAACTCAGGTGCCAAGACTGTTCAGTGTATTAAAGTTCTGGGCGGATCTAAACACATGAGTGCCAACGTAGGCGACGTTATCGTCGTAGCCGTTCAGCAAGCAATTTCTGGCGGTAAAGTGAAGAAAGGTGACGTGAAAAAAGCCGTTATCGTTCGCACTGTTTACCCAGTTAGAAGAGATGATGGTTCTTATATTAATTTCGATACAAACAGCGTGGTTCTTATTGCAGCAAATAATGAACCAGTAGGTACACGTATTTTCGGGCCAGTTGCGAGAGAGCTGAGAAACAAAAATTTCTCTAAAATCTGTTCACTCGCTCCTGAAGTGCTCTAATCAGCGTGTAGAAGGAAAAAAAATGCAAAAGCTGAAAGTGAACGACACCGTTCAACTCCTCGCCGGGAAAGACAAAGGCAAAAAGGGCAAGATCAAGTCCATTAACTTCAAGACAAATCGTGTTGTCGTTGAAGGTGTGAACGTGGTCAAGAAAGCGCTCAAACCAAACCAAGCTAATCCACAAGGTGGAATCGTAGATCTGGAAAAAGCCGTCCATATCTCTAACGTAGCTCTTCTGGATCCTAAATCAGGAAAACCAACAAGAGTGAAAGTTAAGCAAGAGAACGGTAAAAATATTGGCCGTGTTGCTTCCAAGAGCAAACAAGAAATTAAGTAATATAGAGGTAAATCATATATGGCACGTTTAAGAGCTCAGTATGAGAAAGAAATTAAAAAGGCGATGATGGAGAAGTTCAAATATTCGAACATCCATCAGATTCCAAAACTCGAAAAGATTATCGTTAACTGTGTAACTCGTGATGCTGTTTCTAACGGCAAAATCGTAGACAGCATTGTTGAAGACATTGGCAAGATCACTGGTCAGAAGCCGGTTGTATCTAAAGCTAAAAAATCAATCGCATCATTCAAACTTCGTGAAGGCCAAGCACTCGGCGCATTTGTGACTCTTCGTGGTCCAAATATGTACGAGTTCCTTGATCGCTTGATCAATCTCTCTCTCCCTCGCGTAAAAGACTTTCGTGGTCTTTCTCCGAAAGGATTCGACGGGAAGGGTAACTATACTATGGGTCTGAAAGAGCAAATCATTTTCCCTGAAATCGACTACGACAAGATCGACAAGATCCGTGGAATGGGAATCAGCTTTGTTACAACAGCTACCAACAATGAAGAAGGCCGCGAACTCCTCAAGCAGTTCGGTATGCCTTTCAGAGAGAAGTAAGGGGAACATATGGCTAAATTAAGCTCAGTTGTTAAAAATAAGAAAAGAGAAAAGTTGTCTAAGAGATATGCGCCGAAAGCGAAAGCTCTTAAAGCAAAAGCTATCGATGCTAAACTTTCTGACGAAGAAAGAGATGCTGCTCGGGTTGCTCTCCAGAAGTTACCACGTAACGGAAATCCTATCCGTGTTCGCAATCGCTGCGAGCTGACTGGAAGACCTCGTGGTGTTTATCGTGATTTTAAACTTAGCCGTAACAAGTTCAGAGAACTTGCTAACAATGGTCTCATCCCAGGTGTGACCAAGGCCAGCTGGTAAGAGGAACATACTTATGATGACAGATCCTATCGCAGATTTACTTACAAGAATTCGTAACGCTAATAAAGCGGGTCTCGACAAAGTCGATATTCCTGCCAGCAAGATCAAAGCGAATATTTGCCGCGTTCTCAAAGAAGAAGGCTATATCAAGTCCTTCAAGATCGCTGCAAAATCGCCATCTGAAATCGTTATCAGAGTTGGTATTAAAGAAGGTGCTATCGTTGGTCTTAAGAGAGTTTCGACTCCGGGACTCAGAGTATATAAAGGCTACCGTGAAATGCCGCGAGTTCTTTCCGGACTTGGTATTTCCGTTGTTTCCACTTCTGCAGGAATTTTATCTTCCCGCAAGGCAGCCACTCTGAAACTTGGCGGCGAAGTCATCTGTAACATTTGGTAATTGGAGTATTTATATGTCACGTATTGGTAAAAAGCCGATTGGCATCCCAGATAAAGTAGAAGTGAAGATCAGCGGGATGACCGTTGATGTGAAAGGTCCTAAAGGCCAACTCACTTATACTTTCAATAAAGATGTAAAAATCGAAAAGAAAGACAAAGAAGTCCTCGTTACTCCTGCTAACGCCACGACTACTGCAAGACAGCTTTGGGGAATGTCCCGGACTGTTCTCGGTAACATGGTAACTGGTGTAACTACAGGTTTCGTGAAATCACTTGAGTTCAACGGTGTAGGTTACAAGGCTGCTGTTTCTGGCACCACCCTCACTCTGAACCTTGGTTATTCACACCCTATCGACTACAAACTCCCTAAGGGAATTGAAGCGAAGGTAAACAAGAACGTTATCGAAATTCACGGAGCTGACAAAGAGCTCGTTGGTTTCGTTGCCGCTCAGGTCCGCTCATTCAGAGAGCCAGAACCTTATAAAGGTAAAGGCTTGAAGTACACAGATGAGAAGATCATCAGAAAAGCCGGTAAGACTGGCGCTAAGAAGTAAGGTGAATTTATGATGCGTAAAAATGCTGCAAAAATTAAAAATGAAACTAAAGCGAAGGAATATCGTCGCAAACTCTCTATCCGTAAAAAGGTAGTTGGTTCTGCTGAGAAGCCTCGCCTGGCAGTAACGAAGTCAAACAAGCACCTTCGCATTCAAGCAATTGATGATGTGAAGTCTGTAACTTTGTTCTCTGTTCAAACCTACGGGAAAACTAAGGTAGCTAGCAGCTGTAACGCTGAAAATGCTAAGAAAGTAGGGGCTGAAGTCGCTGCTACTCTCAAAAAGAAGAACCTTAGCAAAGCCGTTTTCGATCGTAGCGGAAAGCAGTACACAGGCGTTATCAAAACGCTTGCAGACTCTATCCGTGAAAACGGTATTTCAATCTAATTAGGGGAACATATGAGCGAAGAAAATAAAAACGAATCAGGCGAATCAGATAATAACGAGAAGAAAGGTGGGAAGCGCCCTCAACGTGCTCCACGCCAGGAAAAGAAACCAGTTCAAGAAGGGATGAATCCTGATCTTGAAGAAAGAGTTGTGGCCGTTAACCGTGTCGCAAAAGTTGTGAAAGGTGGACGTCGTTTCTCATTCGCTGCTCTCATCGTCGTTGGCGATAAGAATGGTCGTGTTGGTTACGGTCTCGGTAAAGCTAAAGAAGTTCCAGATGCTATCCGTAAGGCTGGTATGAAAGCTTCTAAGCGCATGATCAAAGTTTCAATTGAGAACGGAACTATTCCTCACGAAGTTCTTGGTCTCTTTGGCGCTGGAGAAGTTCTCCTCAAGCCGGCTGGAGATGGTACAGGGATTAAGGCAGCTGGTGCTTGCCGTTCTATCCTTGAGCTCGCAGGTGTGAAGAACGTTCTCACGAAGTCTGTTCGTGGATCTAACCCGCACAATATTGTAAAAGCAACTTTCATGGCACTTAAGGGCCTTCGTTCACTTGAAGAAGTGGCTGGAGCTCGCGGTGTTGCAACTAAAGGCCTTCGTAGCAGGGCTAAAACTAAAGCTGTAAAAGCTTAAGGTAAATTATGAGCAAGCAAATCACAGTTAAATTGAAGAGAAGCACTATCGCTTGTACTGAAAAACAAAAAGCAACAATCCGCGGTCTCGGACTTCGTCGCATTAACCACACTAAGACTCTGGAAAACACTCCAGCAGTTCGCGGTATGGTGAAAGCAATGATCCAGTGGCTCGAGATCGTTAAATAATTAGAGGTTGTTATGTTGACTCTTAAAACACTTAAAAGCCCTAAGGGCGCTCACAAAAATACTAAGCGTATCGGCCGTGGTCAGGGTTCTGGTCAAGGTACTCAAGCTGGTAAAGGTCACAAAGGTCAGAAAGCTCGCTCTGGCGGCGGAATTCGGATCGGTTTCGAGGGCGGTCAGATGCCTCTTTATCGTCGTCTTCCAAAAGTCGGCTTCTCTAACGCACCTTTCAAGGTTGAATACGCTGTAGTTAATCTCGAAAAACTTGCTGAGAAGTTCACTTCTGAGCCTGTGACTCGCGAAACTCTCGTTGAGAAAGGGTTCCTTGCTGGTATCAACAAGTCGATGCCAATCAAGATTCTCGCTAAGGGCGAATTAAATAAAGCTCTTACCTTCAAAGGCATTGATAAGTTCTCTGCTAAAGCTTTAGAATTGATCAAAAAAGCTGGCGGCAAAGTCGAGAACAACGCCACTAAATAATGATGGACCCTGCTGGGTCCAATTTTGAAGGAAACAGGGATGTCTGCGAATAACTTTTCAAAACTAGAAGAGCTTAAGAAGCGCGTATTTTTCACTATTCTCATGTTAGGCGTTTACAGGGTTGCTACCCAGGTTCCCACTCCGGGAGTCGACGGTGCGGCCCTTTCGTCGTTTTTCGACGGAATGAAAGGCTCACTCTTTAGTGTCTTCAATACATTTTCTGGTGGTGCTCTTGAGCGCTTCTCAGTTCTTGCATTGGGGATCATGCCTTATATTACTTCTTCAATTATTTTCTCTCTCCTCTCCTATTCAATTCCAGCTCTCGCTGAACTTCAAAAAGAGCCGGATGGGCATAAGAAAATTCAGCAGTACACTCGCTATGCGACTGTCCTTCTCTGTATGTTCCAGGGATACGGCCTCGCGGTTGGTCTTGAGAACGTTAAAACTTCAAATAATCTTCCTGTCGTTCTTGATCCTGGGATGGGTTTCAGACTTCTCACTGTGATTGGTCTCTCTGCCGGTACCATGTTTGTTATGTGGCTGGGTGAACAGATCACTGAGCGCGGAATTGGTAACGGAATTTCCCTCATTATCTTTGCAGGTATTGCAGCAGGAATTCCACGCGGGATTCGCGATACATTCAATCTTCTTCAAAACGGCGAAATGAGCCTGGTGAATCTCGTGATTGTTCTAGCAATCATGCTCGTATCATTCTGGTTTATCATTTTTGTTGAAAGGGCCTTCAGGAAAGTTCCGGTTCAGTATGCTAAGCGCGTGGTGAATAACCGCGTGTTCGGCGGACAGACTTCTCACCTTCCGATCAAGGTTAATATCTCTGGAGTAATGCCTCCGATTTTCGCGAGTGCACTTCTTGGATTCCCGACAACTATTTCACAGTTCATTCCGCAAGATTCTCCTGTGAAGTCATACTTTAATGACGTTCAGGCGCTCTTTGCTCCAGGCAAGATGCTCTATAATGTAGTGTTTATCAGCTTGATCATCTTTTTTGCTTATTTCTATTCAACCATCCAGTTCAAGACAGATGACGTTTCTGAGTCTCTGAAAAAGAATGGTGGGTTTATTCCTGGTATCCGTCCTGGTGAGCAGACTGCAGATTTCCTGAATCAGGTAATCAGCCGCCTCACTCTCATCGGTGCCATTTATGTTGCGGCAATTTGTATTATGCCGGCGATTCTTTTTAACTACGCTAAGGTTCCGTTCTATTTCGGTGGTACATCACTCCTGATTCTCGTGGGTGTGGCAATCGATACAATGGCGCAAGCAGAAAGCTTTATGATCTCTCAGCGACTGGATACTGCTTACAAAGTTAAAGGCAAATACTCAGGCGTGAAGAGGTTCTAAGAAAAATGAAATCACATCTGATCTTCATCGGAGCTCCAGGGTCCGGCAAAGGAACCCAGGCGAGCAAGTTTGTTACTGAAAAGGGATTGAAACACATCTCTACCGGTGACCTTCTTCGCGCTGAGATTGCTAAGCAATCGGCTCTGGGGAAAGAAGTGAAATCAGTGATGGATTCTGGTGCATTGGTATCTGACGATCTCGTTATTCGCCTTTTACAAGCGAATGTGGATCTTCAAAAATCTCAGTATATTTTCGACGGGTATCCGCGGAATATTGCCCAGGCCCAGACCCTTGATAAAGAAGTGTTGAAAGGTGCTCCATCAACGGCCGTCTATTTTGAAATGGACATGGGCAAGTTGGTGAGCCGATTAACAAACCGCAGGACATGTAAGACCTGTGGTGCTATTTATAACCTCATCTCAAAAGCGCCTAAGATAACAGGTGTATGCGACGTGTGCGGTGGTACTAATCTCGTACAGAGAGCCGATGATCAGGAAGACGTGATTAAAAATCGTCTTCAAGTCTTCCAAGACACTGTATCTCCGGTATTAAAGTACTACCAAGATCAAGGTCGGTTGATGAGAGTGGATGCAGAGAAAGCCGTAGATGATATCTTCGGTCAAATTGCGTCTAAGGTTTGACGTTTCACATTTAAAGTTTATTGTCTTATAGAAATTATTTTTATATAAGGTCACTTACTTTTTTAGGAAGGGCATGGCTGAGTCTACTGACACAATTGAAGTGGAAGGGGAAGTTCTCGAACTTTTACCCAATACACGTTTTAGAGTAAAACTTCCGAATGGGCATGTTGTTTTAGCGCACATTAGTGGAAAGATGAGAATGAATTTTATCAAAATCCTACCTGGCGACAAAGTAGTGATCGAGATTAGTAAATATGACCTGGATAAAGGTCGAATCATTTTTAGAAGCAAGGGTTAATCATTATGAAAGTACGTTCTTCAGTAAAGCCGATCTGCAAAGACTGCAAAGTTGTAAAACGCCAGGGCGTTTTACGAGTTATCTGTAAAGTAAATCCAAAGCATAAGCAAAAACAAGGGTAGTAGGGGAAACATATGGCACGATTACTAGGTGTAGACTTACCAAGAAACAAGAAAATGAGCATCGCTTTAAGAGCAATCTATGGCGTTGGTCCTAAAGTAGCTGCTGACGTTCTGGCTGTTGTCGGAATGTCTGCTGACAAGAGTTCAAACGACGTAACTGAGGAAGAAGTTCAGGCGATTCGTACAGCTCTTGAAGAGTACGCAGTAGAAGGAGATCTTCGTCGTGAGATCGCCCTCAACATCAAGCGCCTCAAGGATCTTGGTTGTTACCGTGGAATTCGTCACCGTAAAGGCCTTCCAGTTCGCGGTCAGCGCACGCACACAAACGCACGCACTCGTAAGGGTCCTGCTGTTGCGATCGCTGGGAAGAAATCAATCAAGGCAATGAAATAATTTAAGGTAGGAAATATATGGCTATTACAAATGCTCAAAAAACTTCCGGAATGGCTACTGGTGGCGCTCAAACAGGCGGCTCTAAGGGCGGGAAGAAGAAAGTTCGTAAAAACTTATCTCACGGCGTAGCTCACATCCACGCATCGTTCAATAATACAATCGTAACAATCAGCGATGCTGATGGTAACGCTGTTGCTTGGGCTTCTGCTGGTGGACTTGGATTCCGCGGTTCGAAAAAATCAACTCCATTCGCAGCTCAGGTTGCAGCTTCGGAAGCAGCTAAAAAAGCAGCTGAGCATGGTCTTAACTCATGTGATGTTAAGGTTAAAGGTCCGGGCGCTGGTCGTGAAAACGCCATCCGCGCTCTTCTTGGTGCTGGTCTCAGAATCACTTCTGTGGCTGACATGAGCCCGATGCCACACAATGGCTGTCGCGCTCCTAAGAGAAGAAGAGTCTAAGCTTAGCGTTTTTTTTCGTACCTGCTGTTTTTTAGAATTAGGAGTTATTGATGAATTCATTTATGAGCAAAAACTGGGCTGGCATGATTCGTCCTGCTGCCCTTGAAGTTGATACAGAAACACTCAAAGGCAATTACGGTAAATTTACTGCTAAGCCACTTGAGCGTGGATACGGTCTGACTCTCGGAAACTCACTTCGCCGCGTACTTCTTTCTTCACTTCAGGGTGCAGGGATTGTTGCTGTAAAGGTTGATGGTGTTGATCACGAGTTCGGAACAATTAACAACATCAAAGAAGAAGTTTCAGAAATTATTCTGAACCTTAAAGAGATCCGTTTCAAAATCGCAGATAAAGAGGAAGTAACTCTTATCCTCGAGAAAAACTCTGAAGGTCCTGCTCGCGCTGGTGACATTCAAGAGAATGCAAACGTGAAAGTTCTTAACCCTGAACACGTTATCGCTAACGTTTCTTCAGGCGGATCTATCCGTATGGAACTCAAAATTGCCCGCGGTAAGGGATATGTAACCGCTCTTGATAACAAAGACGGTTTCGATCTTCCTGTTGGCTGGATTTATGTTGATACACTTTTCTCTCCAGTTCACCGTGTGAACTACACTGTGACAAACTCACGTGTTGGTAAGAGAACTGATTACGATAAACTTACTCTCGAAGTCTGGACTTCTTCAGGGATTGATCCGGTAGATGCAGTAGCTATTTCAGCTAAGATTCTCCGTGACCAGCTCGCTGTCTTCCTTAACTTTGAAGATAAAGATGCTCCTGCCGAAGTTAAGCCAGCTGCTGCTGCTGCTTCAGGCGGAGTTGCGAACGAAGCCCTTCTCAAGCCAGTTTCTGAGCTCGAGCTTTCGGTTCGTTCTGCTAACTGTTTACAGAATGCCAATATCAAGTATATTTACGAGCTCGTTTCTAAGACTGAAGGCGAAATGCTCAGAACTAAGAACTTCGGACGTAAGTCTCTCAATGAAATCAAAGAGATTCTTTCTTCGATGGGACTTGGTCTCGGTATGAAAGTCGACAACATCATGAAACAGGTACAGCACGCTGACTAAGCGTTCTTTTTAGGAGAATTTATGAGACACGGTAATCACAAATACAAAATGGGCGTTAAGCCTCAGCACAGAAAGGCACTCGTTCAGGGTCTCGCTTCTGACCTCATCAAGCACGGTAAAATCCGCACTGTTGAGACTAAAGCAAAAGCTCTTCGTCCTTTCATTGAGAAGCTTGTGACCATTGCTAAGAACGATACGATTGCAAATCGTCGTCTTTGCTTCACAAAACTCAATAATAGAGACGCTGTGAACCAACTGTTCACAAACGTAGCTCCTAAGTTCAAGCAGCGTCCAGGCGGATACACACGTATCCTCAAGCTCGCTGAAGGCCGTCTCGGTGATGGTGCTAAAGAAGCTTTCATCGCTTTCGTTGAGTAATCAGAAATTTTTTAAAAAAGAAGGCTCGCTTATGCGGGCCTTTTTTATTTGTGGGTTATGTTTTTAAGAGTTGTTGTTATCTTTTCCGTCATGGCTGTCACTTCCCTGTATGTCTTCTGGCAGAAGAAGAGCTTTGAATCGCAACTTGTCTCATCATCAAAATCTGAATCTGTTCTCGCTAAACTTCCGACCGCTGTTTTTGAAACTTTTGAGCAGAAACCCTTTCCGCTGGATGATCTTTTTACCGATGGGTCCCTGAAGCTCCTGGTTGTCCATTATTGGGGCACATGGTGCGCCCCATGCGAAGCTGAGCTCCCGAAGCTATTAACGTTCATAGACTCATTTAAAGACAAGCCCGGTGTGAAGTTTGTCCTGATTGCTGTGAACGATGATCTGATCAAGATTCAAAAACACCTGAAAGCCCAGAAGATCCCTAAGGACGCGCCGATAATCTGGTTACTGGATAATCAGGACGTTCATAAGGATGTTTTCGGGACCATCCGGGTGCCGGAAACCTATGTGTTTTCGTCAGATAAAACGACCCTGAAGAAGTATGTGGGCCCTCAGGAGTGGAATAAAGGTATGTTTTTCCAAACTTTCGACGAATTCCTGCAGATCTCGACCACTAAGCTGTAAATAAAATCCTCAATTCATCAATTCACCTGTCAAGAAATCCTACAAAGTGCCGAAGAGTTAGACGATTAAATCTAAAATGCCCACGGAATGGACATTTGAGCACAGGAGAATTCTCATGATTGATTGGAAATCGATTAAAGATCTACACACTACTAAGAGCCTCGAGAAGATCGTGGGTAACTGGTACGGACTTGATGTCCTCTATGTGGATACTCAGGGTCGAGTACAGTTTGTTCAGGAGCCGGGTTACACCTTCAAATCTCCGTTTCTGAAACTTCAGATGACTCACTCTTTTGGCCATGACTGGCTCGAGTCTGACATCGAGAAAGTTTTTGAAGTCTACAATTCAACGAACGAAGAAAGCTTTGAGTTCCAGGCGTTCTTCCCGGGAACATACGGCTACTCACATAAAGTAGTTGTGGATGGAGAGTTCTGTGGAGTTGTGATCGCGTATCCATACTTCAAGGACACGACAACTTCTGAAGAGCAGGACTCCGTTGTACAAAAAATGGTCGAATGTGGAATTGGCCAGGAAGACGCGAAGTCGGCGATTTCAAAAGTGAAGAAGTTCTCTGGTCGTTTCTATACAGAGATGAAAGAGCTCCTTTATATCGTGGCGGACGAAGTCGGGACTTTCCACCAGGAAATCTCGAAGCGTGAAGCACGCATCATGGATCTTAACTCTGAGCTTGGTAACAAATATCGTTATCACAACCTCATTGGGAAATCGAAGAAGATGCAGCAGGTTTATCACCTTCTCTCGAAGGTATCGAACTCTGAATCGACGATTCTTATCCAGGGTGAAAACGGAACAGGTAAAGAAATGGTCGCGAAAGCGATTCACTATAATTCACCAAGAAAAGATGCTGTCTTCATGGCAGTAAACTGTTCAGCATTTAACGATAACCTTCTCGATTCGGAACTTTTCGGTCACGTGAAAGGTGCCTTCACCGGTGCGATCAAGGACAAGAAAGGTGTATTCGAAGTCGCCAACGGCGGAACACTGTTCCTCGATGAAATCGGTGATACAACTCCGTCGATGCAGGTAAAACTCCTTCGTATTCTTCAGGAAGGAACTTATATGCAGGTAGGAGCAACAGCTCCGAAGAAAGTGAACGTCCGCGTGGTTGCGGCCACGAACAAGAATCTGAAAGAGATGATTGCGAAAGGTGAGTTCCGGGAAGATCTATATTACAGAATTAACGTCATTAACGTGGCACTGCCATCGTTAAGAGAAAGACAGGAAGATATCCCTGTGCTGATGGACTTCTTCCTCCAGAAGAAGTGTGAAGAAGCAGGTATGCCACT
>CANGAC010000088.1 GCA_947451425.1 Bacteriovoracaceae bacterium | reverse complement strand
GGAGCTCCGCCGATCCCTAAGAGGATGTCGACACCAGAGTTCGGCGTCGCTGTCGCAATCGCAGCTGAGACGTCACCGTCTCCGATTAAGTGAATGCGCGCACCCGAGGCCCGGACTTCTTCGATGAGTTCTTTGTGTCTCGGACGATCAAGAATGATGGCGGTGAGATCGTTCACCCGGCACTTCTTGGCGTCGGCGAGGCGCTTAAGGTTTTCTGTCGGAGTCTGGCGAATATCCAGAAGTCCTCTCGCCTCTTTCCCGGCGGCAATCTTCAGCATGTAGGTATCCGGAGCGTGAAGAAGTCCGCCCGCTTCACCGATCGCCATCACCGAAATAGAGTTGTAGCCGCCATGGGCGCAGATGGTTGTTCCTTCGAGAGGATCGAGAGCGATTTCGAGTTTTGATCCGGTACCGGTTCCGACTTTTTCACCGATATATAGCATGGGAGCTTCATCGCGCTCGCCTTCGCCGATCACAACTGTGGCATCACATTCGATGGAGCCGAGAAGTGTTCTCATGGCATCGACGGCGGCCTGGTCAGCGGCCTTCTCATCTCCCCGGCCCATGAGACGGGCAGAAGCGATAGCGGCGGCTTCAGTAGCGCGGACAAATTCCATGGCAAGGTTACGATTCATGAGTTCCCCTCGTTATGTTTTAACAGGGGAAATCTTACCAAAAATGAAGGATTCTCTGAAGTGATTAACTCAATTGACGCGCGATAAAAGTTTTCGCTTCAGACGGCAATAAGTCTTGTGGAATGAGTTCCACCAGATCCTTCACCCGTGTGAGCTTTTCTTCCTCGACGTTCTGGTCCATGCGGAAAACGCACTCGTCTTCCTCAAGGAGGGGCGAATCGACGTTTCTTTTCGAGAGAATGCGACCGGTCTTAAGACCCGAACCGTCTTCCCATTCGACAAAAGTTTCCATGAAAAGCACCTGGAATTTCGCGAGCTCTCCGTCGCCGTGTTGCCAGACGAAAAGTTCCGCGGGGCCATCGGAGCGGAGCCAGTACTTCAGGCGCGCCGGAAGTTCAAGGCCCCCGTCGACTTTATGGAGGGGTTTAAGGTGTTTGACGAATTCTTCCATCGAGAGAAAATTTCTCACGCGGTCAAGAACCTCGCGCTTTTTGATGAACTCAACACCCAGGCGGTTGCCTGTGTGCCATTTGACTGAGCCCACGACATCAAGATTTTTTCCCATCCAGTGAATGTGTCCCTTCATCGGTGCGTCTTCAGCAAAAGACTGGTCGCCATCTTTAAGAGAGAGCTGCATGCCGGTGAGCGAGATATCTTTGACTTCATATACTCGAGAGTTATCGTCGGACTTAAACGTGAGGTAACAGAAGGGAAAGCGCGGGAGAACCCGTTTCTCATGCTTCTCGAAATCAGATTTGATCAGATTAAATTTTCTTTCCATGTTTACCTCGTCTCACCATTCTAGTGGAGACCCGCTTTCACCTCTACCCGGAAAAGCTTTCTCTTATCAAAAGTCTTTTAATATACTTTCAGCATGGAAAATGATCTCGAGATCGACAACCTCCCCAACCGGCTGACCTTTTTCCGGATGCTGATGATTCCCGTGATCGTCGTCACTCTCTATTTTGACATCGACACACCGACCGATCTCCTCACCTACAGAAAATATCTTGGTCACATCGCCTGCTGGATCTTTGTCGCGGCTTCGATCACCGATTTTTTCGACGGCTACTTCGCCAGAAAATATAACATCGTCACAGTCTTCGGCTCTTTCCTTGATCCCATCGCGGATAAATTCCTCGTCGTCGCGTCTCTCATCATGCTCATGGCGCTCAATCGCGTGAACGCCGTGGTGGTGATCATCCTCGTGCTCCGGGAAATGTACATGACGTCCCTTCGGCTTCTTGCGATGACGGAAGAAGTGACGGTGCCTGTGAGTTCTCTCGGGAAATGGAAAACGACCGCGCAGATGATCGCGATCCCGATGCTCATGATTCACGAAAAATTTCTGGGCCTGCCTTTGCCGATCATGGGAACGGTCCTGATTTACATCGCCGCTTTCGTCTCTCTCCTTTCGGCCCTCCTCTATTCCCTCTCGATGGTGAAGAAACTTCAGGAGAAGCGCCATGAGAAAAAGCGCATGAAAAAGGCGAACGCATAATGTTTCATCTGGTTGTTACCTCCCCTTCGAAAATCCCGCAGGATTTCCTCGATAACCTGGACCAGCTTTTTTTATTCGAAAGCATGAAGGGTGTTTACCGCGAGCTCTCCGAAAAAGGTTACGCCCGCGAGTACGACATTCCGGTTCCGACGCCGAAGTTCCGTGGCGAGCTCAAGAAAATGAGTGAGCTCTACAAAGTGGACACGGCCCTCATCCCGGTGAGCATGCGGAATGTCCGCAAGCGCCTCGTGGTTTTTGACATGGACTCGACCCTCATCCAGCAGGAAGTGATCGTCGAGATGGCCCGCGAGTTCGGGATCCAGGAAAAAGTCAAAGAGATCACGGAGCGAGCGATGAACGGACAGCTCGATTTCGACAGTGCTCTTCGCGAGAGAATTGCCTTACTTAAAGGTTTTCCCCGCTCCCATATGGAAAGAATCAGAGCACGCCTCACTCTCTCTCCGGGAGTCGCGCACTTTGTCCGCACCTTCCGCCTTCACGGTGGTTACACCGCGATTGCGTCGGGTGGATTTCATTACTTCGCGGATTTTTTCAAGGAAAGCCTTCCGATGGAATTTGCCATCGCCAATAACCTCGACTGGGACGGCGACTGTCTCTCGGGAGTGGTGACGGGTGAGATCGTGAACGCCAAACGGAAAGAAGAATTCATTCTTGACCTCACAAAAAAACTTGGTCTCTACCGTGATCAGACTATGGCCGTTGGTGACGGCGCCAACGATCTTCTGATGCTCCGGCAGGCGGGCATGGGCATCGCCTGGCACGCCAAAGAAGTCGTGAGAGCTGAAACGGATTACGCCATCAACTACGGTCCCATGACCACTCTCCTCTACTACCTGGGTTTTGAGGGAGAATTCTTTGAAGCTCTATAAGAACCTCGCCACCGCCGTGAAAGAAAGCGCCGACGTTGAAGCGTTGAAGATCACTTTGTCCGGCGGAAAATTTCCCACGGAACTTTTCATGTTCCCGAATCTCACCGAACTTTACCTCGAAGGTGACTGCGAGGATTTTCCGAAGATCGGAACTCCGTGGACTAAGCTCCGGATCCTTTCTCTCAAGTGGCCGCACTTCAAGGGCGATCTCTCGCAGGTTCTTTCTCTTCCGTCGCTGGAGAATCTCAAGATTTTAGAAACGCCCCTTTCAAGAATTACCCTTCCTCTGGGAAGGATTTCTTCGCCGTTAAAATCCCTCACCATGAAAAGCTGCGGCCTTCCGGAACTCCCTGAAGAGATTTCCATGCTCCAGGAAGTGACCGAGATGAATCTCACGGGCAACAAACTTCAGACTCTTCCTCAATCTTTTCCGGCCCTCGGGAAACTCAAACGCTTAAACCTCGACAACAATTCCTTCTCCACCTTTCCCGAAGTCATCGGGAAGATGAAGGCCCTCTCCCATCTCTCGATCGACGGAAATAAATTCTCGGAAGATGAGAAGGCTCGGATTCAGCGAGTGTTTAATCTTTCGCCAAACTAAGACCCCCCTCAGGTAATTTTTTCAGGCCCCCCCAGATTTCTTCATCCGAAATCCCTTGTTAAGGCATTCTTAGGCCAACTAACCCCCCATGGAGATTTCATGAAAACTTTTCTTTCTCTCGCGGTTCTCGTCTCGATTTCTTTCTCCGCTCTTGCTGCGACTTCTGATGATCTGAAACTGAAAGGCAAAGTTCCTAAGAAACTTTCGATCCTCGTGACTCCAGATCCGATTGCTTTGAACCTTGATCTCGAAGCTTCACCTACAGCACTTTTCGTGGCGTCTGTGAATGAAAAATCAAACTCAAATACTGGTTATAAGATTGAAGCGGATTCTCTGAATGACGGGAAACTTGTGAACCAGCAGGACACGAATGAGTCCGTGACGTACTCGATGACTTACGATGGGAACGCTGTGAACCTGGCGACAGTTTCGGAAGTTAAGAACGTAGCTAGTTCTGGTGTTCATGATAATGATAGCGACGTAACGATTGCCTACACCGGTGCTCCCCATGAATCACGCGTAGAAGGTACGTACACAGACACAGTAACTTTCACGATTTCAGCGAACTAATTTTTTCCGAAAACTTCTCCCTCTCAAAGGCCCCACTCTGGGGCCTTTTTATTTCCCATAGGGGCACAATTTTCTCTCTGGTGCTGGTTTCAGAATGTCTTAACATTGGCGACAGGTGTTAACAGAGTTGACACCACTTCCTTTAGTTACGTGATGTAACTACCCGGAACATTATAAGCTAAACTCAAGAAAATCTGGCCCTAATACTGCATTAACCATATTGAGTCGCCATTTTTGGCACCAAAGGAGCCCCCCCATGAAATCATTTATTACTGTAGCCCTGCTGACAATGAGTTCACTTTCTTTTGCTGCTACTTCAGCGACACTCCAGCTTAAAGGAACAATCCTTCAGGCCCTCGATATTTCGATTGTGCCGGAATCCGTAGCCACTTCACTGAACCTTACTCAGACAGCATCGAATCTCAAAGTGGCAGTCATCTCTGAGAAGTCGAACTCAAACACGGGTTATAAAGTGACAGTTTCATCTCTTAACAACGGGAAGCTCAAAAACGGCTCTCAGCTTTTCCCTTATACTCTGGGATATAACTCTCAGAACCTGAACCTCAACTCTCCACAAACTCAGACGTATTCAACGATCCAGGCCTATAACGTCTCGAAAGACGTGACTATCTCGTATACTGGGATTGCCCAGGACGCGCTGGTTGCTGGTGACTACGTAGATACAGTGACTTTCACGATCGCAGCTAACTAATCTACTCAAGAAAATTCCCGACTAAACCGATAAGTCCGATGCATGAAAAATGGCATCGGACTTTTTCTTATTCTCCTGTCCCTTGATACTTTCGCCGGTACCTCCGCCACGCTCTTTCTCCGCGCCCGTGTTCCCGCCAGCTACAAAGTGGAAATGGAAAGACAGGGCAATTCCCTCGTTCCCGTCGTCTATTCCAACGGTGCCCGGATCGTTCCGAAGGTCACGATGACGCTGAAAAATAATCAGCGCCTCGTCTCAGTAGTTCACCCGTAGGTTCTATCTTCAGGTACAATTTAAAGGGAAACTTAACGGAGTTCACGGATGAAACTTCTCGCAATCTTAGTGGCCCTGCCATTCCTCTTTTCTTTCAAATTTAATCCCATGTCTCAGGAGATTGAACTGGAGTCCGGAAAAAAATCCGTTCAGTTCATCGCCGAAAATGAGACCAATGAAAACATGGCGATTGAATTCAGTGTCAAAGAACGCAAGATGGATAATCTCGGAAAGGAAGAGCTTCCGGCGACGTCCGTGATCGCGGTCTTCCCTCCCCAGCTGATAATTCCGCCGAAAGAAAAGCGCACGATCCGCGTGAACTACAGCGGACCTACTGACATCGGCCAGGAACTCTCTTTCCGGGTAATCGCTGAGCAGCTTCCGCTCAACGTGGAAAATAAAAAGAAAGCTTCCGGCATTCAGATGCTCATGCGCTACATGGCCGCTCTCTACGTGACTCCGAAAGATGTGGAATCGAAACTCGAGACTTCCTTCAAGACATCTTCCGCAGGTGAGTTCGCCCTGGTCGTAAAAAACAGCGGGAAGAAACACCAGATCATCAACAAGCCGACCCTAGTGATCAACAAGGGGTCTAAGAAATGGGTGCTGAAAGAAGCAGATCTGAAAGTCCTTCAGGGTGAAAACGTTCTCGCCGGCAGTGAGCGGTTATTCACGGTGAAATCCCGTGAGGCCTATCCGACAGATGCCGAGGTCACTCTCAAAGTTGAAGAATAAATTTTTCTTCCTCATCATTTTTCTCATCGGACTTTCGTCTCCCTTGTGGGCCCAGGGAACTGCTGCGTATGAAGCGGATCTTCCCCTCTTCGATAAAGAAAGAAATCTCGGGGATGTGAAAGTCACGATCGAAGGCGAGAAGCTCAAATTCGTTGACCGCGATTCTCTGATCAATGTCCTGAAAGATCACCTGAAAGATGACACGATAAAAAGTTTTAGTGCACTCCCTCCGTCGATTGATCCGGAACGGATGCCTCTCGGGATTATCTTTGATCCGGTGGAATTAAAACTCTCCCTCAACCTCACTCTCGAATCCCGTAAGCAGGACAACGTCGACGTCATGGATGGTCACCAGCATCGCTACGATAGTGAAGCAATTGCTCCTGCTCCCTTCGGAGGAGCGATGAACTATCGCCTGGAACAAAGCTGGGCGACACTCAAGGAAGACCGTCATTTCACCGGACAGTTTGATTCGTTCGTGAACATGAAAGGTGTCGTTCTCGAAAACCAGACGCTCTATCAAACAAATAACACCCGCGACTGGTACCGGGGGGACACGCGCCTCGTGAAAGATTTCCAGAAGAGCCTCGTGCGCGTCCAGGCCGGAGACGTTTATCCTCAGGTCCAGGGATTCATGTCGGGTCGTCCGATGGGGGGGATCAACATCTCCAGAAACTTTGCGCTGAACCCGTATCGCCTTCCCTATCCGACGGCCGCTCAGAGTTTTTCCCTTCAGGCGCGCTCCTATGTAAAATATTTTGTGAACGGTTCCCTTATCAAATCCGAATTTCTTCCCGCCGGTAATTATTCGGCCAAAGACATTCCCCTTTCCAACGGGATGAACACCGTTGTGATTGAGGCGACCGATGACCTCGGCCAGAAAAAAACTTTTGTCTTCCGCACGGCAACCTCGATCGATCTTCTGAACAAAGGCGAGAGCCGCTTTGATCTTTCGTATGGAGTTCCCTTCCTCGATCAGAACTTCAAGCGCACGTATGTCGAAAAAGACGGAAAGCTTGCCTCGGGATTTTATCAGTACGGCTTCCGCACGGATTTCTCGTCATCGATCTACGCCCAGAACCAGAAAAGCTTCACGCTCGTGGGAACGGAACTTCTGAAGGCGACCAGGATCGGAAACCTTGGCGCTGGTCTTGCCAATTCCCGCGACAACACTAGAAACGGGGATGCCTACTCCCTTCGCTACCAGTACATCGGTCAGGGGAAGCGCTGGTTTGAAACAAATTCCGTGGGCCTTCGGTATGAATCCCGCGGGAGAAAATTCCAGTCGTCGATCTTTGATTCCGTGAACGCCGTGAAGAATGCCTACGCCGCTAACTACGCTCTCCCGGTCGCCAATCTCTTCACGATCTCCGTGGGGGGAAACTACGGCGACATGTATGACAATTCTCTGTCCGATCGTTACGGCTTCGATACGACTCTTTCCATCCGCCTTTTTGATCGTCACAATCTTTCTTTTTTTGTCGGAAGAAATCGCGACGAGTACAAAACCTGGAATGACATTGCCTATGTCTTTCTCACGATCACGTTTCCTGACAGTAACGATTTCGTCACCGCCTTCCACGATCAGCAACAGAACTCCACCCGCATGACTTATCTTAAGGATAACCAGAACCGTTTGTATAAGCCGCGCGCGCAGGGAGTTCTCGAGAACAATGAAACGTTTCAGATGGGCGAAGCCGATGTTCTTGTGCCGACTCAGGTGGCGGACTTCGGTGGACGTGTGAACTCGCGGCACCTCATCGACGGGGATAAGGCGATCAGCAAGGGAAGTTTAAGAATGAATTCCGCATTCGTTTTCGCGAAAGACGAAAACGAGTGGGGCTTCGGGATGTCGCGACCGGTTCCTTCGAGCTTTGCGATCTTCAAACCGGAGGATAAACTCCGTGGTCAGAAGATTGCGCTCAAATCAGTTTCTCCGTATCTTGAATCGCAGACCGGACTCTTTGATGAAATTACCTACTCACAGCTTCTCCCTTATCAGTATCGTGAGATTCAACTTGATCCGACCTTCCTCGACGAAGGCCGTTCACTTAAGAGAGAAAAATTCGTTCTCTTTCCTACCTACAAGAGTGCGCACTTAATCACTCTCGCCGATCAGGGGATGGTCATGCTGAAAGGTGTGCTCACAAAATCCGACGGTACTCCGTGGCCCCTTCAGGTGGGCCACGCCGGCGACAAAACTTTTTTCACAAACCGCGACGGCGTCTTCTTCATCGAAGGGGTTGAGCCCGGTTCTTACGTCATGACTCTCGAAGGTACGACATCCAAAATTAAGATCGACGTTCCGGAAAATGCGAAGGGGATCAAAGACCTCGGTGGCCTGATTCTGGAGGAGGACGAATGAAAGCGATTATAATTTTTCTATTTCTCATAGGCAGTGCCTACGCTGACAACGAATGTGATCACACCTTGACTCTGGGGAATGCAACCATCCAGATCCAGAATGACCAGCAGGTCGTCCAGCAACCCTACACCATCAAACGAACAGACCCGAGTAATGGCCGCTGCTCAACCTACAGATTATATTTCAGCAAGGGGCAGGCGAATTCGTATCAGCGAAAAGCGTACAATACCGGCGGTCAGTCCGCCGATTACAACCTCCATCAAAACATCCAGACGTCGGGGACTCTCAAAGACGTCAACGACGCCAACAACAGCACCGAATACATCGAAGGTAGTACGCCGAACGAAAACGTCGACTACCCGGGAAACTTTTATATTTCAGTTCCCGGACTCTCTGCTCAGGGTGCTCTTGCGGGAGGGACTTATACAGATAATATCCAGATCCGGGTTTACAGCGTAAAGAACAATGGCGACCAGCTCCTCGAGCAGGTGAAACCCTTCTCTGTTAATCTCCTGGTCAATGTGAGCATGGAGATCTCCATCGTCGATGAAGGGGGATCGCACAACGCATCTTCCACCGCCAAAACTCTCGACTTTGGTTTCCTCGCCACAAACCAGGAACTCGGGGCGGACATCATGGTGGCCTCAAACACCGCCTATCAGGTGAGACTCTCATCCCTCAATAACGGCGCCCTTAAGCGCAATTCCTCGACCATCGCATACCAGCTCAAGGTCAACAGCACGACGTACAATATGACCTCCTCCGCTTCGGCACCGGTAACGGTGGCGACTGGTGCGGCCAATGGAACCAATCCGGCACGCTATAATGTGAAGGTGAAAATCACGGGAGCGACGACGGGTCTTGTGGCCGGGGATTATGTGGATACGATCACGATCACGGCGATTGCGAACTGAGGGGCCAGGATCTGGGTTGGTCGAGACCTGTTACAGGTCTCAGTGAAGAATAACTGTCGATAAGCATTTTCCCCGTGTGCTTTTTTTCATTGTACACGACATACTGAACGGCATTTCTCGCTTCCTTGGGGTATCTCAGGACATGAAGATGATAACGTTCGATCTGAACTCTCTCTGTACTTATTCCTTTCGCAATAGTAACCGTCAATGCTCTCATTCCGGATGTCAGCGTTCTATTCGTATTCGCTTCCACAATAAAATGAAGATGATTACTTTGAACGGAATAATGAAGAATCCGCATTCCCTTTGACTGTGCGCTCAGAATCGCCCTTTTCAAGATTTCCAGGAAATCCCTGTTCCTGATTCTGGTTTCGTAGCGAAGATTAATGTGAACCGGAGTGTGTCTCGTGATTTTCTCTCGCTTCCTGTGAGAAACCCCGGGAGAATGAATTCTCTTTCTTCCGGCGCCAGGACGTTTCCCGCCCCAGGTGTGAACATTCAATTTTAGTTGTTTCATGCGCCGATCTTCAGAGAATCGGCAGGAACTGAACAGGATTTTGAAATGATTCTAAGGAAAAGTTCCCATTAGAACAGCCTTCCCTCGCCCTGATCCAGAATGTCAAAATTCTTCACATCTCCCAGCGCTTTTCTGAGATCCGTCACCGGCTCATCGATCCCTTCGTCCGTTAACTGAAACGTCCCGAAGTGCATGGGAAAGGAAATTCCTGCGCCGAGATCCTTGTGGGCCTGCACCGACTCCGCAGGATTCATGTGATGCAGTTTCATGAACCAGCGTGGCTCATAGGCACCGATCGGGAGAAGGGCCACGTCGGGCGAACCAAGCCGCATTTTGATATCGCGGAAATGATCGTCGTAACCAGTGTCGCCTGCAAAATAAAAACTGAAGTCCGGAGCCTTCACCATGAAACTTCCCCAGAGCGTTTCAAACTTGTCCCACGGACTCCGGCTGGACCAATGAAGGGACGGCGTAAAAATCACCGTCGTATCCTTCACCTTCTGCTCTTTCCACCAGTCGAGTTCCACCACATTCTGAAGCCCTTCTTTGAGGAGGAACTCACGAACTTTTAACGGGACAATAAACAGCGGATGAAATTTCGCGTCGAGATTTTTCAGTGTTTCAAGATCCAGATGATCATAGTGATTATGAGAAATGAGAACGACGTCGATCGCGGGAAGATCATCAAAGGCCACACCCGGCTCGCGCACACGCGCGGGACCCGCAAAAGTAAAAGGACTCACGCGCTTGGAATAAACCGGATCGGTGATGAAAGTCAGTCCCTGGATCTGAACGAGAAATGTCGCGTGATTGATGAAGGTAAAATTCGCTTTCTTCCCTTCCGGTAAAACCGGTGCGGAGTAATCTTTATTTTTTACCGATACGGGCCATTCCGTTGCCTTCGATGTGAACTTCCACTTCAGGAGATCGAAAAAAGATTTTTCGTTATTGTGACGGGGATTAAAGAATCTCTTTCCGTCAAAGTGATCAGGCATGGCTTTACCCCAGGCAAAATTCATGCAGAGAATGAGCAGAAAAACTTTCATCCGGAAATTTTACGCTGAAAGCTCCAGGCAAGCACCCGGCTTTTTTTCTGCCCCTGCTCCATCGGTAAAATGCGCACGTCGACAGGAAATGTTTTCAATAACTTCTCATACACGGGAAGATTCGTATCTTTTGACACAAGGGTCGTAAACCAGAGGCAATGATCTTTAAACAGCGCACTCTCTTTAATCATCTCTGTCACAAAGTTTTTTTCTCCGCCCGGAGTCCAGAGTTCATTATCTTTCCCGCCGAAGTTGAGATCCGTCGCCTTCTTTTTTACGGCGAGATTCTTCCACTTTCTTTCGGTTCCTCTGTGCGCATCCGCCAGGGATTCGTGAAAAGGAGGATTGCACATGGAGAGAGTGAAGCTTTCTCCGGGAAGGACAATGCCCGCAAAGTATGTCTTCTCTTTCTGCAGCCGGATTTCGATTTTCTCAAGATTATTTTCCGAAACAATTTTCTTCGCATTCTTTACTGAAGCTTCGTGAATGTCACTTCCCACGAAAGACCACTGATATTCAGCATACCCAAGTAAGGGATAGATGCAATTGGCTCCCGTTCCGATATCGAGGACTCTGACCGAAGAATCGGGTTTCGTCTTCCCGATCAGATCGGCCAGGACATGAATGTAATCCGCCCTCCCCGGAATCGGCGGACAAAGAAACTGTTCCGGAATGTCCCAATAGTTTATTCCATAGGAATGTTTGAGAATCGCCTTATTCAAGGCCTTGACCCCGGCCTGATTGGTAAAATCAATCGTCTCCGTCCCGAACTTACTGATGACAATGTATGGCCTAAGCTCGGGCAGAGCTTTTACGAGTGCCGTAAAATCGTAGCGGTCCTGATGACGGTTCCGGGGGTGCATGAAACTAGACTACACGGAGGGATCTTTGATAGGAAAGAGAATATGAATAATCAGAAAATTCTCCAGGATATTGAAGCTTTCGTCGAGGCCCGTGACTGGGACCAGTTTCACTCAGTGAAGAACCTCTCCATGGCGCTTTCCGTTGAGTGCTCCGAGCTCGTGGAAATTTTTCAGTGGATGAAGGAAGAAAAAACCAACGCCGTAAAAGACGATCCGGAAACCCTCGCCAAAGTGAAAGACGAAGTGGCGGATATTTATTTTTATCTCATGCGGATTGTGAGTAAGACCGGAATCGATCTCGAGGAAGCGGTCGTGAATAAAATGAAGAAGAATGAAGCGAAATACCCCGTGGAAAAATTCCGGGGTATTTCGAAAAAATATAACGAACTTTAGTGAACAACATTTTCCGTTGGCGCACTTAAGACTTCCATCTCTAGCCCGTTCCAGGTCATGAACATTTCCCCTTCTTTCAGATTCCCCTCGAGGATCTTCTTCGAAAGCGGACGGGTCACGAGTTTCTGGAACACAGAATTGAGCGGTCGAGCTCCATACTGATGATCAAAGCCCTGCTCCTCAAGCGTCTTGTAGGCCTTGGTATCTAGCTTCAGCGTCACTTTCTTCGACTTGAGTCTCTCATTCAGAAGCTTCACTTGTTTATCAATCAGCTGCTTCATGATGGAGATATCAAGCGCGTGATACGTGAGAACAGCATCGATACGGCCAAGGACCTCGGGCTTAAATTCTTCCTTCGGGTTCTTCGAGTTCGACGTCATCATGATGATCGTGTTCTTGAAGTTAATCGTGCGGCCCTTATTGTCCGTGAGGCGACCGTCATCGAGAATCTGAAGAAGGATATCCGAAAAGTCCGGATGGGCTTTTTCAATTTCATCAAAAAGGACTACTGCATACGGCTTTCTTCTCACGGCTTCCGTTAACACCCCACCCTCTTCGTATCCCACGTATCCCGCAGGAGCACCGATGAGTTTGGCGACAGAATGCTTCTCAGAAAATTCCGAGAGATCGAAGCGAACAATATTTTCCTCGTTATCAAAGAGGT
>CANGAC010000087.1 GCA_947451425.1 Bacteriovoracaceae bacterium | reverse complement strand
TCACACCTTTGGAGTCTGCCATGAGAACGTTTTCTTTTTTCACTCCGAGAGTGATGAAGAAAAGCGCAGTGGCAATCGCAGCGGCACCGGCACCAGAGACAACGACTTTCGTCTTAGCAAGATCGCGACCGGTAACTTCACAGGCGTTGATGAAGGCAGCTCCACCGATGATCGCAGTTCCATGCTGATCATCATGGAAGATAGGGATGTCACAGATTTCCTGGAGACGCTTTTCAATTTCAAAGCACTCCGGAGCCTTGATGTCCTCGAGATTCACGCCACCGAAAGTTGGTTCGAGCGCTTTCACGACGGCAACGACTTCTTCCACGGTACGTGAAGAAATTTCGATGTCAAAAACGTCAATGTCAGCAAAGCGTTTGAAGAGAACACCCTTTCCTTCCATCACAGGTTTCCCGGCGAGAGGACCGATGTCACCAAGTCCTAGAACCGCCGTTCCGTTGGAAAGAACCGCAACGAGATTTCCTTTCGCGGTGTATTTGTAAACGTCTTCCGGATTCTTCGCGATTTCCAGACACGGGGCCGCTACTCCGGGGGAGTAAGCGAGCGAGAGATCACGGGCAGTAAGGCATGGCTTAGTGGAAGTGATTTCGATTTTTCCTGCGCGACCTTGCGAATGGTAATCCAAGGCAAGGCGATATTTTTCTTCAGCGGAAGCAGTATCCTGAGGAGTCGTACTCAAAAGAGGTCCTTTTGTTGGCGAAAAAATGTCTCAAAAATATTGGGCTAAGATACCAGTTTCGGAGGGAAAAGACACCTTCTATGCGCTGCGCTTTCCCCGGACAATTGATACCGAAAGCGGAATGGTGGTGAGAAGAAGTCCGATATAGAACTCATCCAGAGTTGAGAAGGCATAAATGCGGTTCAGTACACGCCATGTCACAATGCCCAGACACCCCGTAAGTACAGAGAGACTGAAACTTTTATCGGAAATTCTCCCGGGAAACCATTGACCAACGAGAATCGGGAATAGCAGACAGGCGGCAGAAAAACTTCCGAGAGTTTTCCACACATCTACAACTTTCCCCTCAAAGTGCAATCCGAAAACGACGGAAATGACCGCGACGAAAAGGAGGGCGATGTGGTGATGAAAAACTTTAAAGCGATCTTTCAGGCGAAAGAGATCATAGCTGATACAAGTGGCAGCGTTGAAGAGGTAGGAATCGAGCGTGGAAAGAATGATCGCGAGAATTCCGGCGGTGATGAGACCCCTGACTCCATGGGGCACCAGCTGGATGGAGAACTGAAGATATGCGTCCTGCGAATTTGCTTCGGGAATAATCGCCCGGGCGTAGAGGGCCCCCAGAGTCGTGCAGCAGTCAAAGAAAAACCAGATCACGGTCGAAATAATGATTCCGCGCTTGGCGGTTTTTGCAGACTCAGCGGCGAGGCAGCGCTGATAAAAATTGGGATCAACCAGAGTGGAGAGAGCGATGAACCCCCAGATAAAGAGAGTCGCAAGACTTTCTCCACCGGTCCATTCGAAGTGCGTGGCGGGAAGTTTCTCGAGAAGAATCGTGGGAGGACCATACTCGGCCCACGCGAAAACCACGACAAGAAAAACTGAGAGGATCATGAAAAAAAACTGAACGACATCCGAGAAAACCACAGCTCGGAAACCGCCCCAGAGCGACCAGATGGTCACGAGAAGAACTCCACCGACGGTGTTGAGAAGAAGGCTTCCCCCGAGGAGAGATTGAAGAAAAATTCCGAGACTGATGGTGTAGGCAATCGGAAGGAGATTCAGGAAATTGAGGATCGCGGTCATTCTCTGAGCACGGGGCCCGAAGAGTTCACCCGCGAGATCCGGAATCGTGACAATGTTGTGTTTTCGGATCTTATCAACGAGGAAAAAAGCGAAGATCAGATAGGTGCCGTACCAGAAAAATCCCTGAGTCAGAAGATTGTAGATTCCTTTCTCGAATGTCAGCGCCGTCACGCCAAAGATTCCTCCGTACCAGGTGGCCACGAGGGTTGCCACAAAGATCGGAAGAGTCATCTTTCTTCCCATGAGGAGAAGTTCTATGACGGACTCTTTTTCGCCTTCTTTTTTGGGCTCTTTCAGAGACTCACCATAGAAAACACTGGCGATCGTTGCACCCAGAACAAGCAGGAAGACTGCCCAGTCACTCCAGTCAAGGAAGCCGATAAGATTCGCCTTGGAAACCATGGCTTCATTATAGGTTTTGGTTTAGTATTTAGCTATGGGCTCCTTCAAATATGTTCTTCTTATCGTCCTGGCCGTCGTGATGATTCGGATTGATATTGTTTTCAATCTCATCGAGAAAGGCATCTCGATGGTGAAGAGCGATGAGACTTCAAAGCCGGATGATCTGGGCCAGCCTTCCGTCATTGTCCGCTCTGACCGTAACGTGAATCTTACTCCCCGGGAAAAATACCTCGGCATCATGGCGAGCTTCCGGGTGACACCGGTGCTTGCCTTCCGCGAACAGGCGATGGGCCTTTTCCGAAAGCACCCCCAGATGTTTACGGAAAAACTCGACAAAGATCTTGAGGCCCAGATTTATTCCTGGCGCGATCTGGTTGTTCAGAATGAATCCGAAGTCCCGCTTTACCTTCTGGATCTGAACTCGATTCTGAAAGGGGAAAATCTAGAAATTATCCGACGGTTTTTCAGTGTGATCCTGGATTTAAACGTCGACATGTTCATGAACAGTTACGTCCGGACGAAAGACGGTGCCTGCACCGTTGTCACGATGCTTGAAGCGGCCGTCCCCCCGGAAGAAAGAATTCCCGAGTTGTATGAGCGGCAGGGTATCCTGGAAGACTATATTGCCCGGGAAAACCTGCCCGCGGAGAAGAAACTCTTCGCCGTCACTTGTCTCACGGCCCTGAAACTTTTCCTTGAAAAAGAAGCTCCGCCAGTCCAACCTGTGGACCCACCGGCGGAAGACCAGCCGGCAACCACTCCAGAAGCAGGCACCACTCCGTGATCCAGGCCAATCAACTCTCTAAAAGTTTCGGAACTCAGGTTTTGTTTGAAGACGTGAGCTTTAACATGACCAGGGGTGAGAAAGTTGGTCTCGTCGGAAGAAACGGTTCGGGGAAAACCACTCTGTTTAAGATTATCCTCGGAGAAGAGCAGCCCGATGGGGGGGAGATCATTTTTCCCAAAAATTATTCCATCGGCACCCTGAAGCAGCATCTTCACTTCACGGAAAAAACCATCCTCGCAGAATGCAGTCTCGCTCTCCCGAAAGACGCAGAGTTCGATACCTACAAAGTGGAGAAGATGCTCCATGGTTTGGGATTTAAGACTGAAGATTTTGAACGGGCCCCCGCGGATTTTTCCGGCGGATACCAGATCCGTCTGAACCTTGCGAAGGTTCTGATTGGGAATCCGGACTGTCTCCTTCTTGATGAGCCGACAAACTATCTCGACATCGTTTCTCTCCGTTGGCTCTCGAGGTTTCTTCGCACGTTTCCGGGCGAAGCGATCATCATCACTCACGACCGTGCGTTCATGGATTCTGTGACCACGCACACGATGGGGATCTGGCGTCAGCGATTGGTGAAAATCAAGGGTGATTCAACGAAGTATCACGATCAGATTGTTCTGGAAGAAGAGGTCTACGAAAAGACCCGCGCCAACACTGAGAAAAAAAGAAAAGAGCTGGAAGAATTCGTGGCCCGCTTCAAGGCCAAGGCAAGTAAGGCCGCTCAGGCCCAGTCCCGGATGAAACTCCTTGATAAGCTTCCTGAGATGGAAGCCCTCGCCATGATGGCCTCGCTCGATTTCGAATTCCACTATCGCGAGTGCCCGGGGAAAGTTCTCGCAGAAATCAAGAACGTGAGCTTTGGCTACAATCCGGACAATCTCCTCATCAAGGATCTCTCTTTTACCGTTCTCCGGAATGATAAAATCGCGATCATCGGGAAAAACGGGAAAGGGAAATCCACCTTACTCAATCTCATCGCGAAAGAACTGAATCCGGTGAAGGGTGACATCACCGGGAACGTCAACCTTCTCATGGGCCACTTTGGTCAGACGAATATTCAGCGACTCTCTTTAGAGAACTCGATCGAAGAAGAAATTTCTTCTGCTGATCCGACTCTGGGCCGCGAAAGAGTGCGCAGTATCTGCGGTGTGATGATGTTCTCGGGTGATCTCGCTAAAAAGAAAATCAAGGTCCTCTCCGGTGGTGAGCGCGCCCGGGTTCTCCTGGGAAAACTTCTCGCGAAGCCCACGAACCTTCTTCTTCTCGATGAGCCCACCAACCACCTGGATCAGGATTCTGTGGAAGCGCTCTCGCAGGAACTCCGGAACTATCCCGGAGCCGTCATTGTCGTCACTCACTCCGAAGGCATGCTCCGTGAAGTCGCGACGAAACTCGTGGTCTTCCATCATGACCGGGTGGAGTACTTCCCGCAAAACTACGACGACTTCCTTTCGAAAATCGGCTGGGAAGAAGAAGAACAGGTGAAGGTCGAGAAGCCGAAAGTGAAACTGTCCCGGGAAGATCAGAAGAAACTCCGTCAGGAAATCATCCTTGAGCGATCGAAGGAACTTTCACCACTTAAGAAGAAGATGGAAGCTCTCGAGAAAGAGATCGTGAAGATGGAGGGTGAAGCCTCGATGATCGAAGAAAAGATTCTCACTTCACCGAATCCGGAGGACCTGAAACGCCTGGGTCTGCTGAAGAAAAAAATAGATGATGATTTCGAGCAATTAACGAATGTGACTACTGACCACGACGGGAAGTTTTCGGTTTTTGAGAAGCGACTGAGCGAGCTTGAGCCTTAAGTTCAAAGGGATTGAAGCCGACTTTCGCGAAATACATCCAGGCAGTTCCAGCAACCGATGAAGCGGTCGTAAAATCCGGATTAGAGGTTGTGGTGGCGTAGGCAATTCCTCCATCGGATTTCGCCATTTTCTCCACGGATTTCAGAAAATCATCGGCATTTTTTTTCTCGCACGATTCTTTCTTCCGAAAGAGTGCTTCATTCTTTTTCATCGCGAGAATTTGCCCCAGAGTTCCTTCTGACCAGACAAAGCCCGCGGCACGCTGGCCATTCGAAGGCCGGGAATCCATGAATCCTGTGACACCCTCATGCTCGACGTAGAGTGATTCGCAATTGGCCTTGAGCGCTTCTGATGAATCAATTCCTGCAAGATATTTTTTCTCAAGTGCGAGCAAGCTCCACGTCTGATTATCCAGATAGTATTCGCTCTTATTTATGCTGCCGCTCTCGATGTTCGCCCCTGACCAGAAGTGCGAGCGTCCGTTATCCCACATCGCCAGAGAGAAAGAGCGGAGAGAAGAAATTTCTTTCTCCCATGTCTGGCCCGGATTAAGAGCGGCGAAACCGGTGAAGGCAGAATACGCATCAAGATTGTGCTCAAGTGCAGCGGTATTTCTTTCGTCCCAGCCATTTCCTGCTACGTCGCTGGGATTGAACCTCAGAGCACTATACGGAGCCCCTTTGAGAGAGAGAGTTTTCATTTCACCAGCGAGGAAGGTGAGGATTTTTGTATTCACATCCCTGAACTCATCAGTATCGAATGCGTTCTGATACTGCGACAAGGCGATGGCCATCCAGGCAACGGCGCCGGCGAATCTTTTGTCACCCTCAGAAGGGTAAATGGAAGTGCCGTCGAGATTGTACGAGAAATACAGCGAGCCATCTGGAAGGATAAGTTTCGTCACGGCCTTGATCAGCGTCCGCGCAGATTTTCTATCTCCGGCTTCAGAGAAAGCAATGATCGCGAGTGCTTGATCGTAAGTGTAGCTCTGAGAATGAGTGGGGAAGCTCCGGATGAGGGCGCCGCGATCGGAACCCTGATCGATCATGCGAGAGCGGAGATTATTCAGAAGTTCCTCTGGAGTGACTGCCCATCCTGCGATGGAAAAAAGGCATAGCACTGCCAGGGCAAGCAATCTGCCCAACATAAAAGTGTTCCTCTCCCAATGACCGTGTGTAAGCTCTTCGGAAAGCTCACTGACTAACTTGAGTGATTTTGTCAGGCGGCTGCGATTTTAAGGGTTTAAGCCCCGCCAATAGGGGGAACTTTCCCCGAGCTTCTGGACGTAGGGACGGATATCGCCCTGGAGTTCCGGAGGAAGATTTTGGAGAGGATAGATGTGTTCTTCGGGCACATACCGGAAGGTAAAATTGATCCGTCTGGTTTGAAAGCCTTCTATCTCGGGACCAAGTTTTTCTTTCTTCTTATCTTCCACTCTTTGCACGCGATGGAAGACTTTCTCTTTCCATTTTTCTCCGGCAAAAATCTGCAGCGACGAATCTTCCAGCCACTGTGAAAGGACGATGTTGTCTTCGCCCATGGTGGATTTTCCATTCACAAACTGAAAGAATGCCCGATCTCCGAAGGACATGGAACCCACCGGCCCCGGTTCAAAATCTTTGTGCTCTCCCACGCGTGCTCGGTCCACCCACTTTCCGTCTTCCAGTTTATTTCCGTAGAAATTGATGAGGCAGGTGTTGAGTTTCCACTTCGGCGGGATGAAATTTTTCGGAAATCTTTTCTTCGCGATGAATTCGATCCGGTCCACCACGTCCTGGAGAACTTTCGGATAGGGTTCTGCCTTCACACATCTGTGAAGAATTCCCTTCGGAGGATGATAGTAGTCGAGGCACGCGAACTGCCAGTTCCCGAGCCAGTAGACGGGACGAAGAAGTGGCCTCTGCGTATCTCCTTCCGGAGGTGGATTGTGTTCGGAAAAGCGCATTTCCCAGAGAGGAGTGAGGGTGGCGATCCATTCAAGCAGGCGCGCCCGTTCCTTCCGGTCGATGAACGGAAACTGGTAGTGAAGGCCAGTAGGGAGGGAATCTTTCTTCATAGGGAGCCCTCTCCATAGCACCAAAGTTCACGATAAGGCCCAAACCCGTGTAAAAAGGTGGTAGTTCCCTTGTGGCAAATCCGGGGCAGGGGTACAACTTCCCTATGAAAGTAACCCTTGCGACTGAAGATGATATCTCTCAGATTTCGCAGCTCTATTTCGATGTCTACGAAGGATCGTATCCCGATCCGTTGATGAAAGATTTTCATCTCATCCGGAAATTTATCACTTCAGATTCCGGGTACTGGTTCATCACGAAAGATGATCAGGGAAAAGTCATCGCCTCCGTTCTCGCAGCCTACGATAAGGAAAATTTCGTCGCCAAGGCCTTCGGTGCCGTTGTCCGCAATGAATATCGCGCCAAGGGTCTCATGGAAGAACTCCTGGGATTTGGAATTAACTGGCTCCGGGAAAAAACCGAAGGTGTCGATGTTATTTATTCCACGACCCGGACTGTGAATGAAGCCGCTCAGACTCTTACCGAAAAACTGGGATTCAAGAAGCTTGGAATTTTCCCCAACGCTCACCGGACAAATGAGTACGAGACGCATTGTCTTGCCGCTATCATTTACGACTCCGCCCTGGAGAAAAGAAATCATAATTACCAGATCCATCACGAGATGGAATCACTCTACAGGATTGTTCAGGGTGAAGTGGGACTTGAGGATAAAGAATCCCTGGTTCCAGAAAAACCTTCGAAAGTCCTTCTTTCACCTGGAGATCTGGAAGTTGTGAACTCACCGAAGTTTGTGACTTACCGGTACAAAAATTTGAAGGCGGAAAAGAAACTCGAGTTCGAGTTCTTTCCCTTTCATCAGCCGAACCTCATGATCATCACACCGGATCAGTCGATCGAGCTTTTCTGTCATCTCTCACCGATCGACGGTTACTGCGTGATCGTCGGCGGAAAAATGTCTCACAACTTAAACTTCACCGAGCTCTTCCTCGCTGCGAACAAACTTTTAAGAAACGCTGGCGCCAGATACATTGAAGTCATTGTCCGCGCTGACCGGCCAAAAATTCTTGAGTCGATTCTTCGCGCGAAGTTTATTCCGTGCGGATTTTTCCCTGCTTTCCAGATGGTCAATGGCAAGCGCCATGACTTCGTCGTTTTCAGCAGATCATTTGAGATTTTCGATTTCCAGAACGTCAAACTCAAGGGCCTCAACCAGGTTTACCTTGAGGAATACTTCCAGGCCTGGAAGCGGATGTCACTTAACCCGAAACTCCTCCAGTTATGAAAGCCACGGATCTTCTTCTCGAATCGGATCCCTTTGACTTTTCTTCGCCCTCAAAAAAACTTTTTCTTGAGAGCATGAAAGAAAACGCTCTTCATCACTATAAGAATCATGAGTTCACCAGAAAACTCTGGGATAAATTGAAATTCCACCCAGAGAACCTCAAAACAGAAGACGACCTTTCTCAAATTCCCGGGACGATGGTTCATCTCTACAAGGAGCATGAATTCTGCTCGGTGAAAAAAGAGGACCTCGCTCTCGTGCTCACGAGCTCCGGCACCGGCGGACAGAAGTCCCAGCAGTTCCTCGATAAAAAAAGTCTTGAGAATGTGAAACGTCTGGCACTCACCATTCATAAATCACTCGGAATGGCGTCGGACAAAGAATATAACTACCTTTGCTTTACCTATGATCCCAAAGTTGCCAATGACCTCGGAACTGCGTTTACCGACGAACTCCTCACGAACTTCACCGGAAAAAAAGAAGTCTACTACGCCATTCAGTGGAATGGGTCTGCCTTTGAGCTGAACGAAAAAGGTGTGGTGGAAACGCTGAAGCGATTTGAGAAAAGTGGAACTCCCACGCGCATTCTGGGATTTCCTGCTCTCCTTCATGAAGTGATTGAAAAGCATCATCTTCAGATGAATCTCGGTGCGGATTCCTGGCTTCAGACCGGCGGCGGCTGGAAAGGAAAAGCCGATAAGGAAATCCCGAAGAAAGAATTCCGGAAAATGATCCGTGAGCGTCTCGGAATTCCCGAAGAAAATCAGCGTGATCTTTTCGGCATGGTGGAACACGGCATTCCTTACGTCGATTGCAAAAAAGGCAATCTGCATATTCCGAACTATGCGCGGGTCTATGTCCGCTCACCACAGGATCTTTCTCTTCTTCCGAAAGGAGAGAAGGGGCTCCTGCATTTTCTCTGTACCTACAACACGAGTTATCCGGCTCCAAGTTTACTTACGACGGACTACGGAAGACTCGGAAGCTGTGACTGTGGCATCGGTGGGGACACGCTCATTCTTGAAGGACGAGCGGGAGTTTCAAAACACAAAGGGTGCGCGCTCAAGGCACTCGATCTCATAAAGGCTTAGGATGTACTGGTTCGGCGAAGAAAAAGAAGGACTCAAAGAATGGCTGGAGACTTCCGGCGATTCTCTTCTTTCGCTCAAGACCAGCATGCGGAAAACAAAACTCGAAGACATTGTTTCCGTCCTGAATGCTTTATCTGTGTACTGGAAGGAAAATCCACATCCGGTAAATATCATCAGCGGCATAGAGGCCGATTCCGGCTTCTCCCGGAAAGAAGTGGAAGAGACTCTCGCTATTCTTCCTGGTCTTCTCTCGGAAGAAAGCCTCCTGAAGCGCGTGAGAGCAGAGTTCACCAACGAGCACATGCTCGACCGGTTCGCGAAGCTCCCTCACCAGGAAACGCTGGTGAAAGCGCAAGCCTTGGGACTTATCCTTCACATTACCGCAGGGAACGTCTTCCTTTCGAGTCTCGATTCTCTGCTCATGGCCCTCGTGACTAAAAATATTTCGATCCTCAAAGTGAGCTCGGAGAATAAGACGTTTCCGCTCTACTTCGCGCGGACGCTCAGAAAAATTGATACGAACAAAGTTCTTTCCGACAAGTTTGCCATCCTCCATTGGAAGGGTGGTGATCAGTCCATTGAACTTCCGCTCAAGAAAAAAGTGAATGCCATCGTCGCGTGGGGCGGAGAAGAAATGATCTCATCCATGAGAAAAGATCTTCCGGCGGAAGTGAAGCTTCTCGAATTCGGGCCCAAGGTTTCCTTTCAAGTGATGACAAAAAAGGGTCTCGCATCCACGGATGTCGTTCGAGCCGCAGAAGCGGTGGTGAAAGATGTCATTCCCTGGAACCAGGGCGCTTGCGCTTCGCCTCAGGATCTCTTTATTCAGGAAGGCATTGATCAATCTGAACTGATGCGTGCACTCGAAGCCGCTTTTTCCCGTGCTCCAAAAAGAAATTCGCTCTCGGACGACGAAGCGACGGAAATTCTCAAAGAAAAATATCGCGCGCTTTATTCGGAGCTGATGGATGGGGGGAAATTTGCCGAAGGCGAAAGCTTCCTGCTGCATCTTGAGTCGAATAAGTATCTTCGTCCTTCACCACTCAACCGATCTCTCATTATCAAAACTTTCAAAGATGCGTCTGATCTCGCGGATCATTTGCGTCCCTTCTCGTATTTCCTCCAGTCAGCTTCTTACCTCTTATCGATGGAAGAGAAGCCGGAATATCTCGACGAGCTGGCTTCGGTCGGTGTGAAGCGGCTGGCCCCTCTGGGAACAATTACCATGGGGAAAGACGGAGCTCCTCACGACGGGAGATTTGTTCTCCGTGAGCTCGTGACTTTTGTGGGGGATGAAATCCGGGCGACTGGAGTGACTGAAGGCGCCCTTACCAACTCGGCCGATATCAAGAGGGCCTTCGATACGCTTCCTCATCCACCGGGATACATTTTCTCTTCCGGGGGAACGACGGGGGAGCCGAAGTACGTTCATTTCAGTTACGAGGAATTTGATTTCGTCGCCGACGTTCTCGCGAAAAGTCTGCGCGCCCAGGGAGTAAAACCCGGCATGAAAGTCGCCAATCTCTTTGTGGCGGGAAATCTCTGGTCATCGTTCATGGCGGTTGAAAGAGCGCTGGAAAAAATCGGCACGATCCAGCTTCCGATCGGTGGGATGTGCTCGGAAGAAAACATCGCCATGTATCTTGCGAAATTTCAGCCGGATGTTGTGATGGGAATCCCCTCGATGCTCGTAAAAAATGCTGAGACGATGGAGGAGAAAGGGAAGTCCATTCATGTCCCGATGGTCTTCTACGCCGGGGAGGCACTCTCAGAACCGAGACAGGAATATCTCTCGAAAACCTGGGGAACAAAGTACTTCGGCTCAGTGGGATACGCTTCGGTGGATGCCGGCATCATCGGCTATCAGTGCGCGCATTCAAAACCGGGTGAGCATCATCTGTTTTCTGATCTCATCGAAATGAGAATCGTCGACGGTGAGGCGATTGTGTCTTCGCCGTTTCGCTCGAGTCTTCCGATAAAAAACTATCGTACCGGTGACAGAGTCGAGATGATCGGCCCTTGTACCTGCGGAGATTCCTCACCGCGCTTCAAACTCCTCGGACGGGCGGACAATCTCATCATGATCTGGTCGTGCCGGATTCAGCTCACCGAAATTGAATCTGCCCTGAAGGAAGTCGATCCCGGAATTCTTTCGTTTCAGGTCATCATTTCTGAAGATAAAACTGTGGAAACTCTCACTCTTTACTACGAAAAGCATTCCGTCCTCAAACAGGAAACGATCCTGGCCTCTCTCTACTCACATTCCCGGGACCTCAAAGATACCATTACTCTGGATGAGATGAGTGCCAGGATCAGAATCGTCCCGGTCGAGCATGGGATGATTCCGAGAAATCCCCGCACCGGGAAAATCAGCCAGATCCTGGATAAAAGAGCCCGCTAGAGAAGGGATGCTCTGTAGAATTTTCAAAAAATCCCCGTTAATTTTTTTTTCCTATATCTTCTCCGCACCTTTGGAGGAACCTATGAAAAAAATTGCCCGCTTAGTCTCTTTCTGCCTTCTTCTTATTCTCTCGACGGAGGCGTTTGCCAAGTCCGTCGATCCCATCCGCCACGCAGCCGGATCTGCCGAGGCACGGCTCGCAATGGATGCCTTCTCGAATAGAATTCTGAGTAAATTTTCAGGTCTCTCTCAGTCGCACCAGGAGTCAGTCCTTTACGGAATGTACCGCCTTGGCGTGAAAGCTCAGAATAAGCTCCAGACAATGGATGCTCAGAAAATCGCAGCACGAGTGAATGCGAAACAAGTTTCTTTAACAGAAGATGCTCCTGCTCTCACGAACGAAGAAGCCACCGCTTCGGAATTCGTCTCTGAGGGGATCGCCGCAGAATCTACCGCGCAAACGACTCTGGATGCCTCGCAGATTTCTGACTTCCTCGCGGCTTCTGCGAAGGCCCTCTCTTCTGTGGGAACTCCGGTGGACGCGAAAGGAAATTTCAAGCGCCTCGGCCGTTCTGATTTCATGAAAGCGGTTCGTGAGCAGCTTACGGGCGACGGAGACTACTCTGGTCTGGCAGATGCTCTGCGTGCGTTCCTCATCGGAACTTTCGTTCTTCTTGTCCTCGCAGCAGTTGTGATCGTGGGTCTTGCGACGGTTGCCTTCGGCCTTCCGGGAGCTCTTGCTTCAGCGGCGGTGATCGGTCTTATCGTCATCATTGTTCTTAATGGCTGATTTTCTGAGGGGGCCTTTTTCTGGCCCCCTTTTTCCTCTTAGAAGCTTCTTTCCCAGAGATCGAGAATTGCGGTAGGAAGGGGACTCTTCTCCCAGCTGATTCCAAACTTTGCTTTCACTTCCTGATTCAATTTCTCATCATCAATTTTTTCCAGTAACTCTTTATCAGAATAACAGTGCTCACTGGCCTTGAGCTCTTTGTGATGAGTGTTGAAGGCGAGGCATCCGTACGGCTTTACTTCGCGCGGAAGGGGACAACCCAGTTCTTTAAATCCAAAAAATGTACAAGTGTAAGTCTTCCGGAGATAGGAGCGCTTTCCGTTTCCGGGAGCGTGATCGAGGCGATAAGTTTTTACCGTTTCTAAAAGTCTGGCCCGCAGGGTTTCAT
>CANGAC010000086.1 GCA_947451425.1 Bacteriovoracaceae bacterium | reverse complement strand
CTACACGAAGTGAAGTTTTCCTGGAAAGACCAAACTGCGCCGTCGCATTTTTAGAATCCGGATCAAAGCCCACGTACTCCACGGGACTACCGGAGAGAAAAAAGAGAACGGATAAAGACAGAATTCCCTGGGAGAGGAGATTTTTCCGCAGGGATAACCTTTCCTGCGAATCTGCGCCAAGGCTTCGCTCTCAAGGGAATTCAGCATGCCGGTAGTGAGTTCGCGCCTCCGGTACAGATGCCGGAGTTCCCGCTTGATTTTTTTTCCGAGATTGTCGTTCTGTGAGATCACCCGGATTTTTTTCACGAAACTTTTTTTCCCGATTTTTACGAAAAGAGTTTTGTCTTTCACGTCAAATTGAGGTGAAAGATAACCACGGGACTGAAGAAACCCCTTAATGACGAATTGCGCTTCATAGGCGGGAATGTTCCGGTAAGCGTGGGACTTCGGATCTCCGCAGAAAAGCTGAATCTCCGTGTCAGTGAAATCAATTTTCTCCGACTCGAAGATCACCTGAGGACAATAGGTCACTTTACCCCGGACCAGTCCGGCATAAGTGAGAAAAATGAGGACAATCAGAGACGTTCGGATCATTCACCCAAGAAGAAGCAAAGGAAGGGCCAGACTCAGGATACAGAGCGCACACGCAGCTGGTTAAGGACGATTTTCACTCCGGGAACTTGAGTCGCGAGATCTTCGGCGTGCCATTTGGAGACGCGGGAATCCACAAAGCCTCGCAGATGAACTTCATCACCAACAACTTCCACGTCAATAAATGAGGCATCAACATGGCGATCGCGGGTGAGGAGATGAACGATGTCCTCTTCAATCCTTTCACCCGATCGTTTGTAGTTTTTCGGGCCTTTCCCATAATGACCGGTTCCGCCGATATCTTTCGGAGTGAAATCAGCATAAAACTCGTCGTCATTTTTTTCTCCATAACCATCCTTCCGGATCACAGAACTATGCTGAAAAAAATCCCGCAGATGACCACCGAGGCTTCCATCAAACTCTCTGTCGGATAAGTTGAAACGATTGGAACGCGTCCTATTAGGATACATGTCCCGGTTCAGATCACGGTCGCTTTCATCAATGTCATTACGGATGCCCATGAGATTTCCTTTGATAAGAAATTCTCCTGCGGCCAATGCCGGTGGTAAATGAAGGTGAACCTAATTAAGACAGAGTTATTCGGATCGATTTGAAGGAATTAAAGAGCAGGAAATAATTTTCTCACAGTCACCCGGCGGGCACCGGATCTCAAAGGCTTTCTTTTCGTCTGGGCAGTGAAGCAGAATGATTTCCACAGGCATGCCCCGACAAAACCCGACGTCACCATTTTCGTTTGTGAGCATGTGGGAGACAAACCAGATGCTTCCGTCTTTTTCCAGCAAGGGCCCGATGGAATTTTGAGCAAGGCATGGAGCATCCCATTTCGGCGTTCCGTAGTATGGGTCGAGGGACTGCTCAAACAAAAGATGGAGATAGTTAAACCGGTTCTTGATGTGGTTGCGCGCTTCCTGAGGGTTAGAAAAAGTTTTCTGAGTCAGGCGTGCGGAGTCCGGGAGACTGATTGATGAGCAGGCCACCAGAAGCAAGAGAAGGAGTGACTTAATCATAGAGGCAGAACTTATTCATGACAGGTTTGAATTCCTGATCCGTGGAAATCGACGTCATCTGAGTCATCTCCATGCAGTCTTCACTTTTTCCGGGATAAATTAGCACGAATCGCTTTTCATCCTTAGAGGCAAAGATGGCCGGAAGCTTTGAGCGGAGGGACTCGTGCTCGAGGAGAGGCTTCATCTCATCCAGAGTTCCCTGGAAAACATGCTTCCGTAGAATCTCAACTTCCACCCATCTGACATCCTTGGCCCATTTCGGAATCTGAGAGCGGATGTTATTCGGAAGAGCGGAAACAGCTTTTGTCACATACGTGATGGTGTTCACTTTTTTTTCTTCCTGGGTGAAAATCGGCTTCACGTATCGGGTCGTGGAAAAATGCTGGGAGAAAACATCCCCGCGGTTTTCTACAATCGTGTGACAGGCATAGCAAGCGTCCTGGGTGATCTTCGGATCTTCATTGAAGGTCTTCCCTTCCGGATCAAAAAGTGCGTAACCCCAGCCGTGAGTACCAGCGTAGCGCTTTTTATCTTTCACCATGATCTGATAACGGCGAATGCCTTTCGGCACGACGGAGCTGATAAACTGCGGATCAACTCCTGTATGTATGCCGGTTTTGGCAAACACGGCCCCATCGGGATAATCGGTTTTTCCCTCTTTCAGGGCCTGCATGGCAAGAGGATTGGCATACGTGATCCGCATCTCGCCGGTGTCTTTCCGGAATCTGATCGTGACGAGTTCCCATTTTTCAGGAAACTGCCGGAAGTCCATCCAGGAAATGCCATTCATTTCCTGCTTTCCGGAAAAGTCCTCCGCAGCAGAGAGCGAACCGCAGATCAGAAGGAAAAGAAAAATATAATTCATTGGCCTTCAGTATATGACAAGGATCGCAGGGTTTGGAAGGACGATATATCCGTCTTAATTAATCTCCTAAGACAGAAGTCCTATCAGAAGCTGGAGGATCATCCAGCTGATATAAACCATGGCAAAAAACAGGATGAGAAGTCCCAGGATGATGAGAAGAAGAATGATCCTTGAGGCGCGGGATGTTTTCTCGGGATGGGCGAGCTGGGCTTCGAGGATTTTCACATTCTTATTGTTGGCCTTGAAGTAAATATCAAAGAAGCTTCCCAGCACCGGAACCATATCAACAAAGTTTTCAAAGAAAATGTTCATCGCCATCCGGATGAGAGTGGCAGGTGTGGCCCCCAGACTGGCGGCTTCGACCAAGAGATAGAAAGAAATGGTCGTGGTGACAATGTCCCCGATGAAGGGCACAAAACCCAGGATACCATCCAGACCAAAACGGATACCAAACGGTCCCTCGAAACGAGAGTCCATCAGAACACTTAAAGTTCTAAGCTGTTCGAGCTTTTTCTGATCGTTTTTATTCATCACGAATCTATTATACACAAAAAAAATGTTGGTACTGGCTTTGCTTCACAGGAGTGAGTCAGGGATCAAAAGATCCTGTGAAAATAGAAAAGGAGTTTCTTATGAAAGCACTTAAGTCGATCGTGTGGCTCACGACGGGAGTTCTCGCCCTCAGCGCCTGTGACATGAGAAAAAAAGAAGTCACAAAAACCACTACGGCCTATCCGGATACGACCCTCGCCCCTGTGACGGAAGTCGCTCCGGCGGCAACTGCCACTGCTCCGGTTGCAACACCTGTTCCCGCTTCGAGCGTGAAAAGAACATCGACGGGTTCAGGGGCCATCAGCGATGATGCGGCTTCAGAAGATCCCGCCAATTACGAAGAAGAATACATAGAGACGGATGAAGAAATTCTTCCCACCTCTACCGGTACCGGTCGAAGCTCAGATGATTACGAATACATCGATGAAAGTAGTTCAGAACCAAATAATGTCCGCGGGGGACGTGATCCCCGCATGGTTCCGAAGAATAATAAAATTGATAACACGTCCTCTGAACCTGACTCGAATCAGGAACAGTAATTTAATAATGCAGGGACTGCGGTCCCTGCTTTATTTTTCAGGCGCTCACTCGGGAACATGAGAGGGGCCGGATGCTGAGCAAACACAGATGCAGTCACGGATAAAGTGAACCGCAGGGCAAGCTCCAGGGTTTCACATGTTTTCTTCTCATGACTAAAATCCGGATTCACTTCCACCAGGTCCATCGACTGGAGTCTTCCCGTCTCTCCAAGGAGCTGTCCTAATTTCATCATTTCATTTTTATCAGGGCCCTGAGGAACTCTTGTTCCTGTCGCCACTACGTCTTCAGAATCGAAAACATCCACATCAAAAGAAAGATGGATCGGAGCCTTCCCGTGCGGATCTGCAATCCTGAGTGCCATCTGTAAAAGTGCTTCCGCACCAAAAGAATTTATGTCATCAGACGAGTACCACTGGATTCCCAGGTCACGGATGATTTCTTTTTCTGCGGGATCCAGATCTCTTGGCCCCATAAAAATTAATCTTTCCGGACGAAGAATTTTTCGCAGCCACGCAAACTCTTCTCTTCCCTGGTTTCCCTTCAGCAGAAATGACAGGGGCATGCCGTGAAAGTTTCCTGACTGTGAAGCATCCGGAGTGTTGATGTCGCCATGGGCGTCGGCCCACACAACGATGAGATCCGGATAATGATGAAGAAGGCCATGAATGGTTCCGAGGGCGAGACCATGATCGCCGCCAATATTCAGAAGAAAAAAGTCCTTCAGGTTTTCCGATTGAATGCTTTCGCTGATGAGCGCGTTCCCCAGTGCGGACGCCCGTTCATTTTTAATCTGTCCGTCGGAATGGTCTCCGCACAGAGAGAAGTCCAGATCACCAAGATCATCCACCCGGGGAGAAAACGCCCGAAGAAGTGGGATGAGATGATTCTCTCTCATCGCTTCCGGTGCCTGGGCCACCCCAGAATGCGGCTGCCCTGCCTTGAAAGGGACACCAAGGAGCTTAATACCTTTCATAGGCCTCCAGAATTGCTTTGTGGGCTTCGTCTTTCAGCTGGAATTTATCTTTCCCATCGGGGGAAATCTTCGGGAGTTGATGGATACCGATGGAGAAATTTTTCTGGGTGCAGACTTTCCAGAAGTGCGGAAGGAAAGTCATGTCACCATACCAGGGCGCCAGATCACGGTTGGCACCGTGATATTTCACAACCACAGGCTGAAGGTAACTCTTACTATCAATCGCGAGCTGGAAAAAATGCGCCTTGAAGGAAAGAACTGTTTTTCCGTCTGAGCTCGTCCCTTCCGGAAATAAGAAGATGTTGAATCCTTCTGAAAGCCTCTGGCGCATAAGGGCCATTTCTTTTTCCGCTTGCTCAGGAGTGCGGAGCTCTTTTCTTCTCTCCACAAAAAAACATCCGGCAAGTTTCGTGATCCAGCCCAGAACCGGAGTCTGCTCGATCTCCCGGGACGTGATGAAGAGGGCCGGATACCGGGTGAAAAGGACCAGCACATCTAGATATGAGAGGTGGTTACAGGTGATGAGCTTCCCCTTCACTTTTTCCAGGTTCTCTTCGTAGAAGCTCTCAAGCCCGAGGTACTTCATCACCAGGGTCGCATGAAAGGCATTGCTCTTCACTATCAGTCGCAGGCGTCTTTTTTCGTCTCTCACCACAAGTGTGAGCACAATGTGAGAGAGAAGAAAATACACCAGGTGAATCAAGAAGAGACAAAGCTTAAAAGACGCTAGAAAGACGGGCATGCCCACTCTGAAGTCAATCGGTCGAAGTGTGCGGCCCTCTATCAAGCAAACCTCCGCTCAAAAGAAGCCGGAAGCTTTGAAAAATCCATGACGGTAAAAAAATCAAGACAGTCCATCTCAGCATCGTAGGCGAGTTCCGTTCCCATCTTCGCACCGGCGAGCAGATACATGTTGATGAGAGAAGGCATCGTGCGGTGTTCTTCGGAGATGACTTCAGGAAGGATGACTTCCGGATATTTTGAAAGATGGAATTCACTTCTCGCCGGAACTTCAAACTGGGTTACGACGGCGTCGCGCTTTGCGAGTTGCTCACGGATGTAAGGAAGGGCCGCGAATTCTTTCCGGCACAGGCTCGAGCATCCGAAGAGATATCTGGTGTTGGTTTTCTTCGCGTACTGAACCATTCCCTTCCAGAGAAGGCCAATCACCGTGCCGGTTCTGAAATCTTTGTGGACGCAGGCGCGCCCGAGTTCCAGCTTATTCCCGGGAATGGCGCGGAAAGCGGAGAGATCGAATTCACTTTCTGTATAAAAGTTTTTCTTCTCGCCCTCTTCCTGAAAAAGAAAACGGTAAGTGGCGATGATTTTCCGAGAGGCCTTATCCTGAACAACCAGGTGGTCGCAGGCAAAGTCATGAAGGTCCACATCATAAGGCATGAGCGAGAAGCGATCGCCGCGACCCGCGAACTCGCGGAAGAAAACATCATAGCGCATGCGGAAAGTTTCACGGAGATCAGAGGGGTCAGAAATTGTTTTCACGATGTAAGAATCAGTTTCGATGAGAACGTGCACACGGGGAGCAAGTATCCGCAGCCGTTTCATGCGGAAAATGAGGGGGAACTTGGCCAGGTTTTGCGACTCCATCCAGAGTGAAGCGGTGGTCATGAATTCTCCATGAATTATTTGTAATGATTGTCCCTTCGTGAGTGAAATTTGGCTTGTTAAAATTACGTCAGCGTCGTGTGAGGAGAGAGATTGTTTGTGGAATTTCCGTTAAGATCGGACCATGACTTTGAATTTCGGCACGATAGAATGTTATCCTGATTGCTTCTGTGAACCTCATGCCGGTGCCGGAATCCTATTCTGGAGTTCCGGGGCCTATTTCCTGAGTGCGTCACTCCTTTATTTCCGTACTCCCCGAAAGACTTTAGAATTTGAATTCTGGGTTTTTTGTAACATCACTCTCGCCATTTCCAGCTTTCTTTTCCACGCCACGCAAACGAGAACAACTCTAGCGCTGGATTACGCGAGCATTGTCATGACACTGATTTTTTTCCCGCTGTGGACTCAGATGGGAAAACTTTCGAGAAGAAAAAAAGAAACAATTTTTTACATCGTCTACATCAGCAGCTGGATTCTTTTCCTGCAGCTGGGTCAGGTGATGCGGATCGGTTTTTCCATCGTCGTCTTTATCATTTCCCTCATCGCCGTCCGCCAGGAAGCCGTCCGCTTCCGCTCGCATGGCTATCTCCAGGCGGCGGTGGTTCTGAGTGTTCTGTCTTTTTTCTTATTCTTACTGGAAGAAACAAGATGGGCCTGCGACAAGGCGAGTTTTTTCCAGGCACATGCCCTCTGGCACATGGGAAGTGCCACCGCCCTGTATCTCTACGGGCGATGGCGTTTTAGTCATCATTCACTACGGTAAGTATTTTCAGACGAAGTTTTTCCCTTAAAAAGATTCACATCAAAATCGGTAAACTTCCCGAGTAACTCATTCTTCAACATCCGGACGGACTGGTTAATCGCGTCCTGGAATTCTGTGCTGAATTCGGAAAGTTTCCCGCTGAAGTTCCGGTCGATCAGAGTCTGCTCTTTTTCTGATACCGGGAGGGACATTCCGGTGAGAGCACCGAGGCCAGCTCCGACTGCCATATAAGACATCGGATCAAGATTTTTCACAGCGCCGAGCTTCTCCTGTGCTGTATTTTTGAGCTCGGTGATATTTTCCTCAAGACTTGCGATTCCGGATTCTCCACCATCGTTGAACTGAAATTCAGAACCTGTGGTTTTGGCATTCACCTTATCAGAAATCTTATTTCGAACTTCCTCAAATTTCGATTTCGTGGAATCGACGACGTCTTGTACTTTCAGATTCACATCACTGACCTTCGCCTTCACAGAATCCACTTTCGCCAGGGATTTCTGACGAAGTGACGTTTCATAAGTCACGTGCGAATTATTTTCCATGAGGAGAAGTGTTCCGAGACTCAGAAAAGCCGTCCCGATGGGATTGGCCGCAAGATGATCAAAGATCGCACGGAGATTTTTTCCATCAGGCCGAAAGAGAGTGTCATCAATAAATTGGCCCGGAGTTAATCTTCCCTGGATCTTATCCAGGTCGCTTCGGACAGTTTTTAGTTCGCTCAGGACTTCGCGTTTCAGTTCTCCGGAAGTTTTATTGTCTTTTGAATTCATGAATTCTCTCCTGGATAGTGTTTCTGATCTGCCCCAGAGTCTCGATCGACCTGTTCGGAAGGAGATCCCGACCGATGAGTTTTTTCTGAGCACTTCTCACCATGATGAATCCCGTCCCCATCAGAATGACCGTGACGATGAAGGCAGCGATCCAGGGATCAACAATGTTGGAAAGTGAAATGATCGCTGTTGCGGCCAGTGCAAAAGTCCCGACCAGAAGACAAGCTCCTCCGGCGATGAGAGTGGAAGAAGCACCTTTCACGGTGGTCATTTTTTCATTCAACTCGGTGGTCATGAGGCTCGATTGTCTGCCCCAGAGATTCGTCATGTCTGTTGATAGTTTCTCCAGTATGACTCCCCAACTCTCCCTTTGCACAGGGACATCAGCATCCGGATAAAGTTGGTGAACGTTATTGGTTTCCTGGTATGTGTTTGAAGTGATATCTGGTTCCATTCTGAACTCCTTGTTAGTGAATATTGATCTTCGGTTTTATCGTTTTCCCGAGGTGACGTCCGAACCTTCCGAGAATTAGTCCGGCAAAATAGGAAGCCCCGAAAAGAATCGCAGGACTCTTCTTGCCTTCTTCTTCCAGAAAGTTCAGAAGATCTGTTTGTGATTTTCCCGCGAGCTTTTCTTTCCACTGCGAGAGCCAGTCAGCTCCCTCAGTGAAGTAACCGGAAATGAAAGTCTCTGCTTCTCCGGGATTTTCTCCTTTCAAAGACTCTGCGGCGGCCTTCAGGGCCTTTGTGACGGCATCGAAATAGGGAGTGACATCACCCTGGTGTTTCGTGAGAACACCTAGCAGTGGTTCAAGACCTTTTCTGCCAAGTTCCCGCATCGGTCCGCTAGGGTTTTCTGCGCGTCCTGCCTCAGTCGGGGTGGTGAGTGCCTCATCCGTGAAGCTGGTGTTTTCTGTGTTGCCGGTTTCATTGATCATGGTGAATCCTCCTGTGTCTTCTGCACAGGAAGAAGCAAGAGGGATACCAACAATCTTTAGGAAGTAACTTGGTTACAGGTAGCGGTGATTCTTAATCCTGTTAATCAGTCGGATCATCTGAAACTTGTGACTGAAGGATGTGGGCTGGAATTGCACACCAAAGCCGGGAGTCTCGGCAACCACGTGGCGACTGATGACCTTAACCGGGATATCCATCAGGAGTCCTTCTGATTCGAACGTGATGTTCACGGTATCACCAGGAGTGAGAAGATTATTGTCTTTCAGGAAAGCACCGGTTTCAGAAATGTTCATGATTTCGGTCTGGAAAGTGTGCTTCTGACCACTCACCTTGGCAGGAATGACAATGCGGTAGCGGGGCTTGTTTTCCCACCAGCGGAGCTTCCGGTTAAAGAACGGAGCGCGAACATCCGGAACGAGGAAGTAGGCAATCGTTCCCAGAGTAATCACGATCACAAAGTAGTGATAAAAAAGTGGTGAGTCGCTGTTGTAGGGCCAGGTGTATTTTTCGTAAGTCGCGATACTGAAGATGAGATACGACATGACGGAAAGAAAGGCGAAGTACGTCCACTTCCGGAGCTTCCAGAGCATGAGTCCCGCCACCGGAAAGACAATCCAGAAGTCAAAGATCTCACGGAAACCATGGCGCGAGAATACGTTCGCTAAGATCACTGCGAAATCAAAATGGGTGGATGCTTTGAAGTAAAGGATCTTGATCGCTGGCTCCAGAAGAAAGAGGAGCGACAGAAGCTGAAAGATGAACGGCTTATTTCTCATGTTAAAAATCTTAACATGAGTTGGCCCTCTGTCCAGAACCTTCGTTATTCAGAGGGGTTTAAAAGCCTAATCCCAAGGTTCTATGCTCTTCGGGGAAAAGATATGAGTATGATTCTGGTCATGGAAGCAGGAATGAAAGGCACGTTCCAGCCCATTCAGCACTTCAGCCGCGGCCGTCATCAGGGCCCTCTCTTCTGTGTCTTCCAGCAGTCCCACATGATCACGGCACATCTTTTTCACAGAGCGGATTTGAGATTCAATTTCAATGATGGTGTTTTCCATAGGGACCCCTTGTTAGGGTCTATCTTATGAGCGCGGGACGAGGGAGGAAATTTGCTGCGCACTCATCGCACCTGATTCCCGACGAACTTCCTTGCCACCGGAAAAAATAATCGTGCAGGGAATACCGCGGATCCCGAGCTCAGAAGAGAGAAGCTGTTCGGTCTCCGTGTTGACCTTGAGAAAAACGGCGTTCTTATCCATGCGCGAAGCTTTCTCAAACTCTGGCCCGTACATCTTACAGGGACCGCACCAGGAGGCCCAGAAATCCACGATGACAGGGATATCGCTTTTTTTGATAATCCGTCGGAAATCTTCCGTGCTCACTTCGCTCACGAGGCCATGAAAAGAGAGCGACTTGCCACATTTTCCGCAGACCGCTTCGCCTTTGAGCGCTCGGTCAGAATCGGCTTTGTTGAGAGACTGACAATTTTTGCAGACAGAAAAAGTATGAGACATGCTTACCCCCGCAGTGGAGCTTCGGTAACCAGCATCGTGATCCGACCGGATGAAACGAGCTTCCCTTTCTGGTTGGTGATGTTCACATCCCAGACCTGGGTTGTCTTTCCGATATGCACGGGTGTTGATTTCGCTGACAGCACGTCACCAGGTCTGGCGACGGCCAGGTGATTAGCATTCACCTGAATGCCGAACGCATTGTATTTTTCCGGTTCAATGTAAAGGCATGTACTGATGCTGCCCATTGTTTCCAGGAGCACCAGGCTGACTCCCCCGTTCATTATATTACCGGGACGAAGATGACGATGGTCCACAACAAGAGTGCCGGTGACAGAATCTTTTTCGACGAGTGTAATATCAATTCCGAACGATTCAGGCAGTTGTCCCTTGATAAAAATATTGCGGGCAGTATTAAGATCGAACATGCAGTGTTCCTTCATGAAAGTTTCTCTCAGCGTAGCATGCTGTGGTCAATGACGAAAGACCGGCCCCGGAGTTTCATAGGCAGACCTTCCGGAGGTACTATGGAAACTGAATCCCCGACCATGCGTCCCCTCGCCCTCGTCACAGGTGCAGCGGACGGAGTGGGCCTTGAACTTGCCCGGCAATTTGCCACCAATGGCTTTGATCTCATCATCACAGATCAGGGTAGTGATCTCGAACGCGCGCGCGACATCCTGATGGATCTCGGAGCAGAAGTATTCCCCGTTTCCGCTGATCTTTCAAAATTTTCAGGAGCTGATTCTCTCTATCAGGAGATCAAATCGCACAATCGTCCACTGGAAGCACTGGCCATCAATATCGCAACCGGCCGGGGTGGGCCTTTCTGGGAATCCGAGCTGAAAAAAGACCTCGAGCTCATCCGGATGAATATCATGGCGAGTGTTCACCTCACCAGACTGATCCTTCCTGATATGATCGAGCAGGCCTCAGGACGAATTCTTTTCACCTCACCCGTCAGCACGGATGTTGTGCATACTGCTTCGATGGCCTGTCTGACGTCCTTTGCTGAGTCCCTGAGAAAAGAAATAAAAGAAACGGGTGTTGTCGTGACTGCCCTTTTGCCCGGTCAATCCGACATGAAGAAGATGGCCAGGCTCGGCTTTCTTACGCTGATGAGAGGAAAAAATCCTTTCAAGACTAAAATTACTGAATGGGCAAGGAACTATGTTCACAGAGCAGAGGATAGAGTCTCATGAAAAAAACATCCCTCATCGTTGCCATTTTTGTTTTCTCTCTCCTTCAGGCCGTGGCGCGGGAAGGTATCAGAAGCGGCGGACAAGCCGGAGTTCCTCAGACCACTGAGACAAAGAAACTATCACCGGAAGAAATGAAAAAGAGAACAGAGAAAGATTCCCATGAGGAAGTTCGGGAAAATCAGGAAGAGACTGACCCCGTATTCTACGACAGCACCACTTCTCCCAAAGAGATGGAACAGAACCGTGACAGCTAAAACCCGTGCATGGAATTGTCTGAGAATCGGGAGATCCGTCTGACTTTCAGGCGGTTCTCTACATTCCGGATTCCTTCCATTTCAGCGAGGCATTTTTCGACGACTCTCTTGGCGTGTCTGCCATTCACATCGCCTTCGAGAATCACCACTCCCTGATCGACTATGATTTCGATATTGTGAGCGTCCATTTCTCCGTTCGAGAGGAGTCTCTTGCTGACTTCATCTTTTAATTGCAGATCATTCATAAAACCTCCGCTTTGATTGTAGCGAAGGGGGAAGCTTAAAGCACCGGTGCAAGAAGGTTGGTTGCCCGTTCCGTAATTTTCTTCATGAGCGTTTTCCTGCGGAATTCTTCTTTCGTCAGCTCGCGGGATGCCGCAAGATCTTTTTGCAGCATCCGGTCCAGAGCTTCAATATAGTCAGGATCACTACACACGGTCGTGATTTCAAAATTAAGATACATACTCCGGAAATCAAGATTGGCCGACCCGACCACACCAAGAGTGTCATCTACTACCATGACTTTCTGATGGAGAAATCCCTCCTGGTACTTGAAGATCCGCACACCATAGCTCATGAGGCGCTCGTAGTAGATTTCGGCCACCGCCATGATGAGAAAGTTATCCGAATAACTGGGAACAAGAATCCGCACATCAACTCCCCGGAGAGCGGCCATCGCCAGAGCGTCCATCAGACTTTGCGGAGGAACGATGTAGGGGTTCGCGATCCAGAGGCGTTTTCTTGCGAGTTCAATCAATGCGATGTGATGGAGAAGGCAGAATGGTTTTTCTTCAATCGGTCCGGAACTAAAAACAAGAACGTTCGCGTCTCCATCAGACGGACCATGTTTCCATTCAATGTCTGGTGCTTTTTCCTGTGAATCCTTCCAGTCGTTGCAAAACGACATCTGGGCCGGAATGAGCGAAGGCCCCTTGACCCGGACGTTGGTGTCTCTCCAGTGTCCGATCTTGGGATACTTTCCGACGTAGTCATCGCCGATATTGATACCTCCGAAAAATCCCACCTTCCCGTCGATCACCATGATCTTCCGGTGATTGCGGAAATTCAGGTGCCACTTATTGCGCGTGAATGGCTTGAAGAGTCCGGTGTGAATTCCCGCTTCATGCATTTCATCCAGAAGATGCTTATCCATCTTGATCAGGACTTTTTCGTAAAGGACGTAAACTTTCACCCCTTCGCG
>CANGAC010000085.1 GCA_947451425.1 Bacteriovoracaceae bacterium | reverse complement strand
CTTATTTCCAAGGAAACTTTGCTCAGAAATACGTTGGCGGAAATGGCGCGAAGGTTTTTGTCGTTCGTGGCCGGATGGCCGTGGCCATGATGGGATCGTATCTTCTCGTCGCAAAAGCTGGCGGACAGATCCTGGAAAAATACATGTCGGGAAATGATACTCCAGTAGTTGAAGCTTCAAGTTCGATTGCGATGATTGCCATGGGTTCTTATATCTACGCGACAGACGGAAATCGTATTGCAGAAAAATATGTCGGCGGAACACAGAATCCTATTCTCGTCGTTGGCCGCAATCTTGGAGGGGCCCTGGTTGGCAGTTATCTCGTGGCCTACAACAACGGAACTTTCTCTGATAATTACATCGGCTCCCGTGGTCCCCGCGACTCACTGGTCGGTGGTAGACAGGCGCGGCTTCTCGCTGGATCCATCGGAAGTTACTTCGTCATCTACGATGCTGATCGCTCTGATTACAAGAGCCAGTACGTGGGAAGCGAAGGCCGTATTGAAGTCAGAGAAGAGGGGGCTTATCACATTGCCCCGAACGGACGGATGACCCGCTATAATATGATGACCGGAAGTTTTGAGTAACTAGACCCGCGCCTGAATCTTCCGGAACTCTGTTTTATAGTGGTTCCGGAGATTTTCGAAATCAATCCACTTCGCGGCTTCATGTTTCACGGAAAGTTTCATGAGGTTTGCTTTCAGTTCTTCCTTTGAATTTGAATCAAAGAAAGCCTTCTGGACGATCTCATAAAGCTCTTCCCGTTTCTTCTCCGGGTTCATGCGGATGAGGTGATGAAGAACGTAACTCGAATAGATTTTTTCATTGCCCGAGACTTTCGCCTCAATCTTCTCGCGATCAATGACGAGATTCTCAACTACATTCTTCATTCTTCTCAGAGAATAGGAAAGAAGGCCGAAGTGATCGGGGAGAAGCATGCGCTCAACTGAAGAGTGAGAAATATCTCTCTCATGCCAGAGAGCACAGTTTTCAAGAGCAGGGATAACGTGAGAGCGAAGCATCCGGGCCATGCCGGCAATGTTTTCAGAAGAAATGGGATTCTTCTTATGAGGCATGGTGGAAGAGCCTTTCTGACCCTTGGCAAATCCTTCGCGGACTTCATCCACGTCAGAGTGCTGAAGAAGGCGGAACTCTGTGGCCATTCTTTCAAGAAGGGACCCTATGAGAGCACCGATCTGAACCGTAAGGGCGTAACGGTCGCGCGGTATGACCTGGGTGGAAACCGGTTCTACTTTAAGACCAAGTTTAGCAAGTGTCGCAACTTCCTGCTCGGGAGTGACAACGGTGTAGTTTCCGACGGCACCAGAAAGCTGGCCCGTGAGTTCACCCGTAATGTGAGTCCAGTCGATTCTTCTTCTTTTAATCTCCGCCTGGAAAGAAAGAAACTTCTGACCGAAGACCATTGCCTCGGCAAAAATCCCATGACTTCTTCCCATACAGAGAAGGTCACTTGTTTCAGAAGCTTTGTTTTTCAGCGCTTCTTCAAGACTCGCGAGATCTTTTTCAATGACGGCCATTGAGTCTTTCATGAGAAGGGCGTGAGCGGTATCGATCACATCTGAAGATGTGATCCCGAAATGAAAGAAGCGCCCGTCTTCCGGTGCGTACTGTTCTGTAACACTCGTGCAGAATGCAATCACATCGTGGTTCGTGACTTTCTCGATTTCGGCGATGCGATCGGGATTGATTTTAGCGTTCGTCATCTTGTCCGCTGTTCCTTTCGGAACCATGCCGGATTCTTCCAGTGTGCGAAGATGAGCGAGTTCCACTTTCAGGTAATAGCGGAAGCGGCTCTCGTCGGTCCAGAGATCAGAGATGTCTTTCACGTCATAACGATTAATCATACATTCCTCAGAGAAAGAGAATGGAGTCTTTGAGTTCGCCAGGATTCTTTGTTCCCACCTTACCACCAAAATCCTTCAAAATCTTCTCCTGAAGAGATTGAATGCTCTCACTAAAGCCAAGGGCCATGTTCCCGGCGCGGAAGTGAGACTGCATGATGATGACAAGGTCATCAAGCTCCTGCTGGGAAATCTGTTCTTTTAGTTTGTTATCAACCAGGACGTGAATTTGCCTCTCTAGTACCGAAACCATGATCATGGCCGTCAGCTGATGGCTGACCTTGGATGATCCTTGCGTATGAAAAAGCTCAATCGCTTTTTCCAATGATTCCCGTCGGACTTCGAAGTCAGCAAGGGCGAGTCTTTTTACCAGCCAGAATCTTCCGAGCCAGGTAAAGAGCAGGAAAGTAATCAGGAAAAAGAGTGGCCACAATTCCGCATGCTGAAATTCGATATAGTGACTGAAAACGAGATTAAAGAGAAAGCTCGCCACAAGGGCGAAACGAAAAGGTGCTGCCGGATAATCATCCGAACTCTTGCATACGATAAGAAGAAGTTCGCAGCCGGTATTTAGCTCAAACTGACGGATCTTATCTTCGACAATCTTAATATCTTCCTGAGTCATCATTGCATTCATTACCAGCTCCCCGATGAACCGCCGCCGGAGAATCCTCCGCCGCCACCACCCCAACCACCGCCGCCGCCTCCGCCGTATCCTCCGCCACCACCGCGACCGCCACTCATCGCAAGTCCCATGAGGATGTTACCGATGCCGATCACGCCAATGAGAAAGCCGAAAATGACGAGGAAAATAATGGCCGTGCCGATTCCCGGAATCATGAGCCATCCCACTCCTGCCATCCCCGCGCCACTTAAGGTCCCACGAAGCAGGGGCTTTTTCATGCCGATGAGATAACTCACCACCAGAACGATGACAAAGAAAGGAAGAGCAGGACCAAACGGAGAATTCGGTCTCGCCGGGGCCGCTCGTCTTACGAGCGAGCTTTCATTTTGCTCTTTAATATTAAACCGGCGGGCAACGTCTTCAAGAAAGAGTCTTAGACCCGCATGAAATTCTCCTCGGCGAAAATACTCCGGAAAAATTTTTCTCGTGTACTGAGACGTATCGTAGTCGGTGAGTTCGCCTTCGATCCCTTCACCGACTTCAATTCTCATCTGACGGTCGTTCTTTGCGATGAGAACGAGAATTCCGTTTCCGGCCTTCTTTGTTCCCAGCTGCCACTTCTCCGCCACTTTGATGGAGTAATCTTCAATGGCAAAACCCTGAAGATCGGGCACAACGTAGATTGTGACCTGAGGACCGTTGTGGGTGTAAATTTCGTAAGCATACTTCGCGAGATCTTCCCGCTCTTCCGCAGAAAGAATCCCGGCCGTGTCCATGACGGGAGAAGTGAGTGCAGGAACCTGAAGTTCCTGCGCCCAGACTGAAAAGCTAAGAAGAAAAATGAGAGAGAGAAAAATCCGCATTAAAATTGAACTTGCGGAGTGGCCTGTTCAGTTTCAGCAGCAGTGAACTGAGGTTTTTTATCGAGGTGATGAACCATCGAGTTCGTGAGACTTGTCGGGAAAACTGTCACGAGATTATTAAATTCCTGAACGGATTCGATGTACCGGCGACGGGCCACCGAGATTCTGTTTTCTGTTCCTTCAAGCTGCGCCTGAAGACCATTGAAACTTTCGTTGGCCTTGAGATCCGGATATTTTTCCGCAACCACCATGAGGCGTCCCAGGGCCTGTGATAAACCGGTCTGGGCTTCCTGGAATTTCTTCATCGTTTCAGGATTCAGGTTTTTTGCATCGACATTGACTGCCGTCGCTTTCGCCCGCGCTTCGATCACGCCTTCCAGTGTTTCCTGTTCGTGTTTGGCATAACCCTTCACGACGTTTACGAGATTCGGAATAAGGTCAGCGCGTCTTTTATATTGGTTCTGAACTTCTGCCCACTGAGCTTCCACATTGTTGTTGGCCTGAGGAATCGACTGGAGTCCGCAGGAAGTGAGGAGAAGAGATATGAGAAGAAGTGCGAGAGTAGAAAATTTCATAGAAACCCCTTAAATAAGAAAACCCAAAGTATGGTTATACTTTGGGTCTTATTCTTAAAAAAGCCAGGTTCTATGGCAAATTATTTATTTAAACCAGCAACCATCTTCGTGAGACGTGAAGTCTTACGCGCAGCTGTCTGCTTCTTCATCGCTGGCGACTTAGCGAGCTTCGCGAGAAGTGATTGAGCTTTTACAAGAAGAGTCTTCGCTGTCGCAACGTCGCCTTTAGCAACTGCTTCACGAAGTGACTTAACTGTCGTTCTCGCACGTGCAGTCTTTACCTTGTTCGTCATACGACGAGTTTTTTCTTGTTTCGCTCTTTTTTCTGATGACTTGTGATTGGCCACTTAATGTTCTCCTGATTGCATATTTATTCAAAAATATTGCGATGTTATAAACAATCTACGATCTTGTGGCAAGAGTGAATGTCGTTGACCCCCGAAATCCGTCGACATATTGTTATTCCACACTTTTTTTCTCTCTTATTTCACGTGAAGGACGGGTTCATATGCGGAATATTCAAACGATTGGAATTGTTGGAGCTGGACAGATGGGACGGGGGATTGCCCAGGTCGCTGCCCAATCCGGATTCCAGGTTATCCTCTTCGATGCCTTCAAAAACTCCCTCGATTTTGGTCACAACTTTATTAAGACGCAGCTCGACAAAGGTGTCGATAAGGCCAAGTGGACAGCCGACGATGCGAAGACGTTTTTTGGAAGAATCACCGCCACTCTCGAAATGAACGACCTGAAAAATTGCGATCTCGTGATTGAAGCTGCGACCGAAAGAAAAGATCTGAAATTTGAGATTTTCAGAAAGCTCGACGAAATCGTCAAACCCGACGCCATCCTTGCCTCAAATACCTCTTCGATTTCCATCACGGAAATTGCCGCCGTCACAAAACGCGCTCAGCTCGTGGCCGGCATGCACTTCATGAATCCGGTTCCCGTCATGAAGCTTGTGGAAGGAATTCGTGGCTTAGAGACGACCGATGAAACCTTCAACACAGTAGCTGCGGTATCCGAAAAAATGGGCAAGACCTTTGTTCGGGCCCAGGATTACCCGGGATTTGCTGTGAATCGTATCCTCATGCCGATGATCAATGAAGCTGTCTACGCCCTCTATGAAGGTGTGGCGTCGGCGAAAGATCTTGATACTGCCATGAAACTCGGAACAAATCAGCCGATGGGACCTCTGGAACTGGCCGACTTCATCGGACTTGATACGTGCCTGGCCATCATGAATGTCCTTCATGATGGGCTTGGGGATACAAAATATCGTCCGTGTCCGCTCTTGAAGCAATATGTGGCCGCAGGAAGATTCGGGAAGAAGAACGGCAAAGGATTCTACACTTATGACAAATAAATTTGAAACCATCTCGCTCGATGCGAGTGGCGACGTTGCGGTTCTTTCAATCAACCGCCCGGCAAAACTCAATGCGCTCAACATTCAGGTTCACCGCGAACTGAAAGAATGTCTCTCCGAACTTCAGCGCTCAAACCTGAAGGGCCTGATCCTGACTGGCGAAGGCGAAAAAGCTTTCATCGCAGGAGCAGACATCGCAGAAATGCGGCCGATGACAAACGGAGAGGCCAGGGCCTTCTCGGAACTCGGACAAATGGTCACGATTCTCCTCGAGAGTCTGCCGTTTCCTACGATCGCAGCCGTGAACGGATTTGCTCTCGGCGGTGGGTTTGAGATGGCGATGGCTTGTGATTTTATTTTCGCGACCAACAACGCAGTCTTCGGGCTTCCGGAAGTAAAACTCGGGCTGATTCCCGGGTTCGGTGGAACGCAGAGACTTTTCCGGATTGTCGGTGAAAGACGCGCTAAAGAGATCATGCTTTCCGGGAGAAATGTGACGGCAGCTGAAGCAAAGAGTCTCGGGATTGCCCTCGAACTTTTTGAAAACAAAGCGGCTCTCATGGAAGGATGCCAGAACTGGTTTAAGCTGACTCTGGCAAATTCTCCGGCGGCCATTTCCCGCGCGAAAGCGACGATCGGAAAAGGATTCGACGTCGAGGCAATGGAGTTCGGGAATATTTTCCAGAGTCCGGAAATGATCGAAGGGACTTCGGCCTTCTTAGAAAAACGCAAAGCAAATTTTACAGGGAAATAACACTATGATGCTCGATGAGAAGTACAAAGAAATCCGCGATATGCTCAAGAAGTTTTCTGATTCAGAAATTCTTCCTCACGCCATGAAAGTGGATCACGAAGGCCATCTTCCTAAAACTCAGATCGCAAAACTTGCGGAGAATGGATTCCTCGGATCCTACGTTCCGGAAGAGTTCGGCGGAGCAGGGATGGACTATCTTTCTTACTCACTCATCGTGGAAGAAATCTCAAGAAACTGCGCCTCATCAGGGGTGTTTGTTTCTGCTCATACTTCACTCGGGATCTGGCCGATTCTCAATTTCGGAACAGATGCCCAGAAGAAAAAATACCTTCCGAAAATGGCGACTGGCGAGTGGATCGGATGCTTCTGCCTTTCTGAACCAAACGCTGGCTCGGATGCCGGATCTCTCACGACATTTGCTGAAGACAAAGGTGACCACTGGGAAATCAACGGAGTGAAAAATTGGATTACTAACGGCAAAGAAGCCAACGTTTGTATCGTGTTCGCGAAAACGAAAAAGACTCCGGACTATAAGGGTATTTCCTGCTTCATCGTCGAGACATCCACACCGGGATTCTCGATCATCAAGGAAGAAGACAAGCTCGGAATCCGCGGCTCTTCAACCTGTCAGCTTGCTTTTGATAAGGTGAAAGTTCCGAAAGATGCTCTTCTCGGTGAAGCTGAAAAAGGCTTCCGTGTGGCCATGGCCACTCTTGACGGGGGACGCATCGGGATCGCTGCTCAGGCGCTGGGAATTGCCCAGGGAGCCTTTGATTATGCCATTCGTTATACCAAGCAGAGAATTCAGTTCGGAGCTCCACTTTCCGATCTTCAGGGAATCCAGTTCATGCTCGCGGATATGAGTACGAAAATCGGCGCTTCACGCCTTCTGATTTACCACGCGTCTGCGCTTAAAGATGCAGGGCTTCCTTATTCCAAAGAGTCCGCTCAGGCGAAGCTCATGGCTTCTGAATCAGCGATGTGGGTCACCACCAAGGCGATCCAACTCTGCGGAGGGAATGGCTATACCAAGGAATACCCGGTCGAGCGCATGTTCCGGGATGCCAAGATCACTGAGATTTATGAGGGAACTTCCGAGGTTCAGCGGATGGTAATTGCCTCGAACGAGCTCAAGGCGATCCATTAGGCCCGTCTTACTCATTTTTCCTTCACAAACGGACACGCGGTTTGCTAGTGTATCTACTAAATTTGTTTTATACGCACTGAATTTGCTTAAGTATTTTTTGAGGAGAAATGTATGGCTAAAAAGAAGCCCGCAGGTAAAATGCCCGCTAAGAAAGCAGCTAAGCCCGCTGCAAAGAAACCGGCAAAAACCCCTCCAAAAAAAGTAGCTAAGATGGCGAAGAAAGCCCCAGCAAAAAAAGCACCCGCAAAAAAAGCAGCGCCCGCTAAGAAACCTAAAACTCTCGTTCAGAAAGTCGTCGCGAAAGTGAAGACGATGACGAAAGAGCAATTGAAAGCTCTTAAGGCAAAAGAACTGGCTGCTGCTGCCAAAGAAAAAGCACTTCTTGCGAAAGAGAAGGCTAAAGAAAAAGCTGCTCTTGAAAAAGAGAAAGCACGTGAGAAAGCTCTCGCTGCGAAAGAAAAAGAAAAAGCTGAAAAAGAAAAACTGAAATCAAAAGAAGCTGAGAAGAAGCAGAAAGAGCAAGCGAAGCTCGCTGCGATCAAGGCCAAGGCCCAGGAAAAAATCGACGCAAAAAAGAAAAAAGAAGACGAAAAGCAACGGCTGAAAGACGAGAAGGAACGCGCTAAGCGGATCGCTCGTGGTGAAGACGTTGAAGAAGAGCCTGCTCCCCGCCGTGCGGCCGAAGGTGACGATGAGGATGAATTCCTCGAGTACGCCAAGAAGTCGAAGGGCAACAAGGGCGCAAAATCAAAATACGACGAAGAAGTTCAGATCGATATCTTTGAAGGTAAGAGCAAGAAGTACAAGAACGCTGTCATGAGTGAACTTGAAGGCAAGATCGGTGACGAGATTGCTGAGCTTCGTGAACACTTTAACTGGAAAGACATTGCTGAAGCTATCGGCACAATGGATTTCTTCATTGATCCGAAGAATGATGAGTGTGTCGAGAAGGGATGTGACAACATCCGCACCACTCAGTCTTATTGCCGCCTTCACTATCTCCGTAACTGGAAGGTCATCCAGAAGAAACGCGAGATCCTGAAGGAAGGAAAGCTCCAGGAATACATCGAAGAACTTATCTCGAAGTATCCACCGAAATATATCGAAGCCCTTCTCTCAGATCTTTCTGACGACAAGGAATTCTATACTGTCCTCAACCAGCTCAACATCACTTCGGAGTTTGATTTCGAAGAAGATGAACTTGTGAATGCGGATGATGATGATGATGATGGAGACGATATCGGGATTGAGACAATCTCGAGCTCACTCCGCTACGAAGATGAATGATTATTTAACTTAAAAAAAGGCTCCTATCGGAGCCTTTTTTTATTACTGATCGTCGTCTTCAAACTCTTCCAGATCTGCTTCCAGATCGAAGTTCTCGCCCAAAAGCTTATTGGCCTCAATGGTCGCGTTCACGTTCTCGCGGGTGATCTTGTACCAGTAGGTGTGATTCTTGTGAGTCACTTCCTGCCAGTCAGGCTCAAATTCATTCCATTCTTCAGAGGCAAAGATCTCATCAAAAAACATCCCGATAAGATCGATATAGTTTTCCTGGGTTTCTTTGACCTTTTTCTCTGTATTCATGTCATCGGGACTACAGGAGAGGAAAAGTGTGATCGGAGCAGCGAACTGATCCGTGTCCGACAACCAGGACGTGATAAGGAGGAGCTCTTCCTGGAATATCTGGCCGTAGACGTCGAAATAACGTTTCTGCGCCTTACATTCTGACTTATATGACTCATTCAGAAGGCGCGCGACCCCTTCTGACCAGTCGAGTGGAATCGGTTTTCCGCTCTTTGAATTCTTCTGTCTTGCCAGCATGACTTCCCGCCTTAAATGAATGATTTTTAGGTGCAATTCAGAGCAGCCTTCGTTTAAGATATTTCCGATAGAAAGACAATCTCTCATTCGTAAAAGGACATCCTATGGCAGTTTATATTCTTGGTGGCGCTCGCACTCCGATCGGATCTTTCATGGGCACACTTTCACAGGTGCCGGCGACGAAGCTTGGTTCAACTGCTATTGAAGGCGCCATTGCGAAAGCGGGTGTGGATAAAAATAAAATTGATGAAGTCTTCATGGGGAATGTGATCACTTCTGGTGTCGGACAAGCACCTGCCCGCCAGGCCCTTCTCGGTGCCGGTCTTCCGAACACTGTTCCTGCAACGACCGTAGGAAAAGTTTGCGGCTCAGGACTTCAGGCCGTGATTCTCGGTGCCCGTTCCATCATGACTGGCGATAACCAACTCGTAGTAGCGGGTGGGATGGAGAACATGTCTCTGGCCCCGCACCTTCTCATGAACTCGAGAACCGGATTCAAGTACGGCCCTACAGAAATGAAAGACTCGATGGCCTTCGATGGTCTCACAGATGCTTATCAGAATGTTGCGATGGGTGTGTGCGCGGAAGAGTGCACGAAGAAATATAAGATGACCCGCGAAGAGCAGGACACCTTTGCGATTACTTCTTTCAAGCGCGCTCAGGCCGCTCAGAAAGACGGCATGTTCAAAGATGAGATCGTCGCAGTAAAAGTTCCTGCCAAAGGCGGAACTGTCGATATCACTGAAGACGAAGGTCCGGGAAAAGCGAACTTTGAAAAAATGCCTTCGCTCAAACCTGCTTTCGATAAGGCCGGTACGATTACGGCGGCCAATGCTTCGACGATCAATGATGGAGCTGCAGCTCTCGTTCTCGGAGGAGACGCCTATGCTTCTCAGGCGGAATTCAAGATCCTCGCTTATGCATCTAATGCTCACGAGCCGAACTGGTTTACGACTGCACCTGTAGATGCGATCAAAAAGTCTCTCAAGAAGGCCAATCTCAATATCAATCAGATTGATCTCTTTGAGATCAACGAAGCATTTGCCGCAGTCACCATGGCCGCGATGAAAGAGTGCGAGATCCCGCATGAGAAAGTGAATGTCTTCGGTGGTGCCGTGGCCATTGGTCACCCGATCGGTGCTTCCGGAGCAAGGATCCTCGTGACTCTCATGAACGCCATGAAACAGAAGAAAGCCAAGTACGGATGTACTGCGATCTGCATCGGCGGTGGTGAGGCCCTCTCTCTCATCGTTGAAAGAATTAAGTAATGACAACAACTGCGGCGGCTTCAAAATCAGGAATCAGAACTCTCAAAGCAGGGGAGATTCTTTTCAATGAAGGCGATTTCGCAGATTCCTTATTCATCATCCAGAAAGGACAGGTCAGGCTCTACAAGCCAAAGGGCAAGGGCTTCATCGAACTTGCGATGCTTCGGACCGGAGAAGTGATCGGCGAGATGGCCTACTTTGACGAAGATGGTTCAGGCAGAAAACGGTCGTGTTCGGCCTCTGCAGTCACGACGGTTGAGATTATCGAAATCTCATTTGCCGCTTTCGGAAAGACCATGCAGTCTCTGAACCCATGGTTCAAGACCATCATCAACACTCTGGTCACACGCCTCCGTAAAACAAATTTCCGCGTGAAAGAGCTCGAGGACAATGCGGCCGTGAATTACGGAAAGGCCGCAGGTTCCTATGAGTTCATGAAGCCGATTGAAGTCATGCGTGTGCTGGGAACATTGTTCCTCGTCTACAAGGCCCACGGTGAGATTAAGTCACAGGCCCTGTCTGTTCATAAGCGCACTCTTACACTTTACACCAATGACATGTATCAGATCATGGAAGTGAAGCTTGAATCCATCGTGAATCTTCTGGTCCAGATGGGTCTCATGGAAGTGCAGGACGATGAGGACAAGCTTCCGCAGGTGTACCTTCTCCGGAACGTAGAAATCCTTCGTCAGATTTTTATCTATTACAATTCTGAGCGCCATCTCGCCGATGAGAAGAAGATGAAAATCTCCGATAAGTGCGAGATGATCATTGCGAAGATCCTGGATAAGGGAAACTCTCTTCTTAAGGACATTCCGAATCTCCGGATTTCGGAAGATGCTCCTCCGAAATTTACCAAGATGTATGACCTGACTCCGGTGATTGATGATTTCCGCAGTAAGAACGTCACACTGAGCCCTTCATCCCTTGAAGACGGCAAGAACGTGGGTCTTTTCGGGGAACTCATTATCATTGAAGGGAAGAACTTCATTGAGATGGACTATTCAAAAGTTCAGAAGATGTACCCCATCATTCGATTCATGAATGCGGTCCGGAAAATGAATCAGGAAAAATCCGGTGGGGAACTCTAGAAAATAAAAAGGCTCCCGAAGGAGCCTTTTCGTTTCAATGTTTTATTTCAGATTAAATTCCGGCCGGTGTGTATTGCGTTGATACACCATCACCAGATTTGTAGAAATAGGCTGAATTTGTAATTTCTAAGAAGAATCCTGATTTCATAACTGGTGGAGTACTAGCAGGACTAAATTTAATGTTGTCCGTTTTAAATCCACTCACAGATGTACCTAATGCACTTTGTGGGATTTCGACTCCATTAACAAAAACTTTTACAGGGAAAACGGGGTTTTGAGGTAGTACTACCCAGTTGAAAGTCTCAGTTTGAGATACAGAAGTAACCAAAACACAATTTGGGTAAACTAAGTTATTAACAAATTCTACAAAGTATCTTCCGCTTACACTTTCACCTGCTGAAGGAAGTACTCTTGTATTCACTGAAGTAATAGATCCAAAATCTTTTAGATTCCAATCTACACCTTTAACAAGTTCAACCTTTGAATTCGACGGACTAATTTTTGTAACTTTAATGTCATCAAATGAAACAGTAGATGAATTATTATCAGCAAATGTGATTGGCCAGTACTTATATTGATGAGGAATTGTTACTTGTTGAATTGCACTATTTAAAGAACTAAAAAGTTGATTAACACCGGAAGCGCACAAATCATATGCATCTGGAGCTGGATCTCCGCCTTGATCGCTTGAACCAGAGAGCTCATATAATTTACGAGACATTGCTACGTAAGAGTTTTGTGAAGCCCACCATCCAGATTGGCACGATGTGTGTGCCGTAGCTGAAATGAATCTCAGCTGAGATGATTGAAGATAATTTTTTATTGAAAGTAAGTTGTTCTGAAGAACTGCAAATTTCGCAGCTCCATCAGACTTCATTAAAATAGGTGAGTTAATTCCCTGACCATACTGTACAGCTGGATACTCAATGTCTGCATCCAAACCATTAGATACGAGCACAACAATCAGATGAGAATTTTGTCTGAATAAAGTTCCCTTGTATTGATTTAGATAATTATAAACTCTAGTCAACCCTTGTTCATATCCACCCTGTGATGAACCTTGTGTGAAAAAGCCAAACTGACCAGGGCTTGATATGATTTTTGCAGGGTTTATTCCAACGAGATCCGTAGAGTTGGTAATGACATTATAATCAGTCAAACTTGTAGATACTAAAGAAGTACCTACAACTCTAAAGTCGAATTCCTTCGACAATGAATTTACCGTACTTGCAATTGAACTTTTTAATTCAGATGGGATGTAACCAGAGCTACCCGAGTTATCTACCACATAAAGCACATCTACTTTGGGTTTAATCAAAGTGTAGCTAGTACAAGCTTGATAGGAAAAGCTTGTTAAAGGATTTGCTACGGACTCGGAAGATTTACCTCCGGTACCGAATTGTTCATTCCCACAGCCCGTGAGCATGGTGAAAAAGAGCAGGGAAAGAAAAGCTGACCAATACGTTTTCATAAGTACACCTTAGTATTTCTCCAAGGTCTCTTCG